>NZ_JAMYRN010000003.1:0-398703 GCF_040321435.1 Mesorhizobium sp. M0410
CCGTCCGCCGGCGACGGCCATAGAAACCGGCCCTTCTCGAGCCGTTTTGCATATAGCGACATGCCGAGCCCATCATGCCAGATAATCTTGATCAGGTTGCCGTTGCGGCCGCGGAAGACATAAAGATCGCCGGCATGCGGATCCCGGCCCAACGTCTCCTGAACCTGCAGAGCGAGGCCTTGCATCCCGCGACGCATATCGGTCCGGCCGACCGCCAACCAGATCCGCACCTGGCTCGGAACCGGGATCATGAAATGCCCAGCGCCTTCACCATCGCCGCCGCCAGTGTCGGCGGCGTGGTCAGCGGTATCCGCAGCCGCACCTTGCCGGCGATCTCCAGCTCGATCACCGCTAGGGGCGCCGCCGGCACCGAAGCGGCGACAGGCTCATCGGGAACCACGACAACTTCGGCAAAGCCCGTCTCGCGGGCTCTCGCCGTGCGGCGCCATTTATAGATCAGGCTGGTTGCGACATCGTACTGACGCGCTACCGCCGCCACTGTGGACCCGGGCGCGAATGCCGCGGCCAGGATCCGGCACTGATCCTCTTCACGCCAACGACGACGACGCTCAGGCCCGGTCAATAACGTCACATGGCTCATGCTGTGCTGCTAACTACGCTCGAAAGGACGACCTTAAGAGCGCAGCTTCGCTACCGGGCCATGCTCGCGCAAGGCGGCCCTCGCCGGAGGCGTACACTTAGCATTCAGCCGCCAATTTCTCGCGTATGTGTTCCGATCCACCTCTCATACATCGGGCGAATGGCCGATCGGGATTTACGACGCGCCAAAAGGGCGCGCTGCTGTCTTGACTGATATGCACCAAGTGCCGCCGCACAGTCACCGGGCAGCAGGCGTCTGCTCCGTATTTTGCCGCGAGCTTACGTCGTAGCTCTGCAGGGTCCGACAAGTGGCCAGGTCGTGCAGCCCGGAGCTCGTCAGCGACCATTTTCTCGGTTGGGATCAGCATGCTCTGCATAAGGGTCTTGCCTTTGCGTCTCGTTTTGACCACCGGCAATTCGCTCATAATTCACCTCCAGGAACTCCCTACGCAAGACGGACAAGGATGCCGCAATCCGACAAGTCTCGGATTGATTTGATTGCCGTGGCCTTACGCCGCTGGGAGTTTTTTGTTGGCCCTGTGCTGCCCAACCGAACGGAACTCTACGTCTTCGCCGACATGGCTCGAGTTGTAGCTCTAACCGGCATCCCGGTTGGTCAAAGCGATGTGGCAGCAGCCGAAACCGTGGCCCGGTGTCCAGGTGACATTGTCGAAGCGTACCCCGGTAGCCTCGAACAGGCCGCGATCGAAGGCGCCGGCGATGCGGCAGAGCGTGGCGAGTTTCTCGTCGTCGACGCCGGCTTCGACCCAGGCGTCCTTCAGCGGGCAGCGCCTGACCTTGAAGGCAATGCGGTCCGGACCGCGTTCGACGTCGGTCGGATACATGCGACCGCCATCCGGGCTGACGGCCAGGAACGCCTCGCCGATCGCCGGTGCGTCGTTGGGGCCGAAATCGGCGAAGGCCGCCGCCGCAACCTCCCTGCCTCGCCGTTCAATGGTGCGGATCATGATCGCCTCAGCCTTTTCCGCGCCAACTTCCGCGGTTAGCTCGTCGAGCAACAGACGATAGAGATCGGCACGGTTGCGGAAGGCGGAATCGAGTTCGCGTGACGGTTTTTCGGCTCGGGCTTCGGCGTCGGTCATGATGCGTCCCGTTCGATCCTCGACAGTCTTGGCGCTGCCGCCACCAGCGCCTTGCCGATCGCGGATTGCGGCGCGTCGATGACGGTGCGGGCATCGCCGCTCTCGGCAATCCGCCCGCCGTCCAGAATGGCGATGCGGTGGGCGATGGCACGGACGACGCCGAGATCGTGCGAAATGAAGAGATAGGCGATGCGCTCCTCGCGTTGAAGGTCGAGCAGCAGCCGCAGGATCTGCGCGCGCACCGAAACGTCGAGCGCCGACACCGCCTCGTCGAGCACGACCAGCGACGGTTTCGTGGCGATGGCGCGGGCGATTGCAACGCGCTGGCGCTGACCGCCGGAGATTTCGTGAATGGCGCGGCCGGCGAGACCGGCGCTGAGGCCGACGCGTTCCAGCAGAGCGACGATACGGCGCGGGCGTTCGGCGCGAGAGGCGATGTGATGGATGCGCAAGGGGTCGTCGAGCACACGTGCCACCGTGGCGCGTGGGTTCAAGGCGGCGAGCGGATCCTGAAACACCGTCTGCAGACGAGCGCGCCGGTCGCGCAACGCAGCGCCGTTCAACGACAGGAAATCACTGCCTTCAAATTCGATTCGGCCAGCATCGGCTTCGATGAGCCGCAGTATGAGCCGAGCGATCGTCGATTTGCCGCTGCCGGAAGGTCCGGCCAGCGCCAGCGTCTCGCCATACTCGATGTGGAAGGAAACATCGTCGGCCGCGGCGATGATCTTGCCGCCGCTACTGTATCGTTTGGTCAGGCCGGAAACGGCGAGCAGCGGACTGGTCATGTTCGCTGCAGCAGCGGCTCGGCGTCTAGGCCGAGATCGGCGTCGAGCAGCGCCCTTGTGTACGCGTGACGCGGCGCACTGACCACCTGCGCCGTCGCACCGAGCTCGAGCAGCTCGCCATGCCGGAACACGGCGATGCGCTCTCCAAGCTCAGCGGCCAGCCCGATGTCGTGGCTGATGAACAGCAGCGTCATGCCGTCCTCGGTCACGAGTCGCCGGATCAGCCCGACGATTTCGGCCTGCACGATGGTGTCCAGGGCACTGGTCGCCTCGTCGGCGATCAGCAGTTTCGGCCCGGCCGCGATCGCGGCGGCGATCGCCACGCGCTGCTTCTGGCCGCCGGAGAGCTGATGTGGAAAGGCGCGCAGAGCGGCATCGGGGTCGGGCAGACGGACGCGTTCGAGCAAGGCTTTTGCTCTGGCATAGGCGTGTCGCCAGTCAAGTCCGAGATGCGTGCGCGCGACTTCCGCGATCTGCTTGCCGATTGGCATGACCGGATCGAGACTGGCGGATGGGTCCTGGAAAACGAAGCCGATATCACGGCCTCCGGGGGGAACGAACTTAGGCCGGCGTTCCGTCGCGCCCCCCTCTGTCCTGCCGGACATCTCCCCCTCAAGGGGGGAGATCGGCAGTTCCGCAGCCGGTTCCTTTCGGCCAGCTTCAGTGATTGGCGAAGGCAGAGATGAAAGCGCAATCTCCCCCCTTGAGGGGGAGATGTCCGGCAGGATAGAGGGGGGTGCCTTGGCACCAAACATTGGCGGCGGGCGCAAGAGCCAATCGATATGGCCTTCGATCTTGGCAGTGGCCGGCAGCAGCCCGGCAATCGCCAGCGCCAACGTGCTCTTGCCCGAGCCGCTCTCGCCGATGATGGCGAGGCGCTCGCCAGCGGCGACATCGAAGCTGATATGTTTCAGCGCAGCCACCTCGGCGCCGTCGCGGCGATAGGTCACCGTTAGATTGCGGATCGAAGCAAGCGCCGTCACGACAGGCTCTTTCTCACCGCCGCGGTCTCGACGACGCCTTCGCCGGCGAGATAGACGCCGAGCACGGTCAGCACGAGTGCTACACCCGGAATGATCGACAGGAAGGGCGCGGTGCGCAGCACGGCGCGGCCTTCGGCGATCATGCCGCCCCAGGTCACGCGGTTGGGGTCGCCGAGGCCGAGAAAAGACAATGCCGCTTCGGTGAGAATAGCCGCGGCGACGATCACCGACGACAACGCCAGGACGGGCGGCAGCGCGTTGGGCAGCACCTCGCGAAAGGCGATCTCCAGCGGATGCATGCCGATGACGCGGGCGCCGGCAACAAAATCGCGCTCGCGGATCGACAGCACTTCGGCCCGCGCCACGCGTGCCGGTCCGGTCCAGGCGCCCAGCGCGATCGCAGCGACCACGACGCCGAGCGACGGCCCGACGATGCTGACGAAAGCCAAAGCCAGCAGGAAGGCTGGGACGGTCTGGAAAGCGTCGGTGATGCGCATCAGTACCTCGTCGACAAGGCCGCCGGCAAAACCGGCCAACGTGCCGATTACGGCGCCGACGGCAAGCGCGGTGGCTGCTGCTGCCAGGCCGACCGCCAGCGAGGTGCGGGCGCCGTGGAAAAGCTCGGCCAGCACGTCACGGCCGAGGCGGTCGGTGCCGAGTGGCAGCGACCAGTCCTGGAACGGCGACAGCAATGCCGGCCCGGCAATGGCCTGCGGATCGCTCGGAAAGAACAAAGGTGCGGCAAGCGCCACGGCAGACAGCGCCGTCAGGATGACCGCGCCGGCGATCGCTTCCGGCGTGCGAAGAAAGCGGCGAAGCGGGCTCACGCGCCGGCCTCACTGGCCCCGACGCGCGGATCGAGGACGGCGTAGGCGATGTCGACGAGAAGGTTGATGATGACGACCAGGACGGCACTGATGAGAATGATGCCGAGCAGCAACGGCGTGTCGCGTGCCGCCACCGCTTCCTGCGCCAGCCGGCCAAGGCCTGGCACGGAAAAGACGCTTTCGATAACGACGCTGCCGCCCAACATCTGCGCGGACTGCAGGCCAAGCATGGTGACCAGCGGCAACAGCGCATTGCGGGCGACGTGAGCGAGCACGATGCGACGGCGGGAAAGTCCTCTGGCGCGGGCGGCCAGCACAAAATCCTGTCGCCAGACCTCGGCCATGCCGGCGCGCATCATGCGCAGATAGAGCGCGAGATAGATGAAGCCGAGCGCCGAAACCGGCAGGACGAGATGGCGGGCGATATCGGCGGCGCGATCGAGGCCGGTCCGGGCCGAGGCGATACTCTCGATCCCGCCGATCGGAAACCATCGCAGGTCGACGGCAAAGACGATGATCAGCACCAGCCCAAGCCAGAAGCCCGGCACGGCATAGAGCGCCAGCGAACCGATGGACAGAAAGCGATCGCGAAAACTGCCGGGCCTGGCGCCGGCATAGATGCCGAGTGCCGAGCCGAGACCGAAGGAGAGCGCGGTGGCGCTGCCCATCAACAGCAGCGTGTTGGGCAGGCGCTCGAGGATGACGTCGCGGATCGGCCGCGAAAAGGTGACCGATTGGCCGAGATCGAGATGCAGCAGCGCCCAAAGATAATTGGCGAGCCGCGTCAGTTCCGTCTGGTCGAGACCCCAGCGGTGACGCAACAGCTCGATCATCCCGGCGTCGCCGCCGGTCGAGACGATGTAGGCATCGACCGCGTCGCCGGGAGCGGCTTCGAGTAACAGGAAGGTGCCGATGACGACAATCAGCAGCACGAAGATGCTGCCGACGAGACGGCGGCGAAGGAGGATGACAGCGCGGGTCATGGCATAACGCCGATAGGAGAGCCAAGTCTTCGGTGCCGCGCTCTACGGCGCCCCCCTCTGTCCTGCCGGACATCTCCCCCACAAGGGGGGAGATCAGCTGTCATTGTCGCTTTCGCCAATCTCCAGCGTTGCAAGACGGCCGGCAACGCCAAAGCTGCCAATCTCCCTCCTTGTGGGGGAGATGTCCGGCAGGACAGAGGGGGGCGCGAAAAAGCTCTCATCGTTGAAGCTGAGCACACAAGCGGCGCGCAAGTCTGGAGAGACTTCCTTACCCCTCCAGCCAAGTGTCCGCCCAGTTCGATACCGCCCAGCGCGGATTGTTGGCGATGTTCCTGACCGTATCACGTGCGACGCTGATGAAACTCCATTCGGCGACGTTGATCAGTGGCAGGTCAGCGGCAACTTTTCTCTGGAACTCCTTGTAGAGTCCGGTGCGGGCGGCGGTGTCGAGCGTCTCCGATGCCTTGGCGATCAGGGCATCGAGTTCGGCGTTCTTATAGCCGCCCTGGTTGGAGAAGGGCACGCCGTCTGGAATGCCGCTCTGCACCAGGATGGTGGTCGAGATCGCAGGATCGCCGCGGAACACCGGCGGCCCGACCGCAAGGTCGAAGGCGTGGTCGGTGTAAACAGCCTTGATATGCGCGGCCGAGTCGTTGTTGACCAGCTGAGCGTCGATGCCGACGGCGGCGAGCGCCTGGCGCAGATAGTCGCCGAACTGCTTGGTCTCGTTGAAATAGGGCGCCGGCAGCAGTTTCAGTGAAAAGCGCTTGCCGTCATCGCCTCGGCTGTAGCCGGCCTCGTCCAGCAGGGTGTTGGCCTTGGCGACGTCGAAGGCGTACGTCGGCACGTCGGCGGTGTAGAATTGCGGGTCGTTTTTCGGCACCGGGCCAGTGGCGGTGGCGGCATAGCCGAGAAACACCGTCTTGACGACGAAATCCTTGTCGATGGCGTGAGCGATCGCCTGGCGCACTTTCAGGTCGGCCAGCTCCTTGCGGCGATGGTTGATCTCGACGACGAGCTGGTAGGTCAGCCCTTCATAACCCTTGGTGATCACCTTGAGGCCGGGCACTTTGGATATGCGGTCGAGATCGGCGAGGGGCACGGCGGAGAAGGCGGCGAGCTGGATCTCTTCGGCCTCGAGCGCGCTGGCCGCTGCTGTGCGGTCCGGCAGCACCTGATAGATGATCTCGTCGAGATAGGGCTCGTCCTTGCCCCAATAATCCGTATTCTTCTCCAGCCGGTAATATTCGCCGGGTTTGTATTCGGCGAATTTGAACGGTCCGGTGCCGACCGGGGCGTTGTTGGCCGGGTTGTCCTCGATCTTTCCGGTCTCGTAGATGTGCTTGGGCACCACGCTGCTCAGCGCCGGCAAGGCGTTGCGGATCAGCTGGAACGGTGTCGGCTTGGCGAATTTGAACACGGCGGTGGCTTCGTCCGGCGTGTCGACCGCCTCCAGATCCTTGAACACGGTGCGGCCGAGATTCTGCAACGGCTTCCAGATATGCAGCGCCGAGAACGCGACATCGCCGGAGGTGAAGGGTTTACCGTCATGCCATTTGACGCCCTCGCGCAGCTTGAACGTCACCGACAGGCCGTCGGTGGCACCTTCCCAGCTGAGTGCCAGGCGCGGATCGAGCCCGTCCTTGCCCTCAAAGGAGGCCTCAGCCAAGGTTTCTACGATCTTGCTCGAAATGAAGAAGACGCCGTTCGAGGCGACGATCGCCGGATTGAGATTGCGCGGCTCGGAATCAGCGGCGACAACCAGTCGTCCGCCCTTTTTCGGCGTCTGCGCCGACCCGATCGTCGGCATCGCGGTGGAGGCCAGCAGCAATGCCGAACCCGCAAGCATCGTACGTCTGGAAATGGTGAACTCTGGCATGATCGAACTCCGTCCTCTCCGCGGACCCGGCCGGGTCCGCCGTACCCCTCGGACGCTCGTAAGCATCCTGCACGGCTGATTATGGGCCTTGTACGGGGTTTCGCCAAAGACGGAATTGGCGCATCCTCACGTGGCTTTGAAATTTCCGTCCGTTGGACCAGTTGTACGGAAACGGTTCGATGCGCGGTTCTGGCAGGACCCAGACTGGAGTAAAGTGCAGCAGGTGGACCAGCTTTGGGGCTGGTTCGCCCGTTCTGGCTGGACCAGATCGGGCAAAATGATGCAGATTAAGCATAGCCGAGGGTCAGAGCCGGAAAGCCGGTGCCGGCGAGCGGCCGGCCAAGGGATTTCAGGGAGAGAGACATGAACATTGCCCCAGGCAAGAATGCCGTCGGCGGCGTGCCGTTCGACCAGGCTCGGGTGGACGGGCTGATGGAGGAGGCCGGCATCGACGTGCTGCTCGCCACCTCCAAGCACAACACGCAGTATCTGCTTGGCGGCTACAAGTTCATCTTCTTCGCCGCCATGGATGCGATCGGCCACAGCCGTTATCTGCCTGTCGTCGTCTATGAGAAAGGTGGGCCGGAGCATGCCGCCTATATCGCCAACCGCATGGAAGGCGGCGAGCACCAGAACCATCCATTCTGGACGCCGACACTGCATGCCGCCTGCTGGGGCACGCTCGATGCCGCCAACCTGGCGGTCGAGCATTTGCGAAAGATCGGCAAGGGCAATGCCCGCGTCGGCATCGAGCCCGCCTTCCTGCCGTCCGACGCCTATATGCTGATCCGCAACGCGCTGCCGGATGCCAAGCTGATCGATGCGACTGATATGCTGGAGCGCATGCGCGCAATCAAAACCGAGGCCGAGTTGGAGAAGCTGCGCATCGCCTCCGAGCTGATCACCGATTCCATGCTGGCGACCATCGGCTGGGCACGCGAAGGCACGACCAAGAGCGAGATCATCGAACAGCTCAGGCGCGAGGAGACCAATCGCGGCGCGCATTTCGAATATTGCCTGTTGACGCTAGGCTCCAGCCACAACCGCGCCGCCTCGCCGCAGGCCTGGAAACGGGGCGAGGTGATGTCGATCGATTCCGGCGGCAACTACCACGGCTATATCGGCGACCTTTGCCGCATGGGCGTGCTGGGCGAGCCTGACGCCGAACTCGAGGATCTGCTGGCCGAGATCGAGACAGTGCAGCAGGCGGCCTTCTCCAAGGTCAAGGCGGGCACGCTGGGCGGTGACATGATTTCTCATGCCGAAGGCGTGCTGAAGAAGTCGAAGGTTGCGCCCTATACCGATTTCTTCGCGCATGGCATGGGGCTGATCACGCATGAAGCGCCGTTCCTGATGACCAACCATCCGGTGACCTATGAAGGCACCTATGCCGCAAAGCCGCTGGAGAAGAACATGGTGCTTTCGGTCGAGACGACCATGCTCCACCCGACGCGCGGCTTCATCAAGCTGGAGGACACGGTGGCGGTCACCGACACAGGGTACGTGATGTTCGGCGATCGGGGCCGGGGCTGGAACGCGGGCGGGGGTTAGGCGCTTCTATCCCCGCCCGGCGGGATCAACCTGAAATCCGGCAACTCCCGCAACGCCAGTTCCGGCCCGGCCGGCGAATAGACGACGAAAAGCTGCATCGGCCCATCGCCGGTATTGAGCGTCGAGTGGAAGCGGCTTTCCGGCACATAGATGGTGCAGCCGGGGCCGACTTTCTCGACGACCGGGTTGCCTTTCTCGTCCTCGACCATCTGCTCGCCATCGCCTGAGATGACGAAGATGATCTCCTCCGCACCCGGATGGTTATGACGCGTATGGCCCTTGCCCGACGGGAGGTCGACGACACCACCGGAAAATCGCTTTGCGCCGTTCACTTCGGGAGCGACCGTCAGCGACAGCCTGCCCCAGTCGAAGCCGAAGGCGCTGACGTCTTTTGGATATACGAACACCTTGCTGTTGTCGGTCATCGTCCCACCTTCTTTTGCTGGTCTCTACGCAGCGCCGAACGTGACGGCCTTGAAATCCGCCGTCTGCCTGGCGATCGAGGCTTCCGCCGGCAGCCGCTCCATCGAACTGGCGCCATAGAACCCGTGCAGGCCCTTGCAGCGCTCGAGAATATATCTGGCGTCGTCCGGCATCGAGATCGGCCCGCCATGGCAAAGCAGGATTATATCCTCGCGCACTGAGCGTGCCGCTTTGGCGATGGCGTCGATCTCGCTGACACAGTCGTCCAGCGATTTAGCCGACGTCGCGCCGATCGAGCCGCCGGTGGTCACCCCCATATGGGCGACGACGATGTCGGCGCCGGCTGTTGTCATGGCGCGCGCCTCGTCTGGGTTGAAGACATAGGGCGTGGTCAACAGGTCGAGTCTGTGAGCCTCGGCGATCATGTCGATCTCGAGCCCGAAGCCCATGCCGGTTTCTTCAAAACTCCGCCGCATCTGGCCGTCGAACAGGCCGATGGTCGGAAAATTCTGGACGCCGGAAAAGCCCATCGTCTTCAACTCGGCCAAAAGCAGCGGCATGATGACGAAGGGATCAGTGCCGTTGACGCCGGCCAGCACCGGCGTCTTCTTCACCACCGGCAGCACTTCGTAGGCCATCTCCTTGACGATCTCGTTGGCGTTGCCATAGGCGAGCAGGCCGGCGGCCGAGCCGCGCCCGGCCATGCGGTAGCGGCCGGAATTGTAGATGATGATCAGGTCGATGCCGCCGGCTTCCTCGGCCTTGGCCGACAGGCCGGTGCCGGCACCGCCGCCGACGATCGGCACGCCATCCGCAATCATCATGCGGAATTTCTCCAGGATTTTCTTGCGCGGTATGGCGGCCATGTCTTGGTGTCTCACTGTCTGGCGATGTCGAGGAAGGCCGTTGTGGCGGCCCAGGCGAATTCCGGATCGTTGATGTGCAGCGGCAGGCGCAGCACGCGCCGCGTTTTGGCGGGTTTGATGGTACGCTCGATCGCCTCGAACAAAGCGGCATCGGCTTCAGGGTCGAAGAAGGCGCCGCCTTCGATGTCGAGCGCCGACACGCCTTTCTCCGGAATGAGGAAACGAACCGGACCCTGGCAGAGGCTCAGCCTTGTCCCGATCCATTCGCCGATCGTCCTGCTTTCGTCGGCAGTGGTGCGCATCAGCGTGACGTTTGGATTGTGCTCATAAAACAGCCGGCCGCGATAGCGTTCCGGAATTGTCGGCGGCGCCCAGAAATTGACCATGTCGAGCGCGCCGACCGAGCCGATATAAGGCAGCCTGGTGCGGGCGATGGCGACAAAGCGATCTTCGGTCGCCGGCAGCACGCCGCCAAGCAGCAAGTCGCAGACTTCGGTCGTTGTGATGTCGATGACGCCGGACAACAGGCCGCTGTCGGCCATTTTTTCCATGGTGCGGCCGCCGGTTCCGGTGGCATGAAAGACCATGCAGTCATAGGTCGAACGAAGCTCATCGGCGATCGCGGTCACGCATGGCGTGGTGACGCCGAACATGGTCAGGCCTATCGAGGGTCTGCCGTCGGCCGGCGGCGCCGGCTTTGCCGCCATGCCTGATATCGCCTGGGCGGCATTGTGCAGCACGACACGGGAAAGTCGGTTGAGGCCGGCCATGTCGGTCACCGACGGCATCATGACGATGTCGGAGACGTCGACGTAAGGCGTGGTGTCACCGGAGGCCAACGTCGAAACCATGATCTTGGGCAGGCCGAGCGGCAGCGTGCGCATTCCTGCGGTGATGATCGAGGTGCCGCCACCGCCGCCAATGCCGATAATCCCGGCAATGTCGCTGCGCGATTGAACAAACCGGGCAAAGGCGGCAGCCATTGCCGCCACCGCGGTGCCGCGATCGTCGACGCCGAGCACGGCGTTGCGACCCTCGGAATGGTGGCTGGCGACCTCGTCTGCCGAAATGTCGACCGGCACGGTCGCGCCGCGTGTTCCGATGTCGACACGGGCAATCGAAGCGCCGGTAGCGGCGACCGCATCGGACAGAAATGCGAGTTCCTCGCCCTTGGTGTCGGCGGTGCCCACCACATAGATGCGCTTCATCGCGTTTCCCCGGTCTTGGGCGTGTTCGGCGCTGCCGCCCCTTTGCCTGGCCGTTCGATGGGCGAAGGGCCATTGCAATTTTTTGAGACGCGCGTATCGTATTAACATGGATGTCTCACGTCAACAAGCGACAGTGAACGACGACGCCGGCCAAGGCGCCAGCCCGCGGGCTGAGCGCGGGGCCCGCGCGCGCACCAAGCGGCTGATGCTGGAGACGGCGACAAAGCTGATGCAGGCGGGCGCCACGCCCTCCGTCAGCGAGGTGGCGGAAGCAGCGGAAGTCTCGCGCGCCACCGCTTATCGGTATTTTCCGAGCCAGGCGGCGCTGGTGCAGGCGGTGGTCGACGAAGGGCTCGGGCCGATCCTTACCTGGCAATCGATCTCTGCCGATCCGGAGCGCCGGGTCGCCGAGCTGTTCGACACCGCCATGCCGCGCATCGAGGCCTTCGAAGCGACGTTCAAGGCGGCGCTGAAACTGTCGCTCGACCAGTGGGCACAGCGACAGGCAGGCACGCTGGGCGGCGAACCGGCCTTCACGCGCGGCCATCGCATCGAGCTTTTGAAGGATGCGATCGCGCCACTCAAGGGCCAGTTGCCGCAGCGCGAATTCAAGCGGCTTGCGCAGGCGCTGTCGCTGATCTTCGGTGTTGAGATGCTGATCGTATTGAAGGATATATGGGGCTTGGATAGCCGCAGTATGATGTCGGTTGCGCAATGGGCGGCCGGGGCTCTTGTGCGCGCGGCTATGACCGAGTCGATGATTGAAGGAGATGGGATCGCGCCGACGACCGCCGTGAGATGACGCCAATCTGGTTCGACCAGATTTTCAACTTGGCTATTCATGCTACTGGCGATGCAGCGGCCCAAGTAAGGCATTCATGTATCATGGAGTAGGAAAATTCAGCGAAAACAGGCAGATATCGCAGAAGCCAGCTTGTCTGCGTGTCCGTCACCGTCCAAGAAAGGGCTTGACGTTCCTCTTAAATTGGTAATACCAGATCAGGACAAATAAAGCGGATCAAAGGTGAAGGCTGAGATCCGTTTCGGTCGAGCGAGGAGGCTCACAGACCGAAACGGTGCCGTCACGGGAGGACTACCAGGGCCGGCCTCGATGCCGGTTCTCATGAACGGTAGAATGCGCACAAGGGAGGAAATCATTATGCGCAAGACAATGACCAGCTTGCTTGCTGGTATCGGCCTAGTGCTCGCCTGCGGAACGTCCGTCTACGCGCAGGAAAAGGAACTTACAATCTTCTGGGCGGAATGGGATCCGGCCAATTACCTGCAGGAACTCGGCAACGAGTACGAGAAGGAAACCGGCGTCAAGATCACGGTGGAAACCACACCGTGGCCCGACTTCCAGACCAAGGCCTTCACCGAGTTCAACGCCCATGGCGACGCCTACGATATGGTCGTCGGCGACTCGCAATGGCTTGGTGCTGGCTCGACCGGTGGCCACTATGTCGACCTGACCGACTTCTTCAACAAGCACAAGGTCGGTGAAGTGATGGCACCGGCCACGGTGAAATACTATGCCGAATATCCGGGCGGCAGCAGCAAGTACTGGGCCATTCCGCTCGAAGGCGACGCCGTCGGCTGGTCCTATCGCAAGGACTGGTTCGAAGACCCCAAGGAAAAAGAAGCCTTCAAGGCCAAGTATGGCTACGATCTCGACGTGCCGAAGGATTTCAAGGCGCTACGCGACATCGCCGAATTCTTCTACCGGCCGGACCAGAAAAAATACGGCATCGCCATCTACACCGACAATTCTTATGACGCGATGGCGATGGGCTTCGAAAACGCGCTGTTCTCCTTTGGCGGCGAGCTGGGTGACTATAAGACCTACAAGGTCGATGGCTTCATCAACTCCGACAAGGCGATCGCGGCGCTCGACGCCTACAAGGAACTCTACAAGTTCACGCCTCCGGGCTGGGCCAAGTCGTTCTTCGTCGAGGACAACCAGGCGATCACTGAAAACCTGGCCGCGATGAGCATGAACTACTTCGCGTTCTTCCCCTCGTTGATCAACGAGGCGTCGAACCCGAACGCCAAGAACACCGGCTTCTTCGCCAATCCAGCCGGACCTGGCGGCGACCAGTTCGCCGCACTCGGCGGTCAGGGCATCTCCATCGTTTCCTACTCGCAGAAGCAGGAAGAGGCGACGAAGTTCCTGGAATGGTTCATCAAGGACGAGACCCAGAAGAAATGGGCAGCGCTTGGCGGCTACACCTGCAGTGCCGCCGTGCTCAAGTCGCCCGAATTCCAGAACGCCACGCCCTACAACAAGGCGTTCTACGAGACCATGTTCAAGGTCAAGGACTTCTGGGCGGTTCCGGAATATGCGGAACTGCTGCAGCAGCTCAACCAGCGCATCTATCCTTACATGATCGGCGGCGAAGGCACCGCCAAGGAGACGCTGGACGCACTGGCAGCCGACTGGAACGCGACCTTCAAGAAATACGGCCGCGGCCAATAAGCATGAAGTTTCACGGAGGGGGCGTTCGTGCCTCCTCCGTTTCTTTTTCTGATTCTTGAACCGGGAGCAGGGTCTTGGCGACCACGATGATCACCACGCTGGACAGGTCCTCGCGGGCCGCCGCTCGCGGTCTAAGCGACATTTCGATCCGCAATCTCTTCATCATCCCGACGATCCTGTTTCTGATCGTCTTCAACATCTTCCCGCTGATCTATTCGCTGGGCTATTCGTTCACCGATTTCCGCGCCTCGACCAGCGCGGCGGCGAATTTCGTCGGGCTGCAAAACTATCGCGACCTGCTCAGCGATCCCTATGTCTGGTCCAACTTCGCCATCACCGCAAAATACGTCATCATCTCGGTCGCCGGCCAGCTGCTCGTCGGCTTCGGCGTGGCCATGCTGCTCAATCGCGACATTCCGCTCAAGGGCCTGCTGACGACGCTCCTGTTGTTGCCGATGATGCTGTCGATGGCCGTCGTCGGCCTGTTCTGGAAGCTGCTCTACGATCCGTCCTTCGGCATCATCAATTATGCGCTCGGCCTCGGCACCTTCGAATGGCTGTCGAATCCGAAAATGGCGCTCTATGCGGTCGCGCTGACCGACATCTGGATGTGGTCGCCCTTTGTCATGCTGTTGTCGCTGGCCGGCCTGTCGGCTGTGCCCAAGCATCTCTACGAGGCAGCCGCGATCGACAGGGCCGGGCCGTTCTACACCTTCTTCCGCATAACGCTGCCGCTGGTTGCGCCGATCCTGATGATCGCGGTCATCTTCCGCACCATGGAGGCGTTCAAGACCTTCGACCTCGCCTACATCCTGACCAGCCAGCCGACGGCCGAGCTGATCTCGATCCGGCTCTATAAGATGGCGTTCCAGGAATGGCAGACCGGGCGTTCCTGCGCGCTCGCCTACATCGTGCTGATCATGGTGCTGGCGATCACCAACATCTATGTCAAATATCTCAACAAGGTGAAGGAGCGCTGAGATGGCCGCAGTCCGCACTTCTTCCGAAATCACCTTCAACCGGGTCGCCATCGTCGCTGTCCTGCTGGTGACGATCATCTTCCTGGCGCCGATCTACTGGATCGCCTCGACGGCTTTCAAGCCGCGCAATCTCGCCACCACCATTCCGCCGACGGTGGTTTTCCAGCCGGAGATATCGCCCTTCGTCAAGTTGTTCACCAAGCGTTCGCAGCTGCGCAGCCCGCCGTCGCCGGAGGAGTACGCGGCTGCGCCGTGGTGGGAGCGCGTCGTCTTCAATGGCGGCGAAAAGATCGTGCGCGACGGCAAGGGCCAGGTGCAGTGGTCGGGCTATCCGAGCCGTTTCATGAATTCGCTGATCGTCGCCATAACCTCGACCGTCCTGGCCGTCGGCATGGGCACCTTCACCGCCTATGGCTTCTCGCGCTTCAAGGTGAAGGGAGAGGCGGATCTGCTCTTCTTCATCCTGTCGACGCGCATGCTGCCGCCGGTGGTCGTCGCCATCCCAATGTTCCTGATGTACCGGGCGGTAGGGCTCAACGATTCCCATGTCGGCCTGATCATTCTTTACACCGCCTTCAACCTGTCCTTCTCGGTCTGGCTGATGAAGGGCTTCATGGACGAAATCCCGAAGGAGTATGAAGAGGCGGCGCTCGTCGACGGCTACACGCGCATGGAGGCCTTCTTCAAGATCGTGCTGCCCGAGGCCGCCACCGGCATCGCCGCCACCGCCGTGTTCTGCTTCATCACGGCGTGGAACGAGTATGCCTTCGCGCTGATCATGACCAGCCGCCGCGCCCAGACGGCACCGCCCTTCATTCCCAGCCAGGTCGGTTCCGGCCTGCCGGACTGGACGGTGATCGCCGCCGGAACCTTCCTGTTCCTGCTGCCGGTCGCGATCTTCACCTTCCTGCTCCGCAACCACCTGTTGCGCGGCATGTCCTTCGGAGCGATCCGCAAATGAGCTTTCGCGACATCAACCAGAAATATCTCGAACC
Organism: Mesorhizobium sp. M0410; assembly: GCF_040321435.1. NCBI lineage: Bacteria > Pseudomonadati > Pseudomonadota > Alphaproteobacteria > Hyphomicrobiales > Phyllobacteriaceae > Mesorhizobium > Mesorhizobium sp. M0410. The sequence goes on from NZ_JAMYRN010000003.1 coordinate 15,663, forward strand.
GGGCAGCCAGGTGCTGATGGTGCTCGGTATCATCGCGCTCTGCCAGCCGTGGAACATGCTGCTGCACAGCTATGGCGTGACCATCATCCTGATCGGTCTGATCGGCTTCAACATCACCTCCAAGATCGCGCCGGAGGAGAAGGCCGGCACCGGGCAAGGGGCAAATCCGGGGGCACAGCATTGACCCAAATCGAGCTTCGCGGCGTCCAGAAATATTTCGGCGCCGTCCAGGTCATCAAGGACCTCAACCTGAAGATCGACGACAACGAGTTCATCGTGCTGCTCGGCCAGTCGGGCTGCGGCAAGACGACGACGCTCAGGGCGATTGCCGGGCTGGAGACGATCGACGGCGGCGACATCCTCATCGACGGCAAGCCGGTCCAGCACCTCAAGGCCGCCGACCGCGACATCGCCATGGTCTTCCAATCGTTTTCGCTCTATCCGCATATGAGCGTTTACGAGAACATCGCCTTTCCACTGAGAGCGACGCGCAAGAGCAAGGCCGAGATCGACAGCGAGGTGCGCTCGGTCGCCAAGACGCTGCAGATCAGCGATCTCCTCGCCAAGAAACCGTCGGCGCTGTCCGGCGGCGACATGCAGCGCGTGGCGATCGGCCGGGCCTTGGTGCGGCGGCCGAAGGCGATGCTGATGGACGAGCCGATCGGCGCGCTCGATGCCAAGCTGCGCGAGGAGATGCGGGCCGAGATCAAGCGGCTGCACATCAAGCAGGGTTCGACCAGCATCTATGTCACCCACGACCAGATCGAGGCGATGAGCCTCGCCGACCGCATCGTCATCATGCATGAAGGTGTACTGCAGCAGGTCGGCTCGCCGGACGAGGTCTATTCGCATCCGGCGAATCTTTTCGTCGCGCAATTTGTCGGCAGCCCGGTGATGAACGTCGCCGACGCTTCGGTGACCGAGAAACCCTCATCGGCCTCGGTCACGGTCGGCGATGCGGCCGCTGGCTTCGAATTCCCGCGCGCCTTGCTGTCGAAGCTCAATGGCCATGCCGGCAGCCAACTCGCGCTCGGCATACGGCCGGAAGGCGTCCTCGTCCGCCGCGAAACCGCCGAGGGGTTCCTGCCGGTGGAGACGCAGATCGTCGAGCCGCTCGGGTCCTTCGACATCGTCGACCTCAAGGTCGGCTCCAAGATGCTGCGTGCGCGCACCAAGAGCGGCTTCATCAGCGGCCCCGGCGAAAGGGTCTTCGTCAGAATAGATCCCAGCCAGGCGCATTTCTTCGACACGGCGAGCGGCAAATCGCTGGGAGTGAGACTCTGATGGCCCACATCCAGCTCAAGAACATCTCAAAGAAGTTCGGTAACCACACCGCCTTGACCGGGCTCGATCTCGACATCGCCGATGGCGAGTTCTTCGTCCTGCTTGGCGAGACCGGCGCCGGCAAGACGACGACGCTGCGCATGATTGCCGGCCTGGAAAAACCGAGCGAAGGCCAGGTCTTCATCGATGGCGTCGATGTCGCCGACTGGGGCGCGGCCGAGCGCGACGTGGCGCTGGTGCTGCAGCAATATTCGCTCTATCCGCGCTATACGGTGCGCCAGAACCTCGAATTTCCGCTGAAGCCGAAGATCCGCCGGCTGCCCGATGCCGAGATCAAGGATCGTGTCGACCGCGCGGCCAGGACGCTGCGCATCGAGCATCTGCTCGACCGCAAGACCGATAGGCTTTCAGGCGGCGAGATGCAGCGCGTCTCGATCGGCCGCGCCATCGTGCGCAAGCCGCGGGTATTCCTGATGGACGAGCCGTTGTCGGCGCTCGACGCCAAATTGCGCGAGGCGCTGCGCACCGAATTGAAGAACCTGCAGATGCAGCTTGGCGCCACCTTCCTGTTCGTGACGCACGATCAGATCGAGGCGATGTCGATGGGTGACAAGGTCGGCGTGCTCAACCATGGCCGCATCGTCCAGACCGGCACGCCGTACGAGATCTACAACAATCCGCGCGACACCTACGTGGCAAGCTTCGTCGGCTCACCGCCGATGAACCTCATCGACGGCAAGCTCGTCAACGGACGTGCGGTGATGGCGCCGCTCAATTTCGAATTGCCGTTTGCGGGGGGTGCCAAGACTTCGGGGGGTGCCAAGACGGGCGCGGCGACCGACGGTCGCCCGCTCGTCTTCGGTATTCGTCCCGAAGACGTCTATCTCGAGACCGGCGCGCCGGTCGAGGCGCGGGTCCACGATGTCGAGAACCATGGCGTCGAGAAGATCCTGACGCTGCGGGTCGGCGACGCCATGCTGCGCGCCACCGTGCCGGCCAGGACCGACGTCCAGATAGAGCAGCCGGTGCGCTTTGCCTGGAATCCGGACAAGGTGGTGCTGTTCGACAAGGGCAGCGGAATAAGCCTGCGTCACGCCGGCTAAGTACAAGCCTCTTTACTGCAGCTGGAGCGGGATGCGTTCAACACGAACCGTGTATCCCGCTCTATCTATGTGTTTTAGCCGCATTTGTGCGACGCTACGTGACTCCATTTGGTGCGAAATGCTCGAGTCTTCCCGTCATCCCCCGTGCGGGGGATGCGGATGCTCCGATTTGTCGAATAGGCTGATCCTTTGGTCCCAAACGGGCTTTGCAAGCCCAATTTTGGAGGCCCGAAATGGAGGGTTGGCTATGGGAAATCTGTTCCGCACTTTTGCGACGATCCTGCTTGTCGCCGGTATGGGATTGTTGGCGGCGCATCTGGGCGAGGCGCAGGCAGCCAAGAAAATCGTCGCCGGTGCGAAGGTCGACGCCAAGAAGATCAAGGGCCTCAACGGCACGGTCAATCTGTCCACCAGCGACTGCAAACTGTTGTTGAGCGGCACCGTCGTCGAAGTCTCGGATGGCAGGTGCGGGGCCTCCGGCAAATATTGCAAGAGCAGTGCCGGCTCGGCCTGTATCACCGAGCAATAAGCCGGCCAACGTTTAGCCGGCCTAAAGCGCGTCGCGTTCGACCGGCCTCATGCGACGCGCTTTAGATTCTTGTTTTGATGCACGTCGTTATCGCAAAACCGCTGCACACTTTTGCGCGACATGCATTAGCGGATCTCCGCCTGTTCCTCGGCCCGGAAATGGCTGGGCGGCGATCCGATGACCCGTTTGAAGGCGCGGCTGAAGGAGGCGTCGGATTCGTAGCCGAGGCGCGCCGCCACGACGGAAATCTTGAGCCGGTCGCGGACCAGCCATTGCCGCGCCTGGTGCATCCGCACCTGCGTGACGTACTTTGCCGGTGTTTCGCCGACAATGGTGGCGAAGCGATCGGCGAAACCCGATCGCGAGGCACCCATCATCTTCGCCAGAGCCTCCACCGTCCAGTCACGGTTCGGTTCCAGGTGGATCGCGGCCAGCACCCGGCCGATCTCGCGATCCCTGACCGCCGCGATCCATCCGGAAGAGTCGCCGCAGCCGCGCTCGACCCATGAGCGGATGACGGTCGCGGCAAGCACATCGGCCAGCCGCGCCAGGATGCCGCCGGAGCCGACGCGCTCCATCGACACCTCGCGGGCCATCGCTTCCAGCAAATGTGGAATACCTGGTTCATAGGCTTCCAACTCATGTGCGCGCATCACGTCCGGCATCATGCCGAGCAAGGGGTGCAAGCCATCGAGATTGAAATACATGCTGCCGAAAAACAGCAAGGTCCCCGGACGGCAGCCGGGCACGCCGTCATTCGACATGCAATAGACATTCTTGCAGATCTCCTCGACCTCATAGCCGTGGATCGGCGCCGCCTCGATACCCGGCTCGCTCGCCAGCGTGTGAGCTGAGCCGCGCGGCAACAAGGCAGCGTCGCCCGCCTTGAGCTCGACCCATTCGCCGGACGGCTGCAGCAACCAGCAGCCTTTACGGCCGATGAAATGAAACCGTGCCGCCGCCTGAGCCGGAAAATGGATGCCCCAAGGCTCCTTCATCTCGCAACGGCCGTAATCGACGCCTTCGAGGCGCAATCCGCGCAATATGTCCGTCAGTGGATCGCCGGTTACGGGGATTTTGGACGAACGGTCAAACATAATGGTGTTTCTAGCATGGAAACTCCAGCTAGTCACTCCTTATGTTGCATTGCAGTCAAATGCTGCGCTGCAACAGACCGGAGATCCCTCATGACCGAACCCGCGACAGGCGTCATGGACGCCGTTCTCGACCCATCTGAAACTGGCGAACGATCCGACCCCGCATGGGGGGCGGTGGTCTCCTTGGCGCTCGGAGTCTTCGGCCTGGTGACCGCAGAATTTCTGCCGGCCAGCCTGCTGACGCCGCTTGCGCAGGATCTCGGCATCACCGAAGGCGCCGCCGGGCAGGCGGTAACGGCAACGGCCGTCATTGGCGCGATTGCGGCACCGACCATGGCTATTGTCACCAAGCGGCTGGACCGCAGGCTGGTCATGTTGGCGCTGACCGTGCTGCTTGTGCTGTCAAACCTGGTGGCCGCGTTTGCGTCGTCGCTTCCTATTCTTCTGATCGCCCGCATCATGCTCGGGATCAGTCTCGGCGGATTCTGGTCGATGTCGGCGGCCATGGCGATGCGGCTTGTCCCAATGCGGCTGATGCCGCGCGCCATGTCGATCATCCTCACCGGCGTTTCGGTGGCGACGGTCTGCGCTGCTCCGGTCGGCGCCTATGTCGGCGACATCTGGGGATGGCGGACGGCCTTCATGATCGCCGCCGTGGTCGGCGCGCTGGCGCTTCTGGTACAGGTGGCTACCATCCCGCGACTGCCGCCGGCAGGTACAGCAGGTTTTCGCACGCTGCTGGAGGTGATGAAGCGGCCGATGATCAGAGTAGCGCTGCTGGTGGTGTTGCTGGTCGCCTCGGGACACTTTGCCGGCTTCACCTATGTCCGCCCGTTTCTCGAGAAGGTGCCCGCACTGGACATCGAGACGATCTCGCTTGTGCTGCTCGCCTACGGCATTGGTGGTTTCTTCGGCAATTTTGCCGGCGGCTTCATTGCCGAGCGCAGCCTCAAGGCAGCCGTCACTCTGGCGCCTCTGCTGATCGCGTCTTCAGCGCTCCTGCTGCTGGTGGTCGGAGGCTCACCCGTCGTGGCTGCAATAGCAGTGGCCAGCTGGGGCTTTGCCTTCGGTGCCGTCCCAGTCGGGCTGCAGACCTGGCTGGTGCGAGCCGCCCCCGATCAGGCGGAAAGCGCCGGCGGGCTCATGGTTATGACGTTCCAGGTCGCCATCGCGTTGGGCGCCGTGTTCGGCGGCCTGCTGGTCGACAATACCGGCGTTGCCAGCGCCTTCGCCTATTGCGCGGCGGCGACATTGCTTGCGGCACTGGCGGCGTTCTTCCTTGGCCCCAAGCCGATCGACGATCCCAAGGCCTAAACGGAACGGCCGTCGAAGTCGAAGACCGGCACGGCGGCGACGTCCAACGCCTCGATACAATGAATATTGATATAGGCACTTCGCCCGCTCCCTTCGCCGACATCCTCGGCGAAGGGGTGAATGCCGCAGCTGCGGCAGAAGCGGTGCGCGATGACATGGTTGCCGAAGCTGTAGCGGCCGAGATCATCGCCCCAGGCAAGCACCCGCACGCTTTCATGCGGCACTGCCCATAGCAGTGCACCCTTGCGCGAGCAGATCGAGCAATTGCACCGTACGGCTCCGGTCAGCTCGCCTTCGACCTCGAACGCGACCTTGCCGCAGTGGCAGCTGCCTTGGTAGAGCATCGGGCCTTCCTCCTTCGGTTCGACAGGTGCAAATCCGACCGTGCCGGGCTATGTCTCCTGCGGCAGTTGGGGCTGCTATCTTAAGACGTTCCAAGCGTGCGGAGTCCGACACCGAAAATGCAATCAGCCCGTGATAGCCTCGAAGCAATTCTTTCGCGTCTTGCCGTTCGCGTCGACGACGAAAGCGTTTTCGTAAAGCTCTACCCGGAAGCCGCACGGGCGGCGGCCGACGCAGCCGATGCGCGGCGAAAAGCCGGCGTCACGCTCGGGCCGCTCGATGGGGCGATCGTCTCGATCAAGGATCTGTTCGATGTCGCTGGCGAGCCGACCACGGCGGGCTCTCTGCTGCTCGCCACCGCAGCGCCGGCGCTGCGGGATGCCATTGTCGTGCGACGGCTGCGTCAGGCCGGTGCAGTCATCCTCGGCAAGACCAACATGACCGAGTTCGCCTTCACCGCGATCGGCGTCAATCCGCATTACGGCACCCCCGGCAATGCAAGCGATGCCACCCGTATTCCGGGCGGCTCGTCCTCAGGCGCCGCGGTTTCGGTCGGCGAAGGCACCAGCCAAATCTCTATCGGTTCCGATACGGGTGGTTCGGTGCGCATTCCGGCATCGCTGAATGGCGTCGTCGGTTTCAAGCCGACCGCGCGGCGCGTGCCGCTCGCGGGTGCGTTTCCGCTGTCGGCCACGCTGGACTCGATCGGTCCGCTGGCCCGCACCGTCGCGGAATGTGCGGCGGCCGATGCAGTGATGTCGGGCGAAAACCTGGCAGCACTGTTGCCGCTTCCACTGCACGGCCTGCGCATCGGCATTGCGCGCGGCGTGCTGTTCGATGATACGCAGGAAGAGGTCGCGACGACGTTCGACTGGTGTCTTCGCAAGATGGAGCTTAGCGGCGCACGGCTTGCGGAACTGTCGATCGACGACCTGCTTGCCGAACTGCGCGCGGCAACCAAGCGCGCCTCGATCGCGGCGATGGAAGGGGCGGAGATCCATGCCGACTGGCTGGCGACGGGAGCGGCGACGCCGGTCGACCCGCGGGTAAGCGGACCATTGTCGCGCGCCGCCGCCATTCCGGCCACGGTCTATATCAGGGCAATGCGCCGTCGCGCAGCACTTGTCGCCGCAATGGATGAGCGGCTGTCAGGGGTAGACGTACTGGCCCTGCCGACCACGCCGGTGACGGCGCCGACGATCGTCTCGATGACCGGTGACGAGGCCCTCTGCAACAGGATCGAGGGTCTTCTGCTGCGCAACACGCAGGTCGCCAACCAGTTCGATCTGTCAGCAATCTCGCTGCCCATGCCGGGAAAGACGCGCCCGGCCGGGCTGATGCTGGTGGCGCGCAATGGTCATGACCACCACCTGCTGCGCATCGCAGCCGGCGTGGAGGCGCTGCTTGCAAATTGATCCGACAGCGCGTGTCAGCGCGACGAGCAGTGGCCGCGTTCGCTGTCCTTGGCGGCGCGTTCGATGCCGGTGGCAACCAGCCAAGGCAGGGTGTACCGCTTGCCGTTGAAGGTCCGGGTGCGGTTCTCGATCGATCCGACAACAACGACCTCGCCGGCATAGAGCTTGTCCGAAAGATTGAGGGCTTTGTCTTGCTGCGGCAGGCGATCAATGTCGATTGAAACGCCTTTGATGAGCTTACCAGTAGCGAGGTCGAGTGCGCTGTTCGATGGACAGGGTGCCGCCACGCAGCGCAAGCCGTTGTCGCAGAACACGTAGCTGCCCTGTCCGTTGGCGAAGACTTGCGCCGTCGCCACGCAGAAGCCAGCGGTCAGCAGGAATTTTGTGACGTTTACCATGCCGGCACCATCGCCGGCGAGTTCGGGAAAATTGAGGCGCTCAGAGATCGACAGGGAACCGCCGCCGGTAGTGCTCGACCACTTCCGGGTTGCGCAGATTGACCGGTAATCTGTTGGCCAGCACCAGCAAGGCTTCGCCAGCCGCGCCGACGCCCATGCGCATCATCGACTGCTCGGTGATCCCAGCCATGTGCGGGGTGACGATGACGTTGTCGAAGCCGAAATAGGGGTGGTTGGGCGGCAGCGGTTGTGTTGCAAAAACATCGAGTGCGGCGCCGCCGATACGGCCCTTCTGCAAGGCCTCGATCAGCGCGTCGTCGTCGATCACCGGCCCGCGCGAAACATTGATCAGCAGCGCATCCGGCTTCATCCGGTCAATGCGCTCGCGGCTGATCAGCCCCCGTGTTTCGGGCGTCAGCGGGCAGCACAGAACGATGATGTCGCTCTGTTCGATCAGCGCATCGATCGACAGGAAGCCGACCCTGTCCGGCGCCGGCCGCATGCTGCGCGTCGTCGCCACCACATTCAGATCGAACCCATGTGCCGCGATATGGCCAACCGCCTGGCCGATCGCGCCGAGACCGACAATGCCGATCGTCTTGCCCGCTAGCTCGCTGGCCACCACAGTGTGTTCGCGGCCGGCCAGCCAGCCCTTCGCACGCAGGTCGCGGTCCAACACACGAAAGCGCCTAAGCAGCGCCAGCGCCGCGAACATCACGTATTCGGCGACGGATCGCGCGTTCACCCCCGGTACGTTCGCCACCAGCACGCCGGCGGCATTGGCCGCTTCCATAGGTACCATGTCCAGCCCGGCGCCGTGCCGGATCGCGGCCCTGAGCTTCCTTGCTCCTTCGAAAAGCGACGCAGGCAAGGGAGCGCGAACGATGATGACATCGGCGTCCCTTGCCTCGGCGGCAAGCGTATGCGCGTCGAGGGCGGAAGCAACGACGAGTTCGCCGGCCCCTGTCAGCATGGAAGAGGCACGGGGGTGCAGTCTGTGTGTCGACAGGATCTTGGGCATTTCAGGCCTTTTCGAGCGCTGGGCTTTGCGGTTCCGCCCCACGCCCCTCGATCAGCCCCTTCCAGTAGCTTTCGGCGCCTTGCAGATGGGCGCTCATCAGCGCCTGGGCGAGATTGCCGTCGCGGCGCAGCAGCGCCTCGTAGATCTGGATATGCTCGGCATGGGAGCGCACGCTGCGTTCGGGATCGTTGAAATAGATCGGCAGGCGCAGCTCACCCATCATGTAGTAGACGCTGCAGATATTGTGGAAGACGCTGTTCTTGGTCGCCCGCACGATCTCGAGGTGGAACTCGCGGTCTTCCCGGGCAAGGCCTTCACCGGCGGCGATGCGATCCTCGGAGGCCTTCAGGATCTCGCGCAGCCGCTCGAAATTCTCCTCGGTGGCGCGTGAACAGGCCAGTTCGGCGGCCTTGATCTCGTGGATCTTGCGCAACTCGACCGTCTCGTAGATCTGGACGGGATCGAGCGGCAGGCCCGCGCGGGCGAACAGCGCCATCGCCTCGACGCTCGCCTGCTTCGTATCGATGTAGATGCCGGATTTCGCCCGTCGCTCGACGATGCGCATCGCCTCGAGAATGGCCAGCGCCTCGCGGATCTGTCCGCGGCTGACGCTGAAATGCTCTGCCAGTTCGCGCTCCGACGGCGTGCGGCCGGTCTCCTTGTCGGAATGGGAGAACAGATAGGCGGCGAGTTCCGCGAGAAGGTTCTTTTCTTTCATGTCAGCCGTGTTGCGCGTGCGCCTCCAGGAACCGCTCCGAAATGGTGAATCCCAGCCCGGGTCTATCAGGGATCGCTACCATACCGTCCTTTGCTTCGACAGTCTCTTCGATCAGATCGTGGATCATCGGGTTGGCGCCGAGCGAATATTCGACGGTGAAGCTCGCCGGCGAAGCGGCGCAGACATGCAGCCCGGCAAAGAAGCAGGGCGCGCCGGCCCAAAGATGCGGCGCAAAGCGCAGATTGAAGGCGCTGGCGATGGTGCCGATCTTCATCGCCTCGCTGATGCCACCGCAAAAGGCCGGATCCGGCTGGAAGATATCGGCGGATTTGAGCACGGCGAGGTCGCGGAAGGCATAGCGTGTCGCCTCGCTTTCGCCGGTGGCGATCGGGATCGAACCGCAGGCGCGCACCTCGGCCATGCCGGGCTTGTCGTCAGCGATCACCGGCTCCTCGAACCAGGCGAGATCGAGGTCGCCGGCGAGATGGATGAAGCGCTTGGCTTCGGCCACCGTGTAAGTGCCGTGCGCGTCGACCATCAGATCGATATCTGGACCGAGCGCCTGTCTTGCGGCGCGGACGCGAGCGGCCGAGATATGTGGGGCGCCATCCATCGCGCCGACGCGCATCTTCAGCGCCTTGAAGCCGCCCTTGGCGATGTAGGACTGCAGCTGGTCGCCGATGGCTTCCGCGGTGGCCCAGCCGCCGGAAGCATAGGCCGGCATGCGGTCCAGCTTGCGGCCGCCGAGCAGCCGCCAGACCGGAACGCCGAGCGATTTGCCGAGAATGTCCCACAATGCGATGTCGACGGCGCTGATGGCAGCGATGCTCATGCCCCGTCGTGCCAGTTGCGGCATGGCATGGCCGGCGCGAGCGGCACTGTCGTGGCGCGTGCCATTGTAGAGCATCTCCCAGATGACGCCGATGTCGGCCGGGTCGCGGCCGACCAGCTGCGGGCCGACCTCGTAGTTCAGCAAATGAACGAGAGCGCCGTAACTCCCGGCGCTGCCGGCGGCATTCTTGCCTTCGCCCCAGCCGACCAGCCCGTCGTCGGTTTCGATGCGCAGGATAGCGGCGTCGAACGTCGCCACCTGACCGAAGTCGCTGCGGTGCTGCTTCGCGACTTCGATCGGTATGCGGGCCCACCAGGCTTGGACCGTTTTGATGCGCATGTTCATCCTCGGCCCGGCCGCGGTGAGGCGGAAGGGCTCTTTCCAAACGGCTCGGCTACTTGATCAGCGGCAGCAGCGTTTCCGCGTTGATGCGCATCTGGTCGGTGTAGAATTTCTCCGTGAGCACGCTGGAGCCGTGGTCCTGAATGAACTTCAGCTGCTCCGGCGAGATGTCGACGGGGTTGCGTTCGACCATGTCGGGATAGGGAGCAGCCGGCGTGCGGTCGACGGGGGCGACGAATTCATTGGTCAGCGCGCCGTCATAGCCGATCTCCTTCAGCGTGCCGACGATCTTCGGCCAGTCGATCTGCCCAAGGCCCGCGGCGAAGCGGTTGTTGTCGGCGACATGGAAATCGTACAGGCGCTCGCCGACCTGCCGGATGGCGTCATAGACGTTAAATTCTTCCATGTGGATGTGGTAGGCGTCGAGGCAGACGCCGCATTCGGGGCTGACCGCATCGGCCAGCGCCAGTGCCTGGGCGCCGCGGTTGAACAGATAAGTCTCGAAGCGGTTGAGCGGCTCAACCGCGATCTTGACGCCAACTTTCTTGGCGTGGGTGAAGCATTCCCGGGTGGCATCGACCACCCATTTCCATTCCTCTTCCTCGGTGCCGTCCGGCACGACCTTGCCGACAGTGGCGGGAACCAGCGTGATAATCTCGCCGTCGAGCTCGCTGACCATGGTCAGCACGTCCTTGACGTACTGCACCGACCGCTCGCGTTGGCCCTGGTCCTTGGCGGCGAGATTGCGCTCGCCCAGCATCAGCGTCACCGCTCCCCAGCAGCGAATGCCGTACTCGTTCAACAGTGCGCGCGTCTCCTTGGGCTTGTACTGTTCGGGTTCGCCGGAAATCTCGATCGACTCATAGCCGAATTTCTTGATGCGCTTGAGCGTCGTTTCCAGCGGCTCCGCCCGCATCCAATTGTGCGTCGAAAGATGCATGGTCTATCCTTCCCAGAATCGCCTGTACCAGTTTGCCTGCGGCGCACTCTGCCGAAGCCGCCGCATGATTCCTCCCCAAGGCGTCCCAGCATTTTTTTGCAAACTGGTTCGACCAATTGGGCTTGATGGGAGGTCTACAGTAATTTCATCTGGACGGCAAGAAGTGCTGCCATCAAGCGTTGGCTCCTGTCTATGCTATTGATTATACTTAAACATGTGGCTTAACTCGGCATGGTTGCAGGACTGCGGCAGCGCGTCAAATGGCTTGACCAGATTTCGGCATTTGGTAATACCAGAATAGCGGCGCTGAGCGCGCTGTGCAAAGAGACCAAAGACGCTGGCCCTGTTTTCAATCGGCGCTATGCTTGGTCGTGAAACATAGGGAGATGCCGATGCCGACGACGATGAAGGGGCCTGGTCTGTTCCTGGCGCAGTTTGCGGGCGACGCCGCGCCGTTCAATTCGCTGGCCTCGATCACCAAATGGGCGGCTGGTCTGGGCTACAAGGGCGTGCAGATCCCGACATGGGACGCCCGATTGTTCGATCTCGAGAAGGCAGCCTCCTCCAAGGCCTATTGCGAGGAGGTGAAGGGCATCTGCGCCGATGCCGGCGTCGAGATCACCGAACTGTCGACGCATCTGCAGGGGCAACTGGTGGCGGTGCATCCGGCCTATGACGCGCAGTTCGACGGCTTCGCGCCGGCTGCGGTGCACAACAATCCAAAAGCCAGGCAACAATGGGCGGTCGAACAGATGAAGTTCGCCGCCAAGGCGTCGAAGAATCTCGGGCTCAAGGCGTCGGTGTCGTTTTGCGGAGCGTTGGCCTTCCCATACCTCTACCCCTGGCCGCAGCGGCCGGCGGGATTGATCGAGGAGGCATTTGCCGAACTCGGCAAACGCTGGACGCCGATCCTCGACGTTTATGACGAAAACGGCGTCGATGTCGGCTACGAAATTCATCCAGGCGAGGACGTGTTCGACGGCGCGACATTCGAGATGTTCCTCGATTCGGTCGGCGGCCACAAGCGCTGCAACATCAACTATGACCCGTCGCACTTCCTGCTGCAGCAGCTCGATTATCTCGAATTTATCGACATCTACCACGAGCGGATCAAGGCGTTCCACGTCAAGGATGCCGAGTTCAATCCAACCGGGCGGCAAGGCGTCTATTCCGGTTACCAGAGCTGGACCAACCGTGCCGGGCGTTTCCGCTCGCTCGGCGACGGGCAGGTGGATTTCCGCGGCATCTTCTCCAAGCTCACCCAATACAATTACGATTCATGGGCGGTGCTGGAATGGGAATGCTGCCTCAAGCACCCGGAGGATGGTGCGGCCGAAGGCGCTCCCTTCATCCAGCACCACATCATCAGGGTGACGGAAAAAGCATTCGACGACTTCGCCGGCGGCACGACCGATAAAAAGGTGCTGCGCGGCATGATGGGGATCTAGCACAGATATTCCCTCCCCCTCGAGGGGAGGGTCGATCCGCGCAGCGGATCGGGGTGGGGTCGCTGGGCGTAGGGCTCGGCATGAACCGACCCCACCCGGCCCTGCGGGCCACCTTCCCCTCAAGGGGAGGGGTATTTCAATGACGAGGGAGAAAATCGTGGTTGGCGCATCGAAGACGGAAACGGGAGGCGGTCCGATCCGCTACGGCATGGTTGGCGGCGGACAAGGCGCCTTTATCGGCGCGGTGCACCGCATCGCGGCACGCATGGATAACGAGTTCGTGCTGGTTGCTGGCGCCCTCTCGTCGAATCCGGAGCGCGCCAAGGCCTCGGCGGCCGAGCTTGGGCTCGATCCGGCACGCAGCTACGGCTCCTATGCCGAGATGGCCAAGGCGGAGGCCAAGCGGCCGGATGGCATCGAGGTGGTGGCCATCGTCACGCCGAACAATGTGCACGTGCCGGCCGCCAAAGCTTTTCTCGAGGCCGGCATCCACGTCATCTGCGACAAGCCACTAGCGACGACGCTAGCCGAGGCAAAGAGGCTGGCGGCGCTGGTCGAAAAGACTGGCAAGGTGTTCGTGCTGACGCATAACTACACCGCCTATCCGATGGTGCGGCAGGCACGCGAGATGGTGGCCAAGGGACAGCTCGGCGATATCCGCATCGTGCAGTCGGAATATCCGCAGGACTGGCTGACCGAAGACCTGGCCGCCACCGGCCAGAAGCAGGCTGCGTGGCGCTCTGACCCGAAGCAGGCGGGTGCCGGCGGTGCACTGGGCGATATCGGCACGCATGCCTACAACCTTGCCCGTTTCGTCTCCGGGCTGGAGCTCGATTCGTTGTCGGCCGATCTCGATGCCTTCGTGCCGGGGAGGCTGCTCGACGACAACATCAATGTGCTGCTGCGCTTCAAGCCGGTCGGCGGGTCGCACCCGGCCAAGGGAATGATCTGGGCAAGCCAGGTGGCGCCCGGCCACGAGAACGGGTTGAAATTGCGCATCTACGGCTCGAAGGGCGGCCTCGAATGGGTGCAGGCCGACCCGAACTATCTCTGGTACACGCCGTTCGGCCAGCCGAAGCAGTTGATTACCCGTAATGGCGCCGGCGCGCTCCCCGTCGCCGGGCGCGTCAGCCGCGTTCCGCCAGGGCATCCGGAAGGCTATCTCGAAGGTTTCGCCAACATCTATCAGGAAGCCGCGCGGGCGATTCGTGCAGCGCGCCGGAAGGGCGGGAAGCCGGCTAAGGATGTCGTCTTCCCGACCGTGCAGGACGGCGTCGAGGGCATGGCCTTCATCGAGGCCTGCGTGAAGTCGTCGAAGAAGAATGGGGCGTGGACGAAGCTCTGAAGGGTGGTGGTGATAGTCAGGTGAGACCGGCCTGCAAATGGCAGTTTCCTGCGCTTCCGGTGCTCATGTACCAAAAGCACGCTCCGCTCCGGTTCTCGGAACCCGCCATTTTCGGCTCGGCCTGACCTGAATCTCATCACCCCTCCGGCGATCGAGCGAATGAAGGGAGGGGCGTCGATGAAAATCGGCATGTGCATGTTGTTGTGGACGACCAGTGTCTCGAAAAAACACGAGCCGTTGTTGAGGGACATCAAGGCGACCGGCTTCGACGGCGTCGAAATACCGGTCTTCTCCGGCACGCCGGACAACTACAGGAAACTCGGCGAACTGCTCGACCGTATCGGGCTGCAACGCACCGCCGTCTCGGCGATGGGCGATCCGGCGATGAACCTGATCTCGCCGGATGCCTCGACGCGCAAAGCCGGTATCGACTACATGAAATCGGCGATCGACTGCGCTCAGGCGCTTGGCGCGAACACGTTGAGCGGCCCGCTCCATTCGACACTCGGGGCCTTCTCCGGCAGCGGGCCGACAGCGGCCGAGAAAAAACGTTCGATCGCTTCGCAACGCGCCATTGGCGACTATGCCGGCAACAAGAGCGTCACCATCGGGTTGGAGGCGCTCAACCGCTTCGAATGCTACCTGCTCAACACGATGGACGATTTATCGGAGCATATCGACGCGATCGACCGGCCGCACATCAAGGCGATGTACGACACCTTCCATGCCAACATCGAAGAAGCCGACCCGATTGGCGCCTATACGCGCAACCGCAACAACATCGTCCATATCCACATTTCGGAGAACGATCGCGGGGTGCCGGGCCGTGGCCATATTCCCTGGAAGGAGACTTTCTCCGCCATCCGCAAGAGCGGCTACGACGATTGGCTGACGATCGAGGCGTTCGGGCGTTCGCTGAAGGACTTGGCCGCGGCCACCAAGGTGTGGCGCGACTTTTCCGAAGGCCCGGAAGCTGTCTACCGCGACGGCTACAGGCATATTAAGGACGGGTGGAGGAAAGTTGCATAACGATCGGCCAGCCCGATGCACCCGTCACCCCTGCTCGGCCTGGATCCGGTTGTAGTCGTGGATCGTCCTGCTCAGCCGGCGGCGCAGCAAATTGGAAATGTTGTCGAAGATGAAAACGACGAGCAGGACCAAGAGCACCATGTAGAAGACATTGGCCCAGTTGGAGTTGGTGCGCATCGCTTCCCAAAGCTTCAGGCCGATCCCGCCGGCACCGACGGCGCCGATGATCGTCGCGCCCCTGGTGTTGGATTCCCACTGATAGAGTGTCTGGCTGATGAAGACCGGGATCACCTCCGGCAGCACGCCATAGCGCTGCACCAGCAAGCCGTTCGCGCCGGTCGACTGGATGCCCTCGCGTGGCTTGTCGTCGATGTTCTCGAGGCCTTCCGAATAGACTTTGCCGAGCGTGCCGATCTCGGTGAAGAAAATCGCGGCGCTGCCGGCCAGCGGGCCCGGGCCGAAGGCGCGGGTGAAGAACAGCGCCCAGATCAGCATGTCGACCGATCGCATGAAATCGAAGAACCGCTTGAGCACCTGGCTGAGGAGGCCGCTCGGGGTGATGTTGCGGGCGGCGAAAAAGGCGAGCGGGAAGGCGACGATGCCGCCGAGCAAGGTGCCGAGAAACGCCATGACGATGGTCTGGAACAGCTTCGTCCAGACGTCGCCATGCTGCCATTGGGCGTTGTTCCAGATATTGTCCGCGGCCAGCGCAATGTTCGATGTGCCCGGCTTGAGCTGGGGTCCGGACATCAGCAGCGAGACCACCTCGCCGGGCGACTTGCCGAAGAAGGGCGAGCGTGTGTCGAAGACGAAATTCGCCCAGCCGAGGAAGCGCTTGCGGACCTTGACGCGATCGACGGTTATGCGAACCTCGCCGGCAAAGCCCATCCGGGCGACGATTTCATCGTCATGCGCGGTGATCCAGTCCGGCACCGGGCCGGTTATCACCGGCTTGCCGCTGGTCAACGACACCGGCACCGCTTGGCCATTGGCGACAAGCGTTGCCTCGGCCTTGTCGAAGGTGACGGATTTGGCTCGGCCTTCGATCAGAACGGTGTAGGAGCCGTTGGCATTGGCGATGACCCAGTCGGGATGCGGGTCTTCGCCAAGTGCAGAAAAACGCGGGTATTTGGGTGTGATCTGAGGCTGATCGAGACGGAATTCCGGCTGCAGATCGTAGCTGATCCATTGCGTCAGGAAGAGCGGCAGTCGCTCCCAATGCGATTCCCTCAGCACTTGCGGCAGGCTGAAGAACCACAAGGCATAGACGAGGTAGAGCAGGATGCCGGCGAACAGCACCAGCGGGCCGAAGCGTTTGTACAAGGGCCGTCGGAACACTTGGGGAAAGCGCTCCTCTATCGCCTGCATCTCATCGGCGGTCATCGCGGCCATGGGCAGTCTTCTTGTTGATTTGCCATGATCTTTTCCAAAAACCGGAATCCACTTTTTGGGATCATGGTCAGGCGCCCATCATGAAGGCCTGCTCGCCGACGAGCTTGCGACGAAGCCAGGCGGAGAACTGGTCGACGAGGAAGATGGTGGTAAACAACAGCAGCACCAGTGCCAGCGTCTTGGCGCCAAAGCCGCGTGAGATGGAGAGCTTCAGCTCCTCGCCGATGCCGCCTCCGCCGACCGCGCCGATGATGGTCGAGATACGGACATTGATCTCGATCCTGAGCAGCGCGTAAGACATGAAATTGGGCAGCACCTGTGGCAGGCCGGCGAAGCGCACGCGCTCGAACCAGTTGGCGCCGACCGCGCGCAGGCCTTCGTCGGCGCGCATGTCGATGTTTTCGTTGATCTCGTAGAAGAGCTTGCCGAGGGCGCCGATCGAATGCAGGCCGATGGCGATGATGGCCGCGACCGGGCCAGTCGAGAGGATGGCTGCGAACAGGCCGGCAATGACGATCTCGGGGAAGGCGCGAAGCAGTTCCATGAAGCGCTTGACGACGAGCCTGAGCACCGGACTGGGTGTCAAATTGCGCGCGGCGATGAACGAGAACGGCACCGCAAAGACGAAGCCGATGAAAGTGGAAACCAGCGCCACGTTGAGCGTGGTGAGCATCAGCTCGAAATATTCGGGTAGGTAAAAACCGCCCCAGAGATAAACGCGGCCAAGCGGGAAGTTGAACTCCTGGCTGCCCTTGTCGTGCGGCGATGCGATGTCGAACAGCGCCCGCCAGACGTCGTTCCAGTCTTTGGGAACAAGCCAGCTAAGGAAATCCAGTATGTGCGGCAGCCGATCGAAGAAATGTCCGGCATTGGCCTCGTCGGCAAACCACATGGCTGTGCACATGGCGATAAGCAGCAAACCGATGCCGAGCGCCGTGTAGAACCGGCGCAAGGACGTCTGCCGTCGCCAGGAGTCGGCTGTCCGCCGGGTCGCGTCTGAACGGATCGTGGCTGAGATGGTCATGATCGGGCATGCAAAAAGGGCGGCGCTGGTAAGGCCGCCCTTTGCCACCGCATTCAGCCGCCGATCGCGGCTTTGCGGGCTTCGACGATGACGCTGTAGAAGTCCGGCTTCACAGGAACGTAGCCAGTGAAATCGCCGCCTTCGATGGCCTCGAAGCAGGGCTTGTCCTTGGCCGGCAGGCTGGTGAAGAAGTTGGCGAGCTTGGCGCTCATATCGCCACCGAGCGCGGTGCGCACGACCAGCGGGCCGTTCGGGATCAGGCCGGAGCGCCAGACTTCGACGAAATCGTTGGGGTCGACGGCGCCCTTGGCGACTTCCTTGTGGAAGGTGCCGGAGGTGTAGCCGTTCTTGAAGTCGCCAATGCCCGAGGAGTCGTCAACCGCAACATCGACCTTGCCGTCGCGAACGGCGAGGAGGTTGTTCTCGTGGCCGCCATTGAACTGGGTCGAGGCGAAGAAGGTTTCGTTCGAGGCGCCGGTGTCCTTCGGGATCTGGGTCAGCGGGATCAGATAACCGGAGGTCGAATCCGGGTCGGCATAGCCGAGCTTCTTGCCCTTTGCCGACTTGATGTCGGTGATGCCGGACGACTTCAGCGCCAGGCCGATCGAATAATAGCCGGTCGCGCCGTCGGTCTGCTGGGTGGTGAGGATCGGGGTCACGGCGTTCGGATCCTTGAGGTAGACGCTGGCATAGCCTGACGCGCCAAGCTCGGCGAAATCGAGGGTGCCGCCGAGCAGGCCCTGGATCACCCCGTCATAGTCGGCGGCCGGGAACAGCGAGACCTTCTCGAAGCCGAATTCGGACTTCAGGTGATCGGCGAGGCACTGAAAGTTGCGCAGCCGGTCCGCTTCATTTTCACCACCAAGGATGCCGATGCGGAATTCCTTGATATCCTGGGCGTGAGCGGCACTTGTTGCGATGGCGAGCAATGAAACCGCGCCAAAAACCATCTTCCTGAACATTATCTCTCTCCTGTTGGTTCCGGCTTCGCGCCGGAGCGTTCGAACTTTTGACGAGTGCCTTTGACGCGGGCGGGCGATCAGGCCGTTCTCAGTAGCCAGGGAACACGGGCTCGAGCGGTCCGGCGGATGCAGCGATTTTCTGTTTGACGGCGACACTGGTCGAAGTGATGGCCTCGGAGATTTCGCCGCCATTGCTGTCGGCGCCGTAGACCATGCGCACGGCCTCGCGGTTGAGGTCTTCGGGCGGGCCGTCGAAGACAACCTTGCCGGCGGCCATGCCGATGATACGGTTGCAATAGTTGCGGGCCGTATCAAGCGTATGCAGATTTGTGATGACGGTGATGCCTTCGCGCAAATTGATGTCCTGCAGCGAATCCATCACCACCTTGGCGTTGAGCGGATCGAGCGAGGCGATCGGCTCGTCCGCCAACAGCACCTTCGGCTGCTGCATCATGGCACGCGCAATAGCAACGCGCTGCTGCTGGCCGCCGGAAAGCGTGCCGGCGGGCTGCAGTACGGTGCGGGCGATGTCGAGACGCTCAAGGGCGGCAACAGCCTCGGCGCATTCACTGCGCGAGAACATGCCGAAGAGGTTGGACAGCGTCGAGCGGTGGTTGAGCCGGCCGAGCAGCACATTGGTCAGCACGTCCAGGCGCGGCACCAGATTGAACTGCTGGAAGATCATGGCGCAGTCGCGCTGCCATCGCCGGAGCGGCGAGCCGCGCAACCCGGAGACCTCGACGCCGTCGAACAGGATGGATCCCTGGCTGGGATCGATGAGGCGGTTGATCATGCGCAGAAGCGTCGATTTGCCGGCGCCCGAACGGCCGATGATGCCGACCATCTGACCGTGCGGGATCGCGATGTCGACATTGCTGACGGCGGTGTTCTTGCCGAACCGGCGGGTGACGCCGCGGATTTCGAGCGTAGCTGACATGGTGCAGGCTCCAGTCCAATCGCAATTGAAGGTCTGTTAACCCTCGCTAGCGCAGCCGCATGAACCTGCGGTGTCGGAACGATGTCAGTTTTGTTACTGCCCACAGGTACGCCTCGCCCGGGGAATTCATCCGCGCGCCTTTGGATCAGCCCAGGACAAGAAGCTCCTCGAAATGCTTCATGTCCTTGAAGCTGCAAAATGCCGGAGGCAGCAGCTCGATCACTGGAGCCTGACGGACGGCAGCGAGAGGCAATCATCGAATAGTTGTTGCCATTGCGTTATCCTTTCATCGTCGAGACGGCGGATCTGATAGGCGAAGGTTATGTGGAACGTGTAGCTGTCGTGGTCGGGATGCCGATATCCGAAGGGCGCCGAAAAGGCATCGCGTCATGCGCGCAGGATACGCACGTCCTCATCGGTTGCGCCGGCAACGGTCAAGCCCGTCGGCACGACATCGACAACCCTGATCTTGAAGGCGCCGCGGCCTTCGAAGCCGTTCAGGCGTTCCTGATAGAGGCGGGTCATGTCGTCGATGCTGGTGTCGAGGGGCGCATCCTCAGGCCAATAGGGAGCCGGCGCCGATATTCGATGATGTCCTGGAACAGCGTCATGTGCAGGCTGGAGAGGCCAGCCGGTCGGTATCGGGCATGGCGCGCATCCGCTCACGCACTTCGACCACCACTGCCTCGGACGGCGAGCCGTCGACGAGATGGCAGACGACCGTGTTGCCGGGCTCGGTCAGGAAATTGCCAGAGGTGTCGTAGCGCCTGCCGAGATGCAGCGGAGGGGTCGGGTTCGAGCCGGCAAAGTATCCGGCGAGCGAAGGTTTGACTGAAACAGGCATTGCGATCTCCAGAGGAAAGGCCGCGTTCTGCCCCGACGATGTGTCAGGGACATGAAAACCGTGCCAAGAAGTAGAATATCAAAGGCAGGATTCGCCAAGCGATGCTGCCGGGGTTTGCACATCATCAAGATTGAAATAAAGATTCAAACTCGTATCAAAGAGAGGCTGCCTAATTGCTACGTTGGCGCCAGTGGTTGCGGCTGTATGCTGCAGGGGTAGTCGCTGCGATAAGTTTCACAGTGGCCCTGGTTTTGATGTCCGTATATCGGGTTGGTAGCTTGAACCATCCAATATCGGGATACTTGTACAATTATGCAAATGGGCGCGACGCGGCCATTATTCTAATGATTCTCATTTTTTTAATTGCGCTAGTTACGATAAATTTTGCAAATAAGATTGAGGAAAAAACCAAATCGCTTGTAGATATTGGTTATGACAAAAAAATTATAGAACTTATCAGGTTTAATCAGACTGGTGGTGCTATTCTTATCACGTTAGGATTTCTTTCTATTATTTTGGACATTTGCCCGAGCGGCTGACTTATTCGGGACGTCAACCCCCATGCTTCTCCAAAAACTGATTGGCCGACAGTTCCCGAAAATCGTCGAGCGCGGCGCGCAGCCGGGCGTGGTCCCAATCCCACCAGGCGAGCGCCTGGTAGCGCTCCGCGGTGCGGCGGTCGAAGCGCTCGCGGATCGGCTTGGCCGGCACGCCGCCGACGATGGTGTAGGGCGCGACGTCCTTCGACACCACGGCACCCGCACCGACCGCGGCGCCATCGCCGACGGTGATGCCGGGCAGGATGGTCGAGCCGTGGCCGAGCCAGGTGTCGTGGCCGATGGTGACGCGCTTGGCGCGGCGCTGGGCGAAGAATTCGCTCTCGTGCTCGGCGTCGTCCCAATAGTCCGAGGCGCGATAGGTGAAATGGTGCAGCGTCGGCCGCCAGGTCGGGTGGTTGGTGGCGTTGATGCGCACATTGGCGGCGATGTTGGCGAATTTGCCGATCGTCGCGCACCAGACGCCGCAGTCCTGCATCATGTAGGAATAGTCGCCCAACGCACTTTCCGAAATCCGGCAGCGCTCGGCGACTTCGGTCCAGCGGCCAAGCGTTGAGTTCTCTACTTCCGCCGTCTCGTGGATCAGCGGCGCCTCCGACAGTTTCCTCGTCATGCGGCGATTTTTCCGGCGGCGAAGGCGGTCACGTCGATTATACGGTCGGCCACCGCCTCGCGCACGTCGTGGTCGTGGAAGATGCCGAGCAAAGCGACGCCCGCCGCCTTCTTGGCGGCGATCAGGGAGATCACCACGTCGCGGTTTCTGGCGTCGAGCGAAGCGGTCGGCTCGTCGAGCAGCAGGATCGGATGCTCGGTGATGAAGCCGCGCGCGATGTTGACGCGCTGCTGTTCGCCGCCGGAGAACGTCGCCGGCGGCAGCGCCCAGAGTTTTTCCGGCAGGTTCAGCTGCGCCAGCAAGGCACGTGCCTTGCCGCGCGCGACCTCACGCTCCTCGCCGCGCTCGACCAGCGGCTCGGCGACGACATCGAGCGCCGAGACACGCGGCACGGTGCGCAGGAACTGGCTGACATAGCCGATGGTAAGCCGGCGCACGGCAAGCACGGTGCGCGGGCTGGCAGTTGCGAGATCGATCAGCCCGCCCTCGTGCTGGACGATGATCTGGCCTTCATCGGCGGCATAATTGCCGTAGAGCATTTTCAGGATCGAGCTCTTGCCGGCGCCGGACGGGCCGCCGAGCACCGAGCATTCGCCGGCCCTGATCGCGAACGAGACGCCGGCGACCACCGGCAGTTTGATGCCGTCGCGCAGATGCATGGTGAAGCTTTTGGCGACGTCGGAGACAACGAGCGGGGTTGCCATCAGAGGGTTCTCCAATCGTCATTCGTCTGCGGGCCAACACCCCCCTCTGGCCTTCCGGCCATCTCCCCCTCAAGAGGGGAGATGGGCTGTCGCATTCGGTTTCGCCATTCTCCTGTGTCGCAGAACGGGCGGGACATAAAAGCTGCTGATCTCCCCTCTTGAGGGAGAGATGGCCGGAAGGCCAGAGGGGGGTACGCCGGAGCAATCATCGTCATACCTGCAGAATCGAGGAGACAAGCAACTGGGTGTAGGGGGCGCGCGGATCGTCGAGGACGCGGTCGGTGAGGCCGCTTTCGACGACGCGGCCGTCCTTCATCACCATCATGCGCTGCGACAGTAGACGTGCCACCGCAAGGTCGTGCGTGACGACGATGGCCGCCAGACCCAGATCGGTGACCAGGCCGCGCAACAGATCGAGCAGGCGCGCCTGCACCGAGACGTCGAGGCCGCCGGTCGGCTCGTCCATGAACACCAGCCGCGGCCCGGTGACGAGGTTGCGGGCGATCTGCAGGCGCTGGCGCATGCCGCCGGAAAAGGCGCGCGGCTCGTCGTCGATGCGGTCCTCGTCGATCTCGACGCGCGACAGCCAGTCGACCGCCGTGGCTCGGATTTTTCCGTAGTGGCGGTCGCCGACCGCCATCAGCCGCTCGCCGACATTGGCGCCGGCCGACACTGTCATGCGCAGACCATCGGCGGGGTTCTGGTGGACAAAGCCCCAGTCGGTGCGCATCAAAAAGCGGCGCTCGGCCTCGCTCATGCGGTAGAGCTCGCGGAATTGGCCATCGCGCATGCGGTAGCTGGCGGTGCCGGAGCTGGGCAGTAGCCTTGTCGACAGGCAGTTGAGCAAAGTCGTCTTGCCGGAACCGGATTCGCCGACGACAGCCAGCACTTCGCCCGGCCACAGATCGAAGGTGACGTTCTCGCAGCCGACGCGCGAGCCGTAGAATTTGGACAGCGCAGAGACGCGCAGCAGCGGTTCGTCGGTCATTGCGCCGGCTCCGTTTTTTCCAGGGCAAGAGGGGTTTCAGGCGCAAGGTGGCCGCGATGGCCTTGCTCGCGCCGCTTCTCGCAATGGTCGGTGTCGGAACAAACGAACATGTGGCCGCCATGGTCGTCGAGGATAACTTCGTCAAGATAGACGTTCTCGGCCGCGCACAGTGCGCAGGGCTGGTCGAAGGTCTGCACCTCGAACGGATGGTCCTCGAAGTCGAGGCTGACCACGTCGGTGAAGGGCGGCAGTGCATAAATGCGCTTTTCGCGGCCGGCGCCGAACAATTGCAAAGCCGGCGAACGGTGCATTTTCGGGTTGTCGAATTTCGGCGTCGGCGACGGGTCCATCACATAGCGGCCCTCGACCTTGACCGGATAGGCATAGGTGGTGGCGATGCGGCCATGTTTGGCGATGTCCTCGTAGAGTTTTACATGCATCAGGCCATATTCCTCCAGCGCATGCATTTTGCGCGTCTCGGTCTCGCGTGGCTCGAGGAAGCGCAGCGGCTCGGGGATCGGCACCTGATAGACCAGCACCTGACCCGCACTCAGCGGATGCTCGGGGATGCGGTGGCGAGTCTGGATGATGGTCGCCTTCGCCGTCTCAGTGGTGACAGCGACATTGGCGACCTTCTTGAAGAAGGCGCAGATCGAGACGGCATTGGTGGTGTCGTCGGCGCCCTGGTCGATGACCTTGAGCACATCGAGGGGGCCAATGATCGAAGCGGTGACCTGCACACCGCCGGTGCCCCAGCCATAGGGCATCGGCATTTCGCGCGAGGCGAACGGCACCTGATAGCCAGGGATGGCGATGCCCTTGAGGATCGCCCGGCGGATCATCCGCTTGGTCTGCTCGTCGAGATAGGCGAAGTTGTAGGTGGCGATGTCGGTTGGTTGTGCGGTCATTCCGCGGCCTCTCTCTTCTCTTCGGCCTTGCCGGCGTTCTCGCGGGCGTCGTGCTCGGCGCGCATGCGGCGCACGAGGTCGAGCTCGGCCTGGAAATCGACATAGTGCGGCAGCTTCAGATGCTCGACGAAGCCGGTCGCCTGGACATTGTCGGAATGCGAGATGACGAACTCCTCGTCCTGGGCGGCGGCGACGACATCCTCACCCAACTCCGCCGCCCGCAGCGCGCGGTCGCATAGCGCCATGGCCATCGCCTTGCGCTCGCTCTGGCCGAAGACGAGGCCGTAGCCGCGGGTGAATTGCGGCGGCGCCTTGGCCGAGCCCTTGAACTGGTTGACCATCTGGCACTCGGTGACGCGGATACTGCCGAGCGGCACTGCGAAAGGCAGTTCCGGCACGTCGAGCTCCAGCTCGACCTCACCGATACGGACCTCGCCGACGAAGGGATGGTTGCGCGCATAGCCGCGCTGGGTGGAATAGCCGAGCGCCAATAAAAACCCCTCATCGCCGCGCGACAACGCCTGCAGGCGGATGTCGCGCGCCATCGGGAATTCGAGCGGCTCGCGGGTGATGTCGCCGGGGACATGGTCTTCAGGCATGTCGCCGTCGGATTCGATCAGGCCCTCGCGGGCGAGGATGGCCGACACGCGCGGCATGGCTTCCGGCTCGCCTGCACGCTGCTCCGGCTCGGCGACTTCGCCGCCTGCGGCAAGCTCGGGATCGAGCAGCCGGTGGGTGTAGTCGAAAGTCGGGCCGAGCAACTGGCCGCCGGGCAGGTCCTTGTAGGTCGCCGACACCCGCCGCTCGACCAGCATCGTGCCGGTGTCGACCGCCTTGGTGTAGCCGAAACGCGGCAGCGTGGTGCGATAGGCGCGAATGAGGAAGATCGCCTCGATCATGTCGCCGCGCGCCTGGACGATGGCGAGTGCCGCCAATTCCCTGTCGTAGAGCGAACCTTCACTCATCACCCGGTCGACGCCGAGCGCCAGTTGCTCGACGATCTGGTCGAGGCGAAGTGCGGGCACCGAACGATCGCCGCGCCGGCGGTCGGCGAGCAGTTTGTGGGCGTTGCGAATGGCCGCTTCGCCACCCTTTACCGCGACATACATCCTATGCCTCCATCGTCTTGATGCGCGTCGTGCGCGGCAGGCAGGCAATTGCTTCGGACGTGGCGAGGATGATGTCGACGCCACGCGGAAAGCGCTGGTTGTTCTGCTTCCATTGCTCGACAAAATGGCGCGGCATTTGCGCCGGCGCAATCGTCGCCGTCTTCTCGATGCCCGGGCCTTCGAGCAGCAGCGGAGCGCCGGAGACAAGATCGCTGATCTCGAGGATCAGCGTCGTGGAGCGATCGGGATAATCCTGGGTGCCTTGCGAAAACCCGTCGAGCGCCATCATCTCGGCCGGCGTGGCGATCAGCGCGAAATGCGCGTCGGCCGGGGTGTTGGCCAGCGGCGCGCCGGTATGGAAGCCAAGCCAGGATTTCACCGTCGCTGAAGCCTGCAAGGCGGGGTCGAGCCAGAGCGGCGTGTCGTTATCGCACAGCGCCAGCGCAATGGCGCCCGCGGTGGCTGACAGCGGCGTCGGTGGACGGGTAAAGACCGGCAGGGGCTGCAGTGTGCCCGGCCGGGCCATCGCGTCCATCACTGCCCGGAAGACCGTCTGGGCGTCGAACACCGGATCGGCAAAGCCGCCTTCGATCGCTTGGGTTACGATGTCCATCAGTCTTCTCCGCGTACCATGGTGAAGAAATCGACCTTGGTCGCCGCCGTCTCGGCGCGGCGCTGGTCACGGGCCTCGGCCAGTGCCGCCTGCAAGGGCGCGACGAGCCTGGTCTCGACCTCGTTGCGGTGAGCCGGGTCCTGCCACAGCGCATCGGCGATTGCCGCCAGCCTTGCCTTCTGCTTGTCGCGGCCGAGCGCATAGCAGTGGCCGACCTGTCCGGAGGCGAGCCGGACGGTGGCGCGGGTGACCGTCGTCTCGCCAACGTTGAACGGCGCGCCGCCGCCACCGATGCGGCCACGCACGGTGACCAGGCCGGTTTCGGGGCCGCGCAGGAGTTCCGCCTCCGAAGGCAGGCCGGCTTCGTTCCACAGACGGACGATATCGTCGCCGGTCGATTGCGCCAGCGTTGCCATAACGGCCTTGCGCCCAGCCTGATCGCGGGCTTCCTGTCCTCGCATGGTTAACATTCCCTTGCATCGAAATTTGTCTATTGATATAGACAATTATACAAATTATACCTATTATCTAATGCGTGTCTATGACGGGTGCATGACAAGGGCGAGAAGAGGGGGCGCAAAGGTTGGGGCAGAAAATGATCGGACAAGCCAACAGCATCGAGCGGCGCAGCGGTGTCGCGCTGTGGCGGCAGATCGCCGATCAGATACTGCATTCGATTTCCGTCGGCGATTTTCCCGAAAATGCGGCGTTGCCGCCGGAGGTGGCACTTGCCGAGCGCTATGGCGTCAACCGCCACACCGTCCGCAGCGCCATTGCAGCGCTGGTGCAGGAGGGTGTGCTCAGGGCAGAGCAGGGGCGGGGCACCTTCGTGCTGTCGCGCAGGCGGCTGTCATATCCGATCGGCGCCCGCACCCGCTTTTCGGAGGGATTGCAAGGACAGGCGTCCGACCGGCATATCACCTTGCTTGCGTCATCGGTCGAGCCTGCCAACCGTCGTGTGGCAGAGAGCTTAGGCCTTGCAAAGGGGGCCGACGTGATACGTCTGGAAACGCGCGGCGAAGCCGATGGAATGCCAGTGTCCCGCGCTGCCGGCTGGTTCGATGCCAGGCGCTTTGCCGGCATCGATGCTGCCATGGCGGAAACCGGTTCGATCACCGCATCGCTGGCACGTTTTGGCATTGACGACTATCTGCGGCAATCGACGGTGTTGTCGGCGCGCCATGCCGATGCGGCCGACCTTGCGGACCTCGACCTGCAGCCCGGCGCCATCGTGCTGGTGACGGTCGCCGTCAACGTCACGCCCGACGGTCAGCCGATCCAGTTTTCGGAGTCGCGCTTCCCGGCCGAGCGGATCGAGCTCAAACTGTCGGCGCTTTGAGGTGCGCCAGCATCATGCGACCTGGATAACGGCCTTGATCAGGCCGGACTTCTCATGCGCCCAGCGGGCAAGATCGTGCGGCGTTTCGCCAAGCGTCGTGCGGTGCGTGACGAGCTTTGCCAACGGCACCGCGCCGTTGCGGATCGAGGCGGCGACATGGTCGAAATCGGCACGCAGCGCGTTGCGGCTGCCGATCAGCATCATCTCGCGCTTGTGGAATTCGGGATCGGAAAAGGCGATGTCGTCCTTGACGACGCTGACCAGGACCAGCGCCCCGCCATGCGCGACATGGGCGAAGGCCGACTGCACCGACTGGGTGTTGCCGGTGGCATCGAAAACCATGTCAAAACCGTCGCCGTCGGTTGCTTGCCGCACCAGGTCCGCAGCAGCGCCCTGCGAGCCGTCGAGGGTCGCGAAGCCGAGTTCGCTTTCGGCGAAACCCAGCCTCTCCGCACTCATGTCGAGCAGCGTCACGTCGAGCCCGGCGATGCGGGCGAACAGCGCCGTGCCGAGCCCGATGGGGCCGGCGCCAATGACCAGCGTGCGCGCACCTGGATCAGCCAGCGAGCGCCGCACGGCATGCGCGCCGATCGCCAGGAATTCGACGGCAGCAGCATCGGCCAGCGACAAGCCGTTTGCCGGATAAAGATTTTGCGCCGGCACCAGGATTTGCTCGCACATGGCGCCGTCGCGGTGGACGCCGAGCACCTCGATCTTAACGCAGCAATTCGGCTTGCCTTGCCGGCAGGCGATGCATTTGCCGCAGGCGAGATAGGGATTGACGACCACCGGTTCGCCGATTGCCAGATCGACGCCCTCACCAACCTCGATCACGGTGCCGGAAACTTCGTGGCCCATGATGCGGGGATAGGCGAGGAACGGGTGCTTGCCTTCGAAGATGTGATAGTCGGTGCCGCAGATGCCGACATGGCTGACGGCGACCAGCGCCCAGCCGGCTGGCGGCGCGCCAGGCGCCGGACGATCTTCGAGGACAAGTTCGCCGGGCGAGCGGCAGACGACGGCTTTCATGCTTCAATCCAGTCGGTTCATGGCACCGCCGGCTCTGCTGTCGCGAGGCCGGCGGTTGTGGGGAGGCGGTCTATTTGCCGCGGCGGCGTAGCCCGTCGAAGTAGACGATGACGATGATCAGCACGCCGGTGATGATGCGCTGCCAGAAGGCGTTGACGTTGAGCAGATTGGCGCCGTTGTTGATGGTGGCAAGGATGAAGGCGCCGAGCAGCGGCCCGTGCACTGAGCCGACAGCGCCGAACAGCGAGGTGCCGCCGATCACCGAGGAGGCGATCGCCTGCAATTCCCAGCCCTCGGCCTGTGTCGGATTGCCGATGCCGATGCGCGAGGCGAGCAGCACGCCGACGAATGCCGCACACAGCCCCGACAGCGTGTAGGCCATATAGATGGTGCGCTGGACGTTGACGCCTGACAGGCGCGACGCCTCGGCGTTGGAGCCGACCGAGAACAGATAGCGGCCCCAGCGGCTGTGGTGCAGGAAGATGTAGGCCGGGATGCCGACCAGGATCACCATCCAGAACAGATTGGGGACGCCGACGAAGGAACTGCGCGAGAACGTCTGGAAGGCATCGTTGTTGATCGAGATCGAGTTGCCGTTGGTCATCAACAGACCGATGCCGCGCAGCGAGGTCAGCGTCGCCAGGGTGATGATGAAGGGCGGCAGGCCCATCTTGACGATGCCGAAGCCGTGGAACATCCCGATGGCGACGCCGACCAGCAAGGTAATCAGGATGGCCGGGAAAACCGGTGTTCCGGCGTTGATCAGCATCGCGACGATGACGGTAGCGAAGCCGACCACGGCGCCGACGGAAAGGTCGATGCCGCCGGTGATGATGACGAAGGTCTGGCCGACCGCCAGGATGGCGATCATCGACCCTTGCCGCAACAGGTTCGAGATGTTGTTGCCCGAGGCGAAGCTCGGCGTCGCCACCGACAGGATGACCCACAAAAGAACCAGCAGCGCCAGCAGTGTCAGCCCGAACAGGGCGTTATAGTTGCGTTTCGGCCTTTCGGCAGCGATCGCCTCGGTGCTCATATCCGTCCTCCCGGTCTTTCTTGTTTCTCGGCCAGCGCCTGGGTGAGGATCTCCTCGTGATCAGCGGTCCGAAACCCGTGCGTAGCCACCAGCTTGCCGCGCCGGAACACATGCAGCGTGTCGGCGAGTTCATAGACCTCGGGCAGGTAGGACGAGATCAGGATGATGCCGGCTCCTTTGGATAGCAGCGCGCCGAACAGGCGGTAGATCTCGGCCTTGGTGCCGACATCGACGCCAACGGTAGGCTCGTCGAAGATGAACAGCTTGGCGCCGTGGGCGAGCCATTTGCCGATGACGATCTTCTGCTGGTTGCCGCCGGACAGGCTGGAGGCCAGCGCGCTGCGTGTTGGCGTCTTGATGCGCAGGTCAGCGATCTGGCGATCGGCTTGCGCCTTTTCCTGCGCGCGCGAGATCAGCAGATTGCTCGAGATGCGCTTGTAGATCGGCAGATTGAGGTTGAGCCCGACCGGCAGGTTGAGGCAGAGGCCCTGGTCGCGGCGGCTTTCGGGGGCAAGCGCGATGCCGAGCCTGATCGCGTCATGTTCGCTATTGACCTTGACCTCCTTGCCCTCCCAGAGGATCTGGCCGGCCGATTTGCGGTGGCGGCCATAGAGCGTGGTGACGAACTCGCTGCGTCCGGCGCCGATCAGGCCATAGAGGCCGACGATCTCACCGGCACGGACGGACATCGAGACATTTTCGAAGCCCTTGCCCGACAGGTTCCTGGCTTCGACGATGGTCGCGCCGAAGGTGAAATGCTCCTTGTGGTAGACCTGCTCGATCGAGCGGTTGATCATCATCTTGACCAGCTCGGCGTCATTGGTCTCGGCAATGTTCCTGGTGCCGACCAGCGTGCCGTCGCGCAGCACCGAGACGCGGTCGGCGAGCTCGAACACTTCTTCCATGCGATGGCTGATGTAGATGATGGTGACGCCTTCGCCCTTCAGCCGGCGGATCAGCGTGAACAGCTGGTCGGCCTCCTTGCGGGTGAGGTAGGCGGTCGGTTCGTCGAAGATCAGGAATTTGGTGCCGCGCACGGTGGCGCGGGCGGCGGCGATCAGCTGCTGCTGGCCGATGGTCAGGTCACCCAGCATGACATGCGCGGGCAGGTCGAAGCCTAGGTCGTCGATGATCTTCTGCGCCTGCCTGACCATCGCCCGCTGCTGCAGGATGCCGAAACGTGCATCCTCCTCGCCGAGGAACATGTTGGCGGCGACGGTGAGATGGCGGCACAGGACCACTTCCTGATGCACGGCATTGATGCCGAGTGCCATCGCCTCATGCGGCGTTGCCAATGCGGCAGGCTTGCCCTCCCAGATGACGTCGCCGGAGGTGCGCGGCATGACGCCGGTCAGAAGCTTGATCAGGGTGGATTTGCCGGCGCCGTTCTCGCCGACGATGGCGTGGATCTCGCCGGCTTTGAAGGCGAGGTCGACCGGCTTCAGCGCGTGGGTGCCGGGATAGCGCTTTTCCAGGCCGCGGAGTTCGAGGATGGTCCTGCCCGGTTCCAGCGTTGGGGCCGGATGGAGTTCCTGCGCCGTCGACATCATGACAATCCTCCCAGATTGGCCCGCCAGATGGTCTGACGATTGGCGCGAGTGGGATGTTTCCGGGGCAAAGGCCCCGGAAACAGTTCACTTGTGGCGATGCTCAGTCGAGCTTGGGGTTGAGCAGCGCGTCGATCTTCGGATCCTTCATGTTGGCTTTGGTGACCAGGTTGGCGCCGGTGTCCACATTGGCCTCGACCTTCTCGCCCTTCGAGGCGGCGAGCGCCGTCTTGATGCCGTCATAGCCCATCCGGTACGGATCCTGAACGACGAGAGCCGAAATGACGCCGTCATTGAGGAACTTGATCAGCTTCTCGTCGCTGTCGAAACCGACCAGCGCGACCTTGCCGGCAAGATTGTTCTCGGCGATCGCCTGACCGACGCCCTGCGCCATGATTAGATTGGAGGCGAAGATGCCCTTGAGGTTGGGGTTGGCGGTGATCAGGTCGGTGGCGATGTTGAGGCCGGTGGTGGCCTGGCCGTCGGCGTATTTGTCGGCGACCAGCTTGAGGCCGGGATATTTGGCGGCGAGCTGTTCCTTAAAACCCTGGGCGCGCTGTTCGAGCGAGCCGGCGCCCGGAAGCGCGGTGATCAGGGCGACGTCACCCTCGACCTTGCCGCCATTGGCTTCGCCGATGGCTGCGGCAAGGCCGTCAGCGGCGACACGGCCGCCCTGGATGTTGTCGGTGGTCAGGAACGAGGTGAAGGCCTTGGAGTCGGCACCGGAGTCGATACCGATGATCTTGACCTTGGTGGCGGCCTCATCGATCGGCTTGCCAAGCGCCTTGGCTTCGGTCGGCGCGATGACGACGGCCGCCGGGTTGCCGGCGACGGCATTTTCAAGGATCGAGATCTGGCCGTTGACGTCTGTCTCGGCCTGGGCGCCGAGCTCCGGCACGTTGACGCCGAGGTCCTTGCCGGCCTTGCGGGCGCCGGCCAGAACGATCTGCCAGTAGAAGGACGTGGTGTCCTTGACGATGATCGGAATGGTTACGTCGGCCGCGGATGCCGGAGCCGAATGCATCACGCCGGCAAGCATCGACGCGGCTGCGAGTGCCACGAAGGCGCGGCGGTTGAGAATGCTGGTCACGAATTTCATTAGGAGTCCTCCCTAAGTCGCCCGGTGAATGTTACGGAAGCTCCATTCGGATGGCGCGGCCCAAAACGGAACTTTATCAATAAAAAACATTTACTGTATTTTGATAGTGTATCATCTCGGTCGGCGCAAGCGCTGTTTGATGGCCGCTTCGAATGGCTGGATGGAAGATTTTTTCTGTCGGAACTCCGCTGCCAATCTGCTTCAATATCCCGCATGGAATATTAGTTCCATCAACCAGTCAATATGGAATGTACATTCGTTTTGGCGGTGTACGAACTGTGACACCTGGCGCTCACGTCAGGTGCGCGCGACTTCCCGGACGGCAAGGCTTAGAGCGTCGCGCCGAGATGCCACGGCACGAACTCGTTGTCGCCGTAGCCGAATTCCTCGCTCTTGGTCTTGCGGCCCGAAGCTGTCTCGACGATCAGCTCGAAGATCTCGCGGCCCATGCCGGCAATGGTCTTTTCGCCCGAGGCGATGACGCCGCAATTCACGTCCATGTCCTCTTCCATGGCGTGGTACATGGTCGAGTTGCTGGCGACCTTGATCGACGGCGTCGGCCGGCAGCCGAAGCAGGAGCCGCGGCCGGTAGTGAAGACGATGACGTTGGCGCCGCCCGCCACCTGGCCGGTGGCCGAGACCGGGTCGTAGCCGGGCGTGTCCATGAACACCAGCCCGTGCCCGGTGACCTTTTCGGCATAGCCGAAGACGCCGTTGAGCGGCGTCTGGCCGCCCTTGGCGACCGCGCCGAGCGACTTTTCCAGGATGGTGGTCAGGCCGCCGCGCTTGTTGCCCGGTGAGGGATTATTGTCGATGGATGCGCCATGCTTGGCGACGTGGTCTTCCCACCATTTCACATAACCGTCGAGCTTGGCGGCGATCTCGGGGGTTGCGGCGCGATAGGCGAGCAGGTGCTCGGCGCCGTAGATCTCCGTCGTTTCGGAGAGGATGCCGATGCCGCCGACGCCGGCCAGGATGTCAACCGCGG
Organism: Mesorhizobium sp. M0410; assembly: GCF_040321435.1. Taxonomy (NCBI): domain Bacteria; kingdom Pseudomonadati; phylum Pseudomonadota; class Alphaproteobacteria; order Hyphomicrobiales; family Phyllobacteriaceae; genus Mesorhizobium; species Mesorhizobium sp. M0410. The sequence continues at coordinate 48,509 of NZ_JAMYRN010000003.1, forward strand.
CACCCAGCGCCGGATTGGCGGTGATGCCGGACATGCCGTCGGAGCCGCCGCATTGCAGGCCGACGACGATCTCGCTGACCGGGATCGGCTCACGCTGAAGCTTGCCGACCTCTTCGGCAATCTCGGCCAGCACGACCAGCGCCTTCTCAACCGATTTGCGCGAGCCGCCGGCTTCCTGGATGTTGAAATGACGTTTTCCCGCGGCAACGCCCTTCTGGCCATAGAGGGTGAGCTGGTTGACCTCGCAGCCGAGCCCGACCATCAGCACGCCGCCGAAATTCGGATGACGGGCATAGCCGGCCAGCGTGCGATGCAGTACCATCATGCCGTCGCCGGTGGCGCTCATGCCGCAGCCCTGGCCGTGGACGATCGGGACGAAGCCGTCAATGCCGGGATATTGCGGCAGAAGCGTGCGGTTCGCCGCGTCAGCGATGGCGTGGCAGACGGTGGCCGAGCAATTGACGCTGGCCAGAATACCGACGAAGTTGCGCGTGCCGGCGCGGCCGTCGGCGCGTCGGTAGCCCATGAAGGTGCGGGCGCGGTCGGCCTCGGTCGCATGCACCGCCTCGCTCGGCGGCACCACGGGCAAACGCCCGCTTTCGAAGACCAGATTGTGCGAATGGACATGCTCGCCGGGCGCGATGTCCTGCGTGGCGCGGCCGATCGCCTGGGCGTATTTGACCACGGCTTCGCTAGCCGCAATCGGCTTGATCGCCACTTTGTGGCCCGGCTCGATCAGCGCGACGGCGACGGCGCCGCCCGGCAGCACGGTGCCGATCTCGATGCGGCCATTGGCGACCGCGACATTGTCGGCGGGAGACAGAAGAATGCTGTTTGCGGCGTTCACGGGAGCTTCCTGGGTGTGTTCCTGGGTGCGCGAGCGGATTGACACGCGGCTCTTAACATATAATGTCTTTTATCGTGAAAAAACATTTTTGCGTCAATTGTTTTTTCGCCAGAGCGCGACGCGTCTTTTGGATGCGTGCAGTAGGCTCTACAACCAAGACTAGCGTTGCGCACGGTGTTTTGCGAAGCGATTCCGATTTCATGCGCGCGAAACGCTTCAAACCGGCCGCAATCGCCAATGCGCCACGGGGCAGGGGATGTCGAAGAGCAACAACGTTTACAAGGACGCTTATAATCGCGGTCTGAGGCTGCTCGACGAAACCAGGAGCCTGCCTTCGGAGCCGGAGCTGGGTACGCTGCTCGGCGTCAGCCGCACGACGGTCCGCACTATCCTTGCGCGCATGGAAGAAACCGGGCTGATCGACTGGAACAAGCGCAGCAAGACGGTCCTGCGCGAACCGCGACCGGACGATTTCTTCCCCGAGGAAGAAACCGACACGCTGGCCGAGATCATCGAGCGCTCCTTCATGCGGCGGCTGCTTGCCAGCGGTGCCGAAGCCGGCATGCAGATCAACGAGCTCGAACTGGCGCGCGAGATCGGCGTCGGCACCACCAGCGTGCGCGAATTCCTGATCCGCTTCTCGCGCTTTGGGCTGATCGAGAAGCGCCGCAACAGCCACTGGGTGCTGAAAGGCTTTACCCGCGCCTTCGCGCTGGAGCTGACCGAAATCCGCGAGATGTTCGAACTGCGCTCGGCCGCAGCCTTTGCCGCTCTGCCCGAGGACAGCCCGGTGTGGGCCGACCTCGACCGCCTGGAAGGCGAGCATCACCGGCTGGAGCGCGAGATCGCCGTGCGCTTCAACGAATTCTCCGAGCTTGACGAGCGCTTTCACCGGCTGATCCATCGGGCGTCGCACAACCGCTTCATCGTCGATTTCTACGACGTCATCGCCATGATCTTCCACTACCACTACCAGTGGAACAAGGCGCAGGAGCGCGAGCGCAACGAAGTCGCGGTCCAGGAGCATCTCGCCTATATCGCCGCGCTCAAATCGCGCGATCTTGCCAAGGTCGACGCCGCCTGCCGCAAGCACCTGAAATCGGCCCGCCACACGCTGCTGACGTCGATTCCCGAGGGCAGGCAGCCGCAACGCGGGTGATTGTGTTGCGTTGCCGCAGCAACGTTTTGGCGATTTTCCGGCCGCCGGCTCCGTGCTAGAGAGCTGACGTTGCTGCGTGAAGAGGCTGGTTCTTGACCATACGCCGGAGACGATGGAGCATGCCGGTCGCGTTCGCCGCGGCGTGGCTTTTCATGCTCCAGTCGATATTCGGCGCGTTTGCTTCCGGCGTCGCGCCGAACGCCTCGCAATTCGATGCTTTCGGCAACACGATCTGCACCCATGACGGTGCGGCGCAACTCCCCGCCGGCGATCCGCATCAGCAGCACATGCCGGCTTGCTGCATGCTTGGCTGCAATCTCGTTTCGGCGGTCTACGCGCCGCTGGATGCAGCCGGGAGCCTGGCTCGCAGCCTTTCCATCGAAACCATCGCCTTTTTCCTGCCGGCCTTCCGGCATCGCGATTTCGCCCGCGCCCGCACTCCGTCCAATCCGCGTGCACCACCGGCGACGGCCTGATCCGTTCTGGTTCGCGCCGCGCAACGCTTTGCCGGCGCGTTTATCGACATCGTTCGCGACCGGCCGTCGGCGCGGTCCCTTAAAATCCACGGAGCAATCATGTCTCACTCTTTTCGCGCTGCCGCATCCAGCCGCAGGCGCTTCGCACTGGGTAGTTTCGAGCAGCGTCTCGGCATCGCCCTTTGCGTTCTTGCCCTCCTGTTCGCCAGCGCCCAGGCGGTGTTGGCACACGAATTCAAGCTTGGCGATCTCGAGATCGGGCACCCCTGGTCGCGCGCCACGCCAGCCGGCGCCAAGGTGGCCGGCGGCTACTTCACCATCACCAACACCGGCAGTGCGCCGGATCGCCTGCTGTCGATCACCTCCGACATTTCGGCCAAGGCCGAACTGCACGAGATGGGCGTCAGCAATGGCGTGATGACGATGCGGCAGGTCACCGGCGGCCTCGAAATCCCGGCTGGCGGCAAGGTCGCATTGGCGCCCAACGGCTATCATTTGATGTTCATGGATTTGAAGCGGCAGCCCAAGGAGGGCGAAATGTTCTCCGCCACGCTGACCTTCGAGAAAGCCGGGCCCCTGCAGATTGAATTCGCCGTGCAAGGCATCGGCAGCGCGGCGCCCCAGGACGACCACTGACTTGGCCGCTTCGAGAGGTACCATCATGAAGAAATCTCTTTTGCCCGGCTGCGTGCTTCTTGTCCTCGGGACCAGCGCGGCCTTTGCCCACATCACGCTCGAAACGCCGGAGGCGGCGGTGGGCTCGACCTACAAGGCGGTTCTTCGGGTGCCGCATGGCTGCGAGGGCAAGGCGACGACCGCGCTGCGCGTGCAGATCCCGGAAGGGGTGCTCTCGGTCAAACCGATGCCGAAGCCGGGTTGGACTCTGCAGGTCAAGAACGGCAAATACGAGAAGTCCTACCAGCTCTACGGCCAGGCAGTGACCAGCGGCGTCAAGGAGATCGACTGGAGCGCCGGCAGCCTGCCGGACGAGTTCTACGACGAATTCGTCTTTCGCGCGACGCTGGCGTCCGACCTGCCGGCAGGCCAGACGCTGCATTTCCCGGTGGTGCAGGAATGTGACGGGATTGCCGATCGCTGGATCGAAATTCCGGCGGCCGGGCAGGCTGAGGACGCGCTGGAATTTCCGGCGCCCGGCCTCAAGCTGCTGCCGAAGACGTGATCCTTACGCGGCGCGCCCTATCCGAAAGAGCGCGCCGCTGTCTTTGTGGCGGTGACATGAGCGCGGCATCCATCCTGCGAACGGCCTGCACAACCGGCCGGCTTGCCATCGGCCTGCTGGCTGCGATTGTGCTGCTTGCCACCATTGCCGCGCCAAACGCAGCCTTCGCCCACGCGGCGCTGATCAAGGCCGAGCCGGCTGACGGTGCGGTGCTGGCGCAGAGCCCGTCGCAGCTGTCGCTGACTTTCAGCGAGCCGGTTTCGCCGCTGGTGCTGACGCTGGTGCGGCCCGACGGCACGGCGGTCCCGCTGACCTCTTTCCGGCTCAGCGGCCAGACCGTCGAGATCGACAATCCGCAGGCGCTGAAATCGGGCACGCATGTGCTGAGCTGGCGGGTAATCTCCGCCGACGGGCATCCGGTCGGCGGCTCGGTGCTGTTCTCGGTCGGTGCACCGAGTGCTGCGCCGGCCGCCTCGGATGCCGTTGACCGGGGGCTTCGAACGGCGATCTGGATCGGCAAGGTTTTTCTATACATCGGCCTGTTTTTCGGGGTCGGCGGTGCCTTTGCGCAGGCCTGGCTGGCGCAAGGCGGCCGATCCGGCCGGAACATGATCGTCGCGGCCATCCTGTGCGGGCTGGCCGCCGCACTCTTGTCGCTCGGTTTCCAGGGGCTGGATGCACTCGGTGCGCCGCTCGCCCGGCTGGCGCAGCCGGTCATCTGGCAGACCGCGCTCGGCACCAGCTTCGGCTGGACGGTGCTGATCGCGCTGATGGCGTTCGGCCTTGGCCTGTTGTCGCTGGTCGTGCCGCCCGCCGACGCGAAGCCGCTGGCCTTGGCCGGATTGGTTGGCGTTGGCGCAGCACTTGCTGCCAGCGGGCATGCCAGTGCCGCCGAGCCGCAATGGCTGACCCGGCCGATGGTATTTCTGCACGCCACTGGTGTCGCGGTCTGGGCCGGGGCGCTGGCGCCGCTCGGTCTTGCCTTGAAACGGCAGCCGGACAAAGCCGGGCAGTTGCTGCGCCGGTTTTCGCGAGCGATCCTGTTCGTCGTGGCCGTGCTTGCGGCAGCCGGCATCGTGCTCGCCGTCATCCAGGTGCAAACGCCGTCGGCGCTGGTCCACACTGCCTATGGCCGGCTGCTGCTGATCAAGCTGGCGCTGCTTGTCTTTCTGTTCACGCTCGCTGCCGTCAACCGCTTCAAGCTTACGGTCCCCGCCGAGGCGGGAAAGACGGAAGTCCAGAGGCGACTGGCCCGCTCGATCGGCATCGAGCTGCTGATCGTGCTGGCGATCTTCGGCGTTGCCGCCGGTTGGCGCTTCACGCCGCCGCCGCGCGCGCTGGCGATCGCCGCCGCACAGCCGGCATCGGTGCATATCCACACGCTGCAGGCGATGGCCGATCTCAGCATTGTGCCCGGCCATACCGGGCCTGTTGCCGCTTCGATCTTCATCATGACCGGCGATTTCGGCCCGCTCGACGCCAAGCAGGTGACGCTGGTGCTGTCAAAGCCCGATTCCGGCATCGAACCCATCAAGCGCCCGGCGACGAGGCTTGGCGACGGCACCTGGCGCGTCGACGATCTCGTCATTCCGGTCGCCGGCCGGTGGACGGCGCGGCTCGATATCCTGGTCTCCGATTTCGAGATGGTGAAGATAGAGGCGCCGATCGACATCAGGCCGTGACGAGAGCGCTGGTCCACGCAACACAATTCGACGAGGCGGTTGACGCGGCCGAGAACCCCCGTCAATCATCGCCATCAAGAATGGGCGTCCAACCCAATCGCGGGCTCAACCAACAAGATCCGAAAGCAGGGAAGAAACGATGGAAAAAGCCGAAATAGGCCTGATCGGCCTTGGCACGATGGGCTCCAACCTGGCGCTCAACATCGCCGAGAAGGGGCACCGCATCGCCGTCTTCAACCGCACCGCGGCGCGCACCGATGCCTTTGTCGAAAATGCCGGCGCGCTCAGGGATAGGGTGGTGCCCTGCTACAGCCTCGAAGAACTGGCCGCCGCGATCCGGCCGCCGCGGCCGATCATCATCATGGTGCTGGCCGGCAAGCCGGTCGACGAGCAGATCGCGGCATTGCGCGGCGTGCTGTCGGCCAACGACATCGTCATCGACGCCGGCAATGCCAATTTCCGCGATACGATGCGGCGCTTCTCAGAGCTTACCGATTCGGGCCTGACCTTCATCGGCATGGGCGTGTCCGGCGGCGAGGAGGGCGCACGCCACGGTCCCTCGATCATGGTCGGCGGCACCGAAGAGTCCTGGAAGCGCGTCGAAAAGGTGCTGACCGCGATCTCGGCCAAGTTCAAGGGCGAGCCTTGCGCGGCGTGGCTTGGCACCGACGGCGCCGGCCATTTCGTCAAGACCATCCACAACGGCATCGAATATGCCGACATGCAGATGATCGCCGAGATCTACGGCATATTGCGCGACGGCCTGGGCATGGGGCCGAAAGAGATCGCCGAGGTGTTTTTGCAGTGGAACACGGGCCGGCTCAATTCGTACCTGATCGAGATCACCGCCAAGGTGCTCGCCGCCGACGATCCCAAGACCGGCAAACCGGTGGTCGACATCATCCTCGACCGCGCCGGCCAGAAAGGCACCGGCAAATGGTCGGTGATCGAGGCGCAGCAGCTAGGCATCCCGGCCACCGCGATCGAAGCGGCGGTGGCGGCACGCGTGCTGTCGTCGATCAAGGACGAGCGGCTGGCCGCCGAAAAGGTCTATGGCGCCGGCGTGAGCAAGATTTCCGGAGACAGGGACGCCCTGCTCGCCGATCTCGAACTGGCGCTGTTTGCCGGCAAGATCGCCGCCTACGCGCAAGGCTTCGCGGTGATGAGCGGCGCGTCGAAGGAATTCAACTGGAACCTGCCGATGCCGGTCATCGCCAAGATCTGGCGGGCCGGCTGCATCATCCGCTCGCAATTGCTGGATACGATGGCGGAGGCCTTCGGCGCCGGCGGCGCGGCCACCAACCTGTTGATGGCGCCGGCTTTCGTCTCGTTGATGCAGGAGGCACATCCGTCGCTTCGCCGTGTCGTGGCAAGGGCGGCCGAAGCCGGCTCGCCGGTGCCGGCCCTGTCATCCGCACTTGCTTATTTCGACAGTTACCGGCAGGGCCGCGGCACTTCGAACCTGATCCAGGCGCAGCGCGATTTCTTCGGCGCGCACGGCTTCGAGCGCATCGATGGGCAGGGCGCTTTCCATGGCCCGTGGGGAAGTGGGGCGGCTGGTTAGCGCCCGGTCTCGGCCGTAGAGATCGGCTTCGCAGTTTCTTGAAAGCGGACCTTGCTGGCGATCACGCTGGAGATCGTGGTTGCGCCATCAACGGACATTGATCGAGGGAACCCACGGGCATTTGCCCTCACAGCCAAAAGACGAGCCTATGTCCTGACGAGAGCAAGCCGGCGATCCAAAGCGATGCGCTCTTTAGTCGGGAAGGCCAGCCTTGCGGTAGCCTTCGACGAAGCGCTGGAGCACTTCCTCGTCGTCGAATGGCTGCGATGTCGCCCAGTGCCTGATGCTGAAATGGGGATTGCTCATCATGAAGAACTCCGCCTCCTGACGGGCTTCATCCAGGCGTCCGAGCTGCGCGAGGGCTGCCGCAAGCATGCGCCGCGACGTGGTGCGGTAGGTTTCCGGCTTGCGTAAAGCCTCGACCGCGGATTGATAGTCGCCGAGCGCATAATAGGCTTGGCCCGCCATCCAATGGTACCACCCCGGAGGGCGCGGATTGAGCCGCAACGCCCGCTTCACGAATTCGACGCCCTTGACCGCATCGCCCCTCAAGGTGATGAGATCCGAGCGCATCGCCCAGGCATCGGCATGATTGGGATCGAGCTTGAAAGTCGCCTCGAACTCTGCATCCGATTCCGCGAAACGCCGTTCGTGACCAAGTATGATGCCCAGCACCCACCGGTTCCCGGCATCGTTAGGGTCGAGCGCCACTGCCTGCTGCGCTTCCGCGAGCGAGCGAGGTTGGTTGGTTTCCTTCGGCTCGTTCCAGAACAGCCAGCCGAGCCAAAGATTGAGGGCCAGCAAGCTATGCGCTTCGGCATAGTCGGGATCGAGTCTGATCGCCTTCTCCAGCAGCATGCGCGCTTCCTGCGCGCCTAACCCGGTCTGAAAACTGACGCCGCGGGCTTGTACACAGAGGTCATAGGCTTCGAGACTCGTCGGCCGTTTGCGCGCCGGCTGTCCGGCCAATCGGCCGACCAGGGCTTCGACGATCTTGGCCGTGACCTCGTCCTGCACTGCAAAGATATCCTCGAGGCTGCTGTCGTAGCGCTCGGCCCAGATATGATCGCCGCCGATCGCGTCGATCAGCTGCGCATTGATGCGCACGCGCCCCGCGGCGCGCCGGGCGCTGCCTTCAACCACATAGCGCACCCCAAGATCACGCGCGGCCAAACGCACATCGACCGACCGCCCTTTGTAAGCAAAGGTCGAGTTGCGTGCGATGACGAAGAGGCCGGCGCAGCGAGATAGGTCGGTGATCAGGTCTTCGGTCAAGCCGTCGACAAAGGTTTCCTGCTCCGGATCGTTGCTCATGTTGGTGAAAGGCAAGACCGCGATCGAGGGCTTGTCGGGCAATTCCAGCGATGCCAGTCGCCCGACCTGAGCGGCTCTCGGAAGCTGCAGGTTGACGCGATAGCAGTATATCGGCTCGGCTATGTTCTTCACCCGCTGCTCGCCCATAGGCTCGAACGCAAACGCCAGCTTCTGCCTGACCTCCTTGGACACCTTCTCCGAAACGCAGATGCCACCGGGCTCGGCGAGTTGTTGGAGGCGCGACGCTACATTCACGCCCTCGCCATAGCGATCGTCCCCTTCGACGATCACTTCCCCAAGGTTGATTCCGATCCGGACTTCGAAGCGCTGGTCTTCGGCGACGCTCGCGTTACGTTCCGTCATGCCGCGCTGAAGCGTGACCGCGCATTCGACCGCATCCACCACGCTACCGAACTCCGCCAGCAGGCCGTCTCCCATAAGCTTGAAGATTCGCCCGTGTCGCGTCGCGATTTCCGGCTCGAACAACTCTTTGCGGCCCCGTTTCAGCCGGTCGAAGGTGCCCGCTTCATCCACCTCCATGAGCGCCGAGTAACCGACAACATCAATGGCAAGGATGGCAGCGAGCTTCCGCTCCATGTTGAGCCTCAGTTCAGATTCGCGACACGCCAGGCGCAGGTCAGAGGCAGGTAGGACCGGCGCCTCCGGCGTGCCCTCACCGGCCTCTATACCACAGATCACGCTTCTTGAGAGTATGACTCGCGCGACGCCTTGGCTCTCCTGCGCAGCGCCACTGACGAGCGAGTCCCATCTATCCCTACCGCTTGTTCGCGGCAGTTGCCTCTCAACCGGACCCGTGACCGCTTCGGGCCAGGTCACGACGATGCCCACGCCGACCTAAATGTCCGCAATTAAAGATCTGCGGCCCGGAGCTGCCAATCCGCTTTCGGCCCGAAGATTGACTGTCAGCAACGGGCCGCCAATTCGACCGTTCGCCTACGAACCCTTGCCACGTGAAGCCGACATCCCTGTTGAGGACGTTAGGCGTTCCGGAACTACGGCAAGAGATCCGTCACAGCGCGCCCACTTCCGTCCATTGCCATAGGGAAGCTGGCATGTTCGTGGATGATTTTCCAAGAACCGCCGATGCGCCTTAGCACGATGGTTCGCCGGCTCCAGGAGTCGACCTCTGTGCCATCCGTCTTAATGCCAGTCATGCGCGACAGCCCGAAGGCCACTGCAAGATCGCCGTCGATCATGAGCTGCGGGTCAGCCATGTGAACGGTGACGCCGTTGCGCCAAGTTGCAAACCAAGCATTTATCCCTTCGATGTCGCGTGCCTGTTCGCCTCTATAGGCGAGCGGCGGCGGCAGATCGAAAACCACGACATCCGGGTCCATGGCATCGACGTTGGCGCGGGCGTCCCCCTTGGCAGTTGCGTCTTCCTGGCCCCGGATGACAGACAAGACTTCCTTTTCAGACATATCGTTGCTCCTTCATTTTCTGGAACGACGAGGCCGGGGCGATCAATCCGACATCGACACTATTCGTAACAAATATGGCCGGTCCAAGCTGCTGTTGCATCGTGGTATTAAGAGTGATGAGCCCCTTAGTCCCGAAACGTGACTGCCGCGTGCTCCTACGGCCGCTCTTTGGTGATCTCGTCCCCATATCGGACGGACAGCATTCGGTCCCAAGGTTGCCGTCGGCAGCGCACATTTTCCAGCCAAGTGGAATCACTTGGCGTCGCAGAAATGCGGCTAAGGCAAATAGATGGAGCCCATTTCAATTTGAACATATCCCGCCCTAGTCGGGGCGGCGATAGGCCTGGACTTCGCCTGGCTCGCTCAGGCTCTGCAGGGTGCCAGGTGCGGCGCCTCCGATCCAGCCCAGCACCGAGCGGGCGAGTTCGGCGCCGGCCAGCCGGAAGTTCTCGTTGACGACCAGCAATTCGCTGCGAAACAGGTGCAGAAGCTCCGACGATTGTTTGGACACCACATCGACATCGCGGCCAAGCTTGAGGCCGGCGTCTTCGATGCCGGCGACGATGGCGAGCGTCGCGGCGGCGGCGCTGCTGATGAAACCGTCCGGCCTGACATCGCGGCGCATCAACTGCGCCGTCCGCATTCTGATCTGCTCGATCGAATGATCGATCGAAACGGTGTTGAACGGGATCTCGCTGGCGCCGACCTCGCTCAGCGCATCGGCAAAGCCGGCGAGCGTGTGGCCGTGATAGGTCAGCTCGACCGGCGGCGCCAACAGAGCCATCCGGCGGCGGCCGAGGCCGGCCAGATGGCGCACCGCCTCGGCTGCGAAAGCGTAATTGTCGAAATCGTGATAGGGATGGATCAGCCCCATGTCTGTGCGGCCATGCGTGGCAAAGGGGATGCCGCGCTCCAGCATATAGCGGGCTCTCGGATCGTTCGGCTGCGTGCGCGAAATGATGACGCCGTCGGCTGAACCGGTTTCCACGAGGTAACGGATCGGGTCGAGCGGATCCTGGGAGCGCGAATAGGGTGTCACGATCAAGTGATAGGGCGTGTCGGCGATGACTTCCGAAACGCCGTAGATGATGTCGGAGACAAAACTCATGATCTCGTGCTCGGTGTTGAGCACCAGGCTGATGACATTGGTCTTGCCGGTGCGCAGGCGGACGCCGGCACGGTTGGGGCGATAGCCGATCTGCTTGGCGACAAGCTGGACGCGCCGCCGGGTCTCGGCGCCGATCTCGGGGGCGTCCTTCAACGCACGCGACACGGTGGTGACGCCCAGCCCGGTCATGAAGGCGAGCGTCTTCAGCGTCGGCCGGCCCTGGCCCGACGCGTCGTCGGCCTTCTCTTTTTGATGCCTGTTCATTCGTCCCGCCCCGTCAGGCGCATAGCAGTTGCCGGACAGCCCGGCAATCGGCCGGCCGCGGGCACGCCGCGGCCTTCACCGAATGAGACCGCTATATACTGAAACGTTACAGATTGTCACGACCATTGCCACACCACTGGTGACAGATGCAGAACGAGCGGCGCTGCAATCGGCGCAAAACAGCGATTGGAACGGGATTTTCCGATTTTTCGGCGCCGCAGCATTCTATTTTGCAGTGCAACCTCTCTGGTTGCGATGCGGTAGGCCAGCGAGCCGCGCGATTTTATTCGCGCTTCGAAAAAACTTGATGCCACCTTCGCCTGAGGGGTTGCGCGCCTCAAGCAATTGCCGTATCGAAAATCTGTAACGTTTCAGATTCTGGGAGGAACGAAATGCGATACCAACTCATGACTGCTGCGCTGGCTGCGACGGTCGCGCTGCAATTCGCCGGCCCGGCGGCCGCGACGGATCTGGAAGTCACCCATTGGTGGACCTCCGGCGGCGAGGCGGCAGCGGTCGCAGAACTCGCCAAGGCTTTCGACGCAACCGGCAATCACTGGGTGGACGGCGCCATCGCCGGTTCCGGCGGCACGGCGCGGCCGATCATGATCAGCCGCATCACCGGCGGCGACCCGATGGGCGCGACCCAGTTCAATCACGGCCGGCAGGCGGAAGAATTGGTGCAGGCCGGGCTGATGCGCGACCTCACCGATCTCGCCACCAAGGAAAAGTGGACGGAAATCGTGCAGCCGAAGAGCCTGCTCGACGGCTGTACCCTCGACGGCAAGATCTATTGCGTGCCGGTCAATATCCACTCCTGGCAATGGCTGTGGCTGTCGAACGCCGCCTTCAAAAAGGCCGGCGTGCCCGTGCCGAAGAACTGGAATGAATACGTCGCTGCGGCGCCCGCGCTGGAAAAGGCAGGCATCCAGCCGCTCGCGGTCGGCGGCCAGCCCTGGCAGGCCTCCGGCGCTTTCGACGTGCTGCTTGCGGCGGTCGGCGGCACCGACGCCTTCCTCAAGGTCTACAAGGACAAGGACGCCGAATTCGCCGCCGGGCCCGAAGTCGCCAAGGTCTTCAAGGCCGCGGACGACGCCCGCAAGATGGCGAAGAACACCAATGTGCAGGACTGGAACCAGGCCACCAATCTGGTCATCACCGGCAAGGCGGGCGGCCAGATCATGGGTGACTGGGCGCAGGGCGAGTTCCAGGTTGCCGGCCAGACCGCCGGCAAGGACTATACTTGCCTTCCGGGCCTCGGTCTCAACGAGGTCATCGCCACCGGCGGCGACGCTTTCTACTTTCCGCTGCTGAAGGATCCCGAAAAATCGAAGGCACAGGAAGTGCTGGCCCACACGCTGCTCGATCCCAAGACGCAGGTCGCCTTCAATCTCAAGAAAGGTTCGCTGCCGGTGCGCGGCGACGTCGACCTCAAGGCGGCGAACGACTGCATGAAGAAGGGGCTCGAAATTCTCGCCAAGGGCAATGTCATGCCCTGGACCGACCAGCTGCTTTCGCAGGATACGCAGAAGCAGAAGGAGGATCTGTTCTCCGAGTTCTTCGCCAAGCAGGACATGACCGTGGAAGATGCGCAGAAGCGCTTCGCCGCCATCGTCGGTTCGGCCGATTGAGCGATCGACCAACCGCCTCACTCCCGCCCCTGCGAACGCAGGGTCGGGAGCTTGGGTCAAGGCCTCTTGACCCTCCGGCCCTTCCCCGATCCAGCGCGGCTGTGCAGATGAGCAAGAGCGAACGCCCGAGCCAACTCTTTCGCAACCTCAATGCGAAAGTCGCTTCGATCCCGATGATTTTCACCGCGCTGGTGATTTTTGTCGGCGGCACCCTCTGGACGGTGTTGTATTCCTTCACAAATTCCAAGCTGCTGCCGCGGCTGCACTTCGTCGGTCTCGACCAGTACTATCGGCTGTGGGCGACGCCGCGCTGGCTGATCTCGATCGAGAACCTGCTGATCTACGGCGTGCTGTCGCTGGTGTTCTCGCTTGTCATCGGCTTCCTGCTTGCTGCCTTGCTCGACCAGAAGATCCGGTTCGAGGACACGTTCCGGACCATTTTCCTCTATCCCTTCGCCCTGTCCTTCATCGTCACCGGTCTGGTCTGGCAGTGGCTGCTCAACCCCGAATTCGGTGTCCAGGCAGTGGTGCGCAGCCTCGGCTGGACGAGCTTCAGCTTCAATCCGCTCTATGATTCCAGCATCGTCATCTACGGCATATTGATCGCCGCTCTCTGGCAAGGCACCGGGCTCATCATGTGCCTGATGCTGGCCGGCCTGCGCGGCATCGACGAGGATATCTGGAAGGCCGCGCGGGTCGACGGGATACCGACCTGGAAGACCTATCTGTTCATCATCATACCGATGATGCGGCCGGTCTTCATCACCACGCTGGTCATCGTCGCCTCCAACATCGTTCGCGTCTACGACCTTGTCGTCGCCCAGACCAGCGGCGGGCCCGGCATCGCCTCCGAAGTCCCGGCCAAATATGTTTATGATTACATGTTCTTCGCCCAGAACCTCGGCCAAGGGTTCGCCGCCTCGACGATGATGCTGCTGTCGGTGATCATCGTCATCGTGCCGTGGGCCTATCTCGAGTTCGGAGGCAAGAAGCGTGTCTGACCATACCGTTTCATTGCCCGCCATTGCCGGCGCCGGCGGGCTCGAAGCCTACGGGCCGAGCGGGCCGAAGCCGCGCCACACATTCTCGCGCCGTAACATCTTCCTCTACGGCACGCTGATCGTGGTGGCGCTCTACTATCTTTTGCCGCTCTACGTGATGGTGGTGACATCGCTCAAAGGCATGCCCGAGATACGCCTCGGCAACATCTTCTCGCCGCCAATGGAGATCACCTTCGAGCCCTGGGTCAAGGCCTGGTCGAGCGCCTGCACCGGGCTCAACTGCGACGGGCTGTCGCGTGGCTTCTGGAATTCGGTGCGCATCACCATCCCGTCGGTGATCCTGTCGATCGCGCTCGCCTCGGTGAACGGTTATGCGCTTGCCAACTGGCGCTTCAAAGGCGCCGACACTTTCTTCATCATCCTGATCGTCGGCGCCTTCATCCCTTATCAGGTGATGATCTATCCGATCGTCATCATCCTGCGCGAAGTCGGCCTCTACGGCAGCCTCAGCGGCCTGGTGATCGTCCATTCCATCTTCGGCATGCCGATCCTCACGCTGTTGTTCCGCAACTACTTTACCTCCATGCCGGAGGAGCTGTTCCGGGCAGCGCGTGTCGACGGCGCCGGCTTCTGGGGCATTTATTTCCGCATCATGCTGCCGATGTCGCTGCCGATCTTCGTCGTCGCCATCATCCTGCAGGTGACCGGCATCTGGAACGACTTCCTGTTCGGCGTCGTCTACACCCGCCCCGACACCTATCCGATGACGGTGCAGCTCAACAACATCGTCAACTCGGTGCAAGGCGTGAAGGAATACAACGTCAACATGGCAGCCACCATCCTGACCGGCCTGGTGCCGCTGATCGTCTATTTCCTGTCCGGAAAATTGTTTGTGCGCGGCATCGCCGCCGGCGCGGTGAAAGGATGATGGCGATGAACGCAAACGGCAGCGTTGCGGCAAACGGCAGCAACGGGGCAAACGGCACCAGCGTCTCGATCCAGAACCTGTCGCTGAATTTCGGCGCGATATCAGTGCTGCAGACGCTCAACCTCGATGTCGCCGAAGGCGAGTTCATCGTGCTGCTCGGCCCGTCCGGCTGCGGCAAGTCGACCTTGCTCAACTGCATTGCCGGGCTGCTCGACGTTTCCGAAGGCCGCATCTTCATCAAGGGCAAGAACGTCACCTGGGAAGAGCCCAAGGATCGCGGCATCGGCATGGTGTTCCAGTCCTACGCGCTTTATCCGCAGATGACGGTGGAGAAGAACCTGTCGTTTGGGCTGCGCGTTGCCGGTCTCGCCAAGGACGAGATCGCCAAGCGCATCGCCCGGGCCGCCGAGATCCTGCAGATCGAACCGCTTTTGCATCGCAAGCCGGCGGCCCTGTCCGGCGGCCAGCGCCAGCGTGTGGCGATCGGGCGCGCACTTGTGCGTGACGTCGATGTCTTTCTGTTCGACGAACCGCTCTCCAACCTCGACGCCAAGCTGCGCGCAGAATTGCGCGTCGAAATCAAGCTGCTGCATCGCAAGCTTGAGAACACCATGATCTACGTCACCCACGACCAGATCGAGGCGATGACGCTGGCCGACCGTATCGCGGTGATGAAGGGCGGGGTCATCCAGCAGCTCGATGCGCCGCAGACCATCTATAACCGGCCGGTCAACCGGTTTGTCGCCGGCTTCCTCGGCTCGCCGGCAATGAACTTCCTCGACGGCAGACTTGACCAAGCGGCAGGCGACTGGCACTTCGTCGCCGAGGATGTGCGGATACCGCTGGCCACCTATGCTTTCGAGAAGGACCCGGTGCCAGGGCCGGCCGTGTTCGGCATCCGCCCCGAGCACGTGGCGTTCAACAGCGGCACGGGATGGCCGTTCGCAGCCACGGCAAATGTCGAGGTCGTCGAGCCCATGGGTTCCGACACGCTGGTCTGGCTGAAGCTCGCCGGCCAGAATTTCACGGTACGGGTGACAGCCGAGCGTACGCCAAACAACGCGGAGGCGGTCGGCATCGGTTTCGACCCGATGCGGGCCTCGCTGTTCGACGCCGCCACAGGTAACCGCCTCTAGAGCCTGATTTTAGCCTCCCAAGACTTTTCCATTTCCCCCCAAGACTAACCATCCCCAAGAAACGGACAGAGACGATGAACTGGTCATTCCAACTTTACAGCGCGCGTAATTTCCAGCCCTGGGAGGGCGTGCTCAAAATGCTGGGCGAGCTTGGTTACAGCCAAGTCGAAGGGTTCGGTGGCGTCTATGACGATCCCAAGGCGTTCCGTGCCGAGCTCGACAAGAACGGCCTTGCCATGCCGACCGGGCATTTCTCGATCGACGCGCTCGAGAAGGATTTCGACGGCGTGCGCAGGACGGCCGATGCGCTCGGCATCACGCTGCTCATCTGCCCCTTCCTGAACGCCGAGTTCAGGCCGGCCGACGCGGCCGGCTGGCGCGGCTTCGGCGAACGCCTGGCCAAGGTCGGCGAGACGGCCAGGAAAGCCGGCTATGGTTTTGCCTGGCACAATCATGATTTCGAATTCAAGGCGCTCGCCGACGGCTCGGTGCCGCAGGACCATATCCTGTCCTCCGCGCCCGACATCGGCTGGGAGATGGATGTCGCCTGGGTGGTGCGGGGCGGCGTCGATCCGCTGCCCTGGATCGAGAAGCACGGCAAGCGCATCGTAGCCGTCCACGTCAAGGACTTGGCCAAGCCGGGCGAGGGCCTCGACGAGGACGGCTGGTCCGACGTCGGCCACGGCACCATCGACTGGCCCGGCCTGATCAAGGCGCTGCGCGCCAAAAGCGCTGCGAAATACTACGTCATGGAACAAGACAATCCCAACGACATCGAGCGCTTCGCCCGCCGCTCCATCGCAGCCGCCAAGACCTATTAGGAGCACATCAGCATGGCAACAAAACTTGGCATCGGCGTGATTGGCTGCGGCAACATCTCGAAGGCGTATTTCTCGCTGGCGCCGCTGTTTCGCGGCATCGAGATGCGCGCCTGCGCCGACATCAACATGGAAGCGGCGAAAGCGCGGGCAAAGGAGTTCAAGCTGCGCGCCGAGACCGTTGAGGGGCTGCTCAAGGCCGACGATATCGACATCATCGTCAACCTGACCATTCCGGCGGTGCATTACGAGGTGTCGAAGCAGATCCTCGACGCCGGCAAGCACGTCTATTCGGAGAAGCCCTTCGTGCTGTCGGTCAAGGAAGGGCTCGACCTGAAGAAACGGGCGGAAAACAAGGGGCTGCGCATCGGCTCTGCCCCCGACACCTTCCTTGGCGGCGCGCACCAGCTTGTCCGCGACCTGATCGACACCGGCAGGCTCGGCAAGGTCACCAGCGGCACCTGTCATGTGATGAGCCATGGCATGGAGCATTGGCACCCCAATCCGGACTTCTTCTTCCAGCCGGGCGCCGGGCCGGTGCTCGATATCGGACCCTATTACATCACCAACCTGATCCAGCTGATCGGGCCGGTGAAGCGGGTCGCTGCCTTCGCTTCGATCCCGATGACGGAACGCATCATCAGCTCGAAGCCGCGCGCCGGCGAAAAGATACCGGTCTCCACGCCAACGACGATCCATGGCGTGCTGGAATTCGAGAACGGCGCCGTTGTGACGCTCAACACCAGCTGGGATGTCTGGAGCCACGGCCACGCTCCGATGGAGCTCTATGGCGAGGCGGGCACGGTGTTCGTGCCGGATCCGAACTTCTTCGGCGGCGAGGTGCGCTACACCGAAGCCGCCAAGCCGGTGAAGAAGCTGCCGAAATGGCCGCATCCGTTCGGCGTGCCCAACGAGATGCATTCGCAAGGCATGATGGCCAACTACCGCACCGCCGGTTTGGCCGACATGGCGATCGCGATCAGAGAAGGCCGGCCGCACCGCTGCTCGATGGAACTGGCGCTGCATGCCGTCGACGTCATGACCGGCCTGTTGCGTTCGGGCGAAACCGGAAAGTTCGTCGCCATGCAGACCAGCTGCGAGCGGCCCGCGGCACTCGGCGTCAAGGCGGCGAAGGAGCTGCTGGCGAAGAAGAAAACCAAGTAGGCGGCGCACCTCCCAAGCACCGCAAAAAGCCTCTCCCCGTTTGCGCGGGGAGAGGCTAAGGGTGGGCCGGCCTCGACTTGCCCGTCATCGCGGCGGCAGCTGTCGGCTCGTTTCGATATGAGGATTTCCCATGCCCTATGTTCCCGCCGAAAACCGCTACGAAAAGATGGTCTACAATCGCTGCGGGCGGTCCGGCCTGAAGCTGCCGGCGATCTCGCTTGGGCTGTGGCACAATTTCGGCGACGACACGCCGCATAGAACCAAGCAGGCGATCACGCGCAGGGCCTTCGATCTGGGCATCACGCATTTCGATCTCGCCAACAATTACGGCCCGCCGCCCGGCTCGGCGGAGCGGGCGTTCGGCGAGATCCTGCGGACGGACTTTGCCGGTTATCGCGACGAGCTGATCATCTCGACCAAGGCCGGCTACGAAATGTGGGCAGGACCTTATGGCGAATGGGGCGGCCGCAAGTATGTGCTGGCCAGCCTCGATCAGAGCCTGAAGCGGATGGGACTCGACTATGTCGACATCTTCTATTCGCACCGCTTCGACCCCGACACGCCGCTGGAAGAGACGATGGGCGCACTCGATCACGCGGTGCGCTCGGGCAAAGCGCTCTATGCCGGCATTTCCTCCTATAATTCGCAGCGCACCCGCGAGGCCGCCGACATTTTGAAGCAGCTCGGCACGCCTTGCGTGATCCATCAGCCGAGCTATTCGATGCTCAACCGCTGGGTCGAGGATGATGGCCTGCTCGATACGCTGGAGGGGCTTGGCGTCGGCTCGATCGTGTTCTCGCCGCTGGCGCAAGGCATGCTGACCGACAAATATCTCGGCGGCATCCCCGATGGCAGCCGCGCCAGCCAGGGCAAGTCGCTGCGCCCGGCATTCATCAACGACAAATCGATCGCCAATATCGAGGCGCTGAACGTCATCGCCCGCCGCCGCGGCCAGACGCTGGCGCAGATGGCGCTGGCCTGGGTGCTGCGCAGGGGCAGGGTCACATCGGCGCTGATCGGCGCCAGCCGGCCGGAACAGGTCGAGGATTGCGTCGGGGCGCTGAAGGCGCTCGACTTCAGCGATGCCGAGCTCGCCGAGATCGACACCTTTGCCCGCGAGTCCGACATCAACCTCTGGGCGGCATCGGCCGAGCGCAAGGGGCCGCCGAGGAAGTAGGCGACGACGGTATCCGGTGGCCGAAGGGCGACGGCTTCCGGGACGCTGAGCATGGAATGGCCGGGCAGCTGGATGGGTATTGCAAGAAGGTCGTTTCGCCCGATTCGGGGTTAGGCGATGAATCAGGAAACCCGGCTTTTTGGCGCTATTGCGGTCCGCCCCGCCATCCTATCCCTCATACCCCAGTTCGAAACGGCCACAGGATTCACGGTTGCGGTCAGGTGGGAGCTCAATCCGACAGTAAAGAAGCAGATTGAAGCTGGGGAAGCTTTTGACCTCGTCATCACCAATCCGGACCTGGTTCAGGATCTGACTGCCTCGGGAAAGGTCAAGGCGGGGAGCCAGGTGGCGTTTGGCCGGATAGCAATGGGGGTGGCAGCCAAGGCAGGCAGTCGACCGCTCGATATCGGGTCCGTGGAAGCATTCGAACAGGCGTTGAAGAGCGCCAGATCGATCGCCTACGCCAGTGAAGGAACCAGCGGTGGCTACTTCTCCGGTTTGCTGGAACGTTTGGGGATAGCGGATGAGGTGAAGCCCAAGCTGGTAGCCATACCAGGAGGACAGACAGCGCAAGCCGTGGGCCGTGGGGAAGCCGAGTTGGGGGTCGTTCCCGTGACTTCGATTTTCGCGGCCGCTCCCGAGGTCGTGCTTGTCGGTCGGTTTCCGGCAGAACTCCAAAGTTACGTCGACTTCGCCATTGGCATCAGTGCCGGTTCAACGAACGCAGAAGCTGCCGAGCGGCTGTCGGAATTTCTGATGTCGGCAGCCGTTGACGACATGCTGGCGGCAAAGGGTGTCGAGCGCCGCTAAGAGCGTGCGATGAATCACGCCAGAGGCACGTTGGGGATTTCTCCTCAAACAGGCTCTAATTTTCGGCTGCCTTGATGTTCCGCGCGGCTTGCTCGAGCGTCGCCCTGTCGTTGCCAAGCCTGTCGATCAGCTCTTGCGCCTGATCACCGGTTATCCCGGTGCGCATCGCCAGTGCCTCGACCGTCAGAACGTCGGAACTGGCGATCGTTCCAGTGGGACCGTGCTCGGCCGCGTCATCATCAGCCTGGCCGGTCGTCGTCTCATCGTAGCCAAGCTCTTGCTTCGCCTGCTGCCAATGACGCTCATGCGCGCCATCCGGGCGGCCCTCGCGCATCCAGATTTCATAGGCTCGCTGCCGAATCTTTTCATGCCGATCGTTGTCCATGACGGTTCCTCCCTTGTGGCGTTTTCACCAACGCGGGGAGCGCCGGAACGATCCTATGTTCAGGCCGATTTCGCACACTGCCGGACAAAACCCGGTCTCTCATCGAACAAACACCGGACAGATGCGTTTTGCGGAGGAACCTAGATAGCGGGCCGGCCGTTGAGCCGAACCTGAGCAAAGGAGATTACCATGGCCGACGAACCGAACGAATCCGCAACACCGAAGATGACTCAACGTGAAGCTCAGGAAGCCCTGGAAAAGCAGGTCGCGCAGCTGAAGCGCGAGATAAGCAAGATCAATCGGACCTTGGCCGAACGCGCGGAAGAGGCGATCGAAGACGCCGGCGACTGGTATGACAGCGCTGCCGAGCGCGCCTCGCGGACGGCACAAGCCCTGCGCAACAGGGCGCAGACGGTTTCCGGGGTCGTCCAGGAGAATCCCGGCACGGTATCGTCCGCATTCATACTCGGAGCGGCCGTAGGGGCGCTACTGGGCCTCGCCTTGGCCGCCACAGACCAGCGCCGCGATCGCTGGTTCTAGTCCCAACCTAAGGTTCCGGGCAGAAACGGCGGGATTGCTCCCGCCGTCATTCAGCAAATGACACCGGTCAGGGCGTGGCGGGCTTCTGCGCCGTGCCGAGGGCTTTGGGCGCTGCAGGCGCTGCCGTCTTCATCTTCTCCTCGATCCAGCCGGTGTAATTCGCCAGCCGCGTGTAGATGCCGTAGGCGTTCTTGTGGCCGCAGGCGGTGCTGCCGTCGGCCGGACCTTCGCCCCAGCTGACGACGCCAACCTGCACCGGACCATCGGCGCCGGTCATGAACAGCGGTCCGCCGCTGTCGCCATTGCAGGCGTCGCGCTCGCCGCTGACGGTGCCGGCGCAGATCATGTTGCCGGTCAGCGGATCGGCCATATCAGCAGCAATTGCATTGGCGGCCGCCTCGATGCCCCTTTCCGAGTAACGCATGCGGCGGGCGAGCTCGCCGAGCGCAGCCTTCAAATCACGCGCATAAATCGCCCTGATGCCGTTGTTGCAGGTTGCGTTCGGCTGGAGGTCCAAGTCGGCAACCATCAGCGCGGTGGGAAATGTTCCGTCCTGCATCTTGCCCCGCCGGTGACCGTGGTCTTGCCGGCGTCGGGGGTCGGCTCACGGGCAATCTTGATGGTCGGGGCATCGGCCGGCTCGGCCAGCCGGATCAGGCCGAGATCGTTGTCCAGCGTCTGCTCGCTGTAGCCCTCGTTGACGATGATCTCTACCGCCTTGTAGCGCTTGCCCTCGCTGAGATCGGTGGCGCCGGTGAGCACGGTGACCACATCAGGCGAAATCGGCTCGCCGTCGTCGTTGAGGCAGTGCGCCGCCGTCAGCACCCATTGCGGCGCGATCCGGCTGCCGCCGCAGAACTGCGCATTCGCCTGCGAGGCCGGACTTTCGTCCAGTTTGCCGGTGGTCAGCAACGCCACCTGGAACGGATAGGCGCCCTTCTCGGCCTCTTTGCCGCCGTAGACGCGATCGGTGCCGTCGGGGTTCTCCGCCTTGGCTTTTGCCCTGGCCTCGGCCACGCGTTTCATCGGCGAGATCGCCGCCTCCGGCCGGGCGGCCGCGTCCGTGGCATGAACGGAATTGACGACCGGCAAGGCCGCCGCGATGGCAAGCAGCGAGGCTGCAGCAATCGGTCTGAACCTATGGATGATCTTCACCTCGAACCCCCTGAGACGATGTTCCGACAGATCAGCCTCGACGCGTGATCCACTGAAAGGGGAACCGGCCGGTGAGCCGATCATGCGCCGATGTGGAGCGTGATCCGTCAAAAAACCGAGTACCACTTTTGCTAAATCGTGGTGTCGAGCCAAACCCGCCCAAATCTATAATCCCCCACGGGCTATGTGGAAGCAATTTGTCGTTGCCAATGTTGGATTATTTTAGGCAGTATACCGTTGCGGGCATTTTTGGCGGGGACCTAAACTGGCTGCACTGAATAATGGCCCGGTAAAGGCGCCGGCAACCAAATTCATTTTTCGGCGCCACCACGATCTCGACAATATTTCTATATCTTGATCCAGTCCTTGCTGACTTTTGGGAGAGTCTCACCATGACAAAACTGACACAGTGCATTATTGCGTCCGCGTTGCTTTCCACCGCAATGTGGGCGGTTCCTGCCTTGGCTGCCGAGCCAGGTTCCGCCAACGCCGGCAACGGCGAAAGCATGCGTGACGTGACATCGGGCGATTACAAGCCTGGCCGGGCGAAACCGATCGCCCCGCCGAAACTGACCGAGGACGAGGCCAACCGCGCCGCGCCGCTCACCGACGAAGCAACGGCCGTCAAATCCTATGGCATCGTCGGCCGCTCCGCCGATGGCAAGGACATCAAGATCGATCCGAACGAGACGCTGAAGGACCTTGTCATCAAGGAAATGAACGCGCCCGCCGAGGGACAGAAGTCCCAGAATTCCGGGCTGAGCGGAGGCGAAGAGGCCGGCCGCCAGGTGTTCGGGACGGACGACCGGGAGCAGATCAAGAATACCAAAACCTACCCGTTCACCGCGATCGGCTACCTCGAAGGCAAATCGAAGAGCGGCAGCTATGGCAGCTGCTCGGCGACGCTGATCGGCCCGCGCACGGTGCTCACCGCGGCGCACTGCCTCTACAGCCACGAAGACAAGGCCTGGCTGGACGATATCCTGTTCGTGCCGGCTCTCAACGGCAAGACTGCCGACGACGCACCGTTCGGCGCCTTCACCTATGAAAGCGCCTATATCGTCCAGGGCTTCATCGACAATTATCAGGGCTTTTACGGCTCGGTCGTGCCATGGGATCTCGGCATCGTCACCTTGAAGCAGGATGTCGGCACCAACCTCGGCTGGCTGGGCTATGCCGATTATGTGGATCTCGGCGACTTCACCGCCAACATCGTCGGCTATCCCGGCGACAAGCCGATGGGCACGATGTGGAAGGCGACCTGCGAAGTGCTCGCCGAACACATCGCCACCGAGTATTTCCAGTACGACTGCGACACTTATCCGGGATCGAGCGGCAGCTCGGTCTACGCTTATGACAATGGCTCAAAGCAGCGCGTCATCACCGGCGTGAACGTGGCCGAGAGCCCGGATGCCAACACCGCCGTGCGTCTGAACGCCATCAACGTCCAGTGGATCAACAGCCTGTACAAATAGGCCTGCAGAGTTCCCGCCGCGATCATCGCGGAGAACTAGCCGGCGGCGGAGCATTTCCGTCGCCGGCTTCGCATTTTTCGGGATTATCTGGACTGGGCCGAGGGTGGCGCCTGGCGGACATAGTTCTCGATCGGCTGGGCGAAAGTCGGTGAACCGGCCTTGCGCTCCTTGTCGATATAGCCGGCAAAATAGCTCCAGAAGGAAGCGGCATAGTCGCGGAAATAGGAGTCGGCGACCTCACGCGAGCACAGCCCGCCTTCGACGCAGGAGGAAAGGCGGTTGAGGAAATAGACGATGCGGTCGAAATTGTCGCTGAACTCGGCAAGCGGCATGTCGCCGCCGGTTGCGCTCATCGCTTCGATGCCGATGCGTTGTCTGAACACCTGTTCCTCGGTCGGCGTCGGATTGGCACTGAGCAGATTGCCGTATTTGGCGTTGAGCGCCGCCAGGCGTTGCTTGAGGGCCCGTTGCGCCTGCTGGTAATCCTTGCTTTCCCAGAGCTCGACCAGCGACATCGTTTGCTCGACGCGCTTCTGCTCCTGGTTCGCCAGGAACTGGTAGACCGAAAAGATCAGGGTGAAGATGATCGCCAGGCGCACCAGCAATCCGGACCAGGCATAGACGAGCATGCGCCAGTCGCGATCGGTGAATGGGTTCGCCTCCTTCTTGACCTCGTGATTGCTCACCCACGGCAGGCCTTCGACGGTTTCCGGCAGCGACACCGGCTTCTTTTGCGGCACCGGCGCCGTCACTGCCTGCTGCGTTGCGTTGCCCCCCGCTTTCGTCATCCGCAGCTGTCCAGGTCTATGGTGGCGGACGGGTCGAGCACGATGCCCGGCGTCTCCAGCTTCTTCTTCAGGCAATCCAGCTGCGCCCGCGAAACGATGAACTGCACGTCAGGCGCCACCTGCGCCTTGCCCGGCGACGGCAATGGTTCGACCACGCCGCGTGAGGTGCAGCTGCTGAGATCGACGATGACGGCGGCGTTGCCGGTTTTGGCGATCTGGTCGTACTGGTCGAGAAAGCAGCTCGCCAGTTCGGAATTGATGACGACCTCCTTAGCGCAAAGGCCGCAAGCCTCGTCCGCCGAAGCATTGGCGGCCAGCAGCAGCCCGGCGACAAGACCGGCGGTTGTTGCGCGCCACGAAAATACGATCCTGTTCACGAACGCCCTCATCCGTTCCGTTCGGCCGCCGACAGCAGCGGTCGAAGAATGTTCATTATCAGCCGATTAGGCAAGAGGCCCGGCCGGGCACCTGACCCCGCCTCAGGCGCGCGGCACCGTCTCCATCGGGAAGATCATCACGGCGCCCTTCGACCCCTTGTCGTCGGTGAGCCGCATGGCCGAACGCGTCGCCGGCGCCCTGCCGATATCGGCCAGCATATCGGAGAAGTTTGGTTGTCCAAGTCCGCGCGTTACAGAGACAACGCCCTCTTGCGCCAGGAAACTCAGATCCTGCTTCTCGCTCTGCGGCGGTGCTTCGGTCAAGACGGCGATCATCCGCTCCATGCCGAAGCTGGTGTCGGTGAATTTGAACAGGCCTTCCTCGAGCACGGCGCCTTCGGTCAGGCGCTCGGCAAGAAAATGCTGGATGGAATAGTCGGAGCCGACATAGAGCACGTTGATGTCGACCAGATCGGTCGAACCGTTCCTGGCCAGCACGTGGACCTGATCGTCGGGCGAAACACGCGGCACCGTCGACGGTTCGATCGGCTGCAGCGTGTCGCTATCAAAACGCTTGATCCGGAACTCGACGCTGACCTCTTCCGGCCGATAATCGGAAGCGGCGGCCAGCCTCGACAGGCCGATGGCGCGGAAGATTTTCGTCAGGTTCTTGGCCGCTGCATCGACCAACTTTTCGCGGTCGTCCGGATGAATGACGATCATCGGCGGCTTGCTGCCCTCCTTGAGCGTCATGTCGCCCGAAGCCGGCAGGAACCACAGCGCCGGCGCGTCGGTGGCATCTTCGGCGGCGCCGGCAATGGCGTTCTCGCGCAGCACGGCGAGACGCAGATCTGCGCTCTTGCCCGGCTCGACCAGCGCGATGTGGAACCCTGAGTTCTCCCTGGCCGCCAGATCGTCGAGAACCGAGTTCGCCAGCGCGGCCTCTTTCTCGAGGCCTTTGGTCGCCGCCGGCCGCGCAATCACGAGCTTGTAGTCGACGGCGAGCTCGGCGAGCCGGGCATAGGCATTGGCGGGGATGTCGGCCAGCTTGATCGCCGGCTTGCCGCCGAACTCGACCGGCTTGACCCGGCTTTCCAGGTTTTTCGCCGACTGCACCTGGAGATAGCCAAGCGCGTTCGACAGCGGCGACAGCGCCGAGGGCAATATTGCGAGCCTGCTGCCTGGGGTGAGGCGATGCAGCAGTCCGGCGCCGATCGTGGCTTTGTCGTTCTCGATGACGATCGGCCATTGCATGACCGCGTCTGTCTTGTCGGTGCCGAAGACGCGGGCGTCGAGTTCCCCTTCGAACAGCGGCGTCGGCCGGGTGCGGCCGTCCGCCGAATATTGCTGCAGCACGGCCTGGCCGAGCTGGCGGTAGGTGATGTTGGGATTCTCGGCCAGTTTCGACAGGATGGTGAAGGTGAACAGCCCGAATCGAGGCGCATCGGCCGTGCCCTTGGGCAGCGGCATCTCGGGCGTCGTCTCCACCGTCTGCGCCGCGTAGAAGGCGACCAATTTGCCTTTGGTGGTCGGCTCGGCGCCGGTCGGCGTCAGCTTGAAGGCCGGCTTGCGCTGCCCGTCCTCGTCAAAGCCGCGCGGCGCGGCCGACGCAATCTCGTCATAGGCTTTCACCGCAGCCGCCCTGGCAGCGTCGTCGCCGCCGACCAGATCGGCGAACTCGACCTTGCGTTCCAGCTCGTCGTCGACCTCGGCGGCGCGCGTCGCAGTGCCGGAATGGCAGCAGTCGAATACGGCCCAGATAAAGGCGCCCTTGTCGCGGATAGCGTCGAGCGCGGTGCCGATCTCGTTGTCGACCAGCGCATTGGGCACGCCCGTTTCGCGGTTGACCCATTTGTCGATGTCGGACGGCAAGAAAATCTCGTCGAGGCCGTCCGTCTCGTCGCCCTTGTTCGCCGCCGGCTGCTGCGCGCCGTGACCGGACAAATGCAGGTAGACGAAATCGTCACGCTGGACCCTGGCGGCAAGGTCGGCGAGTGCTGCCTTGATCGCCGCATGTGTCGGCGGTCCGTTGGCGCCTTCGACATCCTTGGCGAGCAGCGCGACGTTTTCGGCTGAAAACTTCACCGGCGCGGGCGTGTACTTCAGGAGGTAATCGCGCACCAGGCCGGCATCGTTCTTCGGTCCGATCAGCCAGTTCTTCTTCGGCAGGTTCGGATAATCGGTGCAGGCAACAAGCAGCGCATGGTAGGTGCGCGCCGCTGCGAATGCCCGAAACGGCACCAGGCCGGCAGCGGCCAGCGCGGACGTGCCGGCAAGCAGCGTCCGCCGCGTCACCTTGATCATGATTGCTTCCCCAAGCCCGATCGAATCTTCAAGCACGGCCAGCCTGGCCGAGGATGTCAGTATTTTGAATATGGGCGTCGCCGGCCAGCCGACCATCGGCTGCGAATACAAACAGTAGCAAAAAAGGCAGTTCGTCGCTATCTCAGTGGAAGAGGCCGGATTGCATGCCTAATGGCAGCGATCGGCACGGAAGCGGCTTGGAACGGGATCATGGCGGCAAGGGATGTACTGACGAAGAACCAGCTTTGCGTTCTCGAGAAACTCGAGGCCGCCAGCGGGCCGCTCAGCGCCTATACGTTGCTCGACCAATTGCGCGAGCGCGGTTTTCGCGCGCCGCTGCAGGTCTATCGGGCGCTCGACACGCTGGTGAAGTCCGGCTTCGTGCACAGGCTCGAAAGCCTCAATTCCTTCGTCGCCTGTGCCGAGCCGCACGACCACAGCCATTCGATGACGGCGTTTGCCATCTGCGACAGCTGCGGCCAGGTGACCGAGTTCTCCGACCACGATGTCGGCCACCGGCTCGACGAATGGGTGCGCTCGACCGGCTTCGCCGCCAAGAAGGCGGTGATCGAGTTTCGTGGGACTTGTGCGAAGTGTTTGGCTGAAGCGGCTTGAAGGCCGGTTAGGCCGCAACATAGCGGTGGCGACCTTTTGATGTCGGCAGGACAGAGGGGGCGCGAAAGATCGCTACAGATTACAATTGGTCGGCCGCGGACGTCCGCACGCTAATGCGCCTCTTCCCAGTTGTCGGCGGCGCGGGCGTCGACGTGCAGCGGCACCGACATCGACACCGCCGGCATGGCGGCGTTCTCCATGACGTGGCAGACGACCGGGATCGTCGCCTCGACCTCGGCTTCGACGGTCTCGAAGACCAGCTCGTCATGCACCTGCAGCAGCATGCGGGCGGAAAGCTTGGCTTTTTCCAGGGCATCGTCCATGCGGATCATGGCGCGGCGGATGATGTCGGCGGCGGTGCCCTGCAGGCGGGCGTTGATCGAGGCGCGCTCGTTGAAGGCACGGACCGAAGGATTTGACGATCTGATTTCCGGATAGTGGATGCGGCGGCCGAAAATGGTTTCGACATAGCCGTGCTCGCGGGCATAGGCCTTGGTCGCATCGATATAGTCGCGGATGCCGGGGAAACGCTCGAAATATTTCTTGATGTAGTCGCCGGCTTCCTCGCGCGCGATCGACAGCTGGTTGGCGAGGCCAAAAGCGGAAATGCCGTAGATGATGCCGAAATTGATCGCCTTGGCACGGCGGCGCACTTCCGAAGGCATGCCCTCGACCGGCACGTTGAACATTTCAGACGCGGTGATGGCGTGGATGTCGGCGCCGTCGGCGAAGGCCTGCTTGAGCTGCGGGATTTCGGCGACGTGGGCGAGCACGCGCAGCTCGATCTGGCTGTAGTCGGCGGAAACCAGCTTGTTGCCCTTGTCGGCAATGAAAGCCGTCCTGATCTTTCGACCCTCGACGGTGCGCACCGGAATGTTCTGCAGATTGGGATCCGAGGACGAAAGCCGCCCGGTCGTCGTCGCGGCAAGCGCGTAGGAGGTGTGGACGCGCTTGGTGTCGGGATGGATGAAGCCGGGCAGCGCGTCGGTATAGGTCGATTTCAGCTTGGTCAGCTGGCGCCAGTCGACGATCTTGCGCGGCAATTCATGGCCTTCGGCGGCGAGGTCTTCGAGAAGCTGCGCCGAGGTCGACCACTGGCCGGTCTTGGTTTTGGAACCGCCGGGCAGGCCCATCCTGCCGAACAGGATGTCGCCGAGCTGTTTTGGCGAGCCGATGTTGATGCGTTCGCCGACCAGCTGGTAGATTTCGTCCTCAAGCCGTGCGGCACCCTGTGCCAGTTCGCCGGAGAGCCGCGACAGGATCTGCCGGTCGACGGAGATGCCGCGCTGTTCCATCCGCGCCAAGACCGGCACCAGCGGCCGTTCCAGCCGTTCATAGACCGAGACCAGGCCCTTGGCGGCAAGCCGTGGCTTCAGCACCTGCCAGAGCCTGAGCGCGACGTCGGCGTGCTCGGCGCCGTAAGCCGTCGCCTTGTCGAGGTCGGCCTGATCGAGGCCGACGAAGCTTCTTCCCGAGCCGGCCAGTTCCTTCAGCGGAATGGTCGCGTGGCCGAGCCATTTATCGGCCAGCGCCTCCAGGCCGTGGCCACCGTGGGTGCCGGCCTCGAGCACGTAGGAGATCAGCATGGTGTCGTCATAAGGGCCGACCTCGATGCCGTGACGGCTCATCACGACAAGGCGGTATTTCATGTCGTGCACGATCTTGAGGACGGACTTGTCCTCGAGCAGCGGCTTGAGCAACGCCAGCGCGTCGCGGACCGGGATCTGGTTTTCGACCGCGCCGCCGCCGAGCAGGTCGCCATTGCCGTTCTTATGGGCAAGCGGCACATAAGCGGCATGGCCAGGCGCGACGGCCATGGCAAGGCCGATCAGTTCGGCCCGCATCGGATCGGGCGAGGAGGCCTTAACGTCGAAGGCGACGATGCCTCTCTCCATCGCCTCGGCGATCCAGACCTTCAGCGTCGCGGCGTCGCGGATGCAGGCGTAGGCGCTGGTGTCGATCTTGCGGGCGGTGGCAGCCTCCAGGCGAAGCGCCGAAAGCAGGGATGGGGTGTCGCCTTGCTTGGCTGCGGTCGGGGCTTCGAGTGCCGCTTCGTCCGGCGGCGGCGCGCTCTCGGCGACCGCGGGCAGGCCAAAACCCATATCGGGGCCATGCGCGGTATCGGCACGCTCTATGGTGACGGGAGTGGCTGGAACATCGCCCGCGTCGGTTCCGGTCGCTTCGGCCACGCGGCGGGTCAGCGTCGAGAATTCCATGGTCTTGAGAAAGCCGATCAGCCTGGGGCCGTCCGGCGCATGCAACACGAACTCGTCAAGCCCTTCGGTCACCGGCACGTCGTTCTTCAGCCTCACCAGGTCACGCGAAATGCGCGCCTTGTCGGCATTGGCGATGATCGATTCGCGCCGCTTGTCCTGCTTGATCTCGCCGGCGCGGGCGAGCAGCGTGTCGAGGTCGCCGAACTGTTCGAGCAATTGCGCCGCCGTCTTCGGCCCGATGCCGGGCACGCCCGGCACATTGTCGACCGAATCGCCGGTCAGCGCCTGCAGGTCGATCATCTTCTCCGGCGGCACGCCCCATTTCTCGATCACCTCGGAAACGCCGATCTGGCGGTCCTTCATCGGGTCGTACATGGCAACCGTTGGGCCGACCAGCTGCATCAGGTCCTTGTCGGAGGAGATGATGGTGGTGTCGGCGCCGGCTTCGCAGGCAAGCCGGCAATAGGTGGCGATCAAATCGTCGGCCTCGTAGCCTTCCGTCTCGAGGCATGGCAGGTTGAATGCCCTGGTCGCCTGGCGGATCAGGCCGAATTGCGGGATCAAATCTTCCGGCGGCGCCGAGCGGTTGGCCTTGTATTCGGGGTAGAGGTCGTTGCGGAAGGTCTTCGACGAATAGTCGAAAATCACGGCGAAATGCGTCGGCACGATGCCGACATCGGTGTTGCGGGCGTCCTGCGTCAGCTTCCAGACCATGTTGCAGAAGCCGAGCACGGCACTGGTTGGCAGCCCGTCGGACTTGCGGGACAGCGGCGGCAGCGCGTGATAGGCACGGAAGATGTGGCCGGAGCCGTCGACAAGGAAGAGATGATCGCCTTTTTTCATGCCACGAGGGATAGCGCGGCGCAGCGCCGCGGTCCATGCCAAAGGCGGCTTGCGCCAAGGGTTCCGGCAACACCCTGACAAATGGCGTGCGAGCTTGGCCGGCCCTGGCGCTTGGCCGCAGCTTTGTTCGCTCACGCCTATGTTACAAAAGTGTAATTTTTGTGCCCTTGAATCGCCACGTTCGCAGACACAGATAAAACGCATCGGCAGTTTTCGCCGAAGTCCGGAGCAAGGCCCGTCCCCCGCCTATCCCGGACACTTGCGGCAGCCTATCCCCCCTCTCCGGGCTGCCGCATCGTTTCGAGTAAAGGCCGCCGTGGTTCCCCTCCACCACGGCGGCATTTTTTTGCCGTTGGACAGGAAGCTGTGGCCCAACGGTCGCGGGCTTTCCGTTTCGCCGCATGGACTCTAGATTTGCCGCCAGAATCGAAAGGCCCGCCAGATGTCCGCAGTTTCCCCTGTTCTCGACCGCCTAGACAAGAACTTTGACCAGAGCCTGGAACGCCTGTTCGGCCTGCTCGCCATCAAGTCAATCTCCACCGATCCGGACTACGCCGCCGACTGCCGCAAGGCCGCCGAATGGCTGGTCGCCGAGCTCAAGCTGATCGGCTTCGACGCCAGCTTGCGCGACACGCCGGGGCATCCGATGGTGGTCGCGCATCACGATGGGCCGGCGGGCGCGCCGCATCTGCTGTTTTATGGCCATTACGACGTCCAGCCGGTCGATCCGATCGAGCTGTGGGAAAGCGACCCGTTCGCGCCGGCGGTTAAGGAGATCGAGCCCGGCCACAAGGTGATCACCGGCCGCGGCGCGGCCGACGACAAGGGCCAGCTGATGACCTTCGTCGAGGCCTGCCGCGCGTGGAAGCAGGTGCATGGCGGATTGCCGTGCCGAATCACAATCCTGTTCGAGGGCGAGGAGGAGTCCGGATCGCCGTCGCTGAAGCCGTTTCTCGAGGCGAATGCGGACGAGCTCAAGGCCGATTTCGCGCTCGTCTGCGACACCGGCATGTGGGACCGCGATACGCCGTCGATCTGCGTCTCGCTGCGCGGGCTGGTCGGCGAGGAGATCACGGTGACTGCCGCCGACCGCGACCTGCATTCCGGGCTCTATGGCGGTGCGGCCGCCAATCCGATCCGCATCCTGGCAAAGATCCTGGCCGACATCCACGATGCCGATGGTCACGTCACCATTCCAGGTTTTTATGACGGCGTCGAGGAAACGCCGTCGCAGATATTGCAGTCGTGGCTGTCGCTCGGCGAGACGGCCGAGACCTTCCTCGGCCCGATTGGCCTGTCGATTCCGTCCGGCGAAAAGGGCCGCTCGGTGCTCGAGCTCACCTGGGCGCGACCGACGGCCGAGTTCAACGGCATTATCGGCGGCTATACCGGCAAGGGCTTCAAGACGGTGATCGCCGCGCAATCCTCGGCAAAAGTCTCCTTCCGCCTGGTCCACAAACAGGATCCGGAAAAAATCCGCGCCGCCTTCCAGGCATTTGCCAGGCAGCGCGTGCCAGCGGACTGCTCGGTCGAATTTCATCCGCATGGCGGCTCGCCGGCAATCCAGCTTTCCTACGACTCGCCCTTCCTGGCCAAGGCCAAGCAGGCGCTGTCCGACGAATGGCCGAAGCCGGCGGTAATAACCGGCGGCGGCGGCTCGATCCCGGTGGTCGGCGATTTCCAGACCTATCTCGGTATGGAATCGCTGCTGGTCGGTTTCGGCCTCGACGACGACCGCATCCACTCGCCGAACGAGAAGTACGAGATGAGCTCCTTCCACAAGGGCCAGCGCTCCTGGGCGCGCATTCTCGAGGCGCTGACACGCTGAAATTGCGCCAGACTCAAGTTTTTGTTGATTTTTCGCCGGATCGCGGCAAGGACGGGCACGGTCCGTCGCGCATCGCTGCACGGGGCCGCGACCGGAGAAGACGATGAGCGACATACGTTTCCACAAAAACGATCTGCCCGGCCTGCTGCATTACGATGTCGGGGCGGTCGCCATCGACACCGAGACGCTAGGGCTGAACCCGCATCGCGACCGGCTCTGCGTCGTGCAGATCTCGCCGGGTGACGGCTCGGCCGACGTCATCCAGATTGCGCCCGGCCAGAAGAAGGCGCCGAACCTCGTCAGCCTGCTCAAGAACCGCAGCATCACCAAGCTTTTTCATTACGGCCGCTTCGATCTCGCCGTGCTCTACAACGCCTTCGGCGTCATGCCGGAGCCGGTGTTCTGCACCAAAATCGCGTCGCGGCTGACGCGCACCTACACCGACCGGCACGGGTTGAAGGACATCTGCTTCGAGCTTCTCGGGGTCGGCCTGTCGAAGGCGCAGCAATCATCCGACTGGGCAGCCGAGACGCTGTCGCCTGAGCAGCTCGAATATGCCGCCTCCGACGTGCTCTACCTGCACCGGCTGCGCGACGTACTGAGCGCGCGTCTGGCACGCGACAACCGGACCAGGGAGGCCGATGCCTGCTTCCGCTTCCTGCCGACGCGTGCGAAACTCGACCTGATGGGCTGGGATGAAGAGGACATCTTCGCCCACAGCTAATGGCCTTCTGGCACTTTAACGCCGTCGGCCGGGAGGAATTGAAATGGCTGCGCGAAAACCAATCGAGACGGCACCCAAGGACGGTTCCAAGATCACGGTCTACTGGCAGGACAGCGACGGCGTGATGAACGAGAGCATCGCGCAATACCGTTCGCTCGACCGGCTGAAGGCGGCCGGCGGCGACTGGGACGAAAGCGATGCCGGCTGGTGGGCCTATACGGACGGCCATACGCAAAGGAAGATCGAGCCAATCAGCTGGCGGCCGGCCTCCGACGACCCGGACGCGGACGACTGAGGGTTGTCGCAACGGTCGAACTCGGCGCTGCCCCTCAACCCCTGCCGGGACCTTCTCCCCGTGAGAACGGCGAGAAGGGGCTTGGCCGCAACGCCGGCGATCTCCCCTCGCACCGTCTTTCACGAGGAGAGGGTAAGGGTGAGGGGCAGCGCAACCGAACGACTATTGTGCGGCAACGCGTATTTTGTTCTTGCTTTGTGCCGGCAACTATGCTACTAATGTCGCTATGGTGCTCATTGGCTCCAACAATCCGCCCGCCGAGGCGGGTTTTTTCATTTCCGGCTTTGGCGCTGTCGCGGGCCGCGCCTGCTCCGCAAACGGTTGAATACACTTTACTTCGATTTTTCCCGACTTAACCCGCCCTTAAATCGCCGCATCTAGTCTTCAACCCCAACGCCATAAGCATCGGGAAGACAGCACAGCGCATGGCGAACCGGAAAGACAACCGCATCGAGCCCAGCTTCGAGGCATCGCCGGGGGCGAGATCCTCGGCCGGTTTTTCGGTGAGCGAGGAGGACCGCGTCGTGCCGAGCAACCGTAAAGCCGCTGCAAAGCGCAAATCGACCAAGGCCAAGCCGTCTCGTGGCGGGCGCGGCAAAAGCCGGCGCGGCGTGTTCGGCGTGCTTGGCCGGCTGTTCTACTGGTGCTTCGTGCTGGCCATCTGGGGCGGCATCGCCACTGCCGGCATCGTCGTCTATTACGGCGCGAAAATGCCGGCGGCCACCACCTGGGCCATTCCCGATCGCGCCCCCAACATCAAGATCGTCTCGGTCGACGGCCAGCTGCTTGGCAATCGCGGCATGAGCGGCGGCGAGGCCGTCGGCCTGCACGAAATGTCGCCCTATATTCCCGAGGCCGTCATCGCTATCGAAGACCGCCGCTTCTATTCGCATTTCGGCATCGACCCGATCGGCCTTTCCCGGGCCATGGTGACCAATGTGCTGGGCGGGCATTTTTCGCAGGGCGGCTCGACGCTGACCCAGCAGCTGGCCAAGAACCTGTTCCTGACGCCGGACCGCACGCTGGAACGCAAGGTGCAGGAAGTGCTCTTGGCGCTGTGGCTGGAGCACAAGCATACGAAGGACCAGATTCTCGAAATGTATCTCAACCGGGTCTATTTCGGCTCCGGCGCCTATGGCGTCGAAGCGGCCTCGCGCCGCTATTTCGGTAAGAGCGCGCGTGACGTCACGCTGTCGGAGGCCGCCCTTCTCGCCGGCCTGCTCAAGGCGCCGTCGCGGCTGTCGCCGGCGCGCGATCCAAAGGCGGCCGAGCAGCGCGCGCAGCTGGTGCTCGCCGCGATGCGCGACGAGGGCAAGATCAGCGCCAAGGAGCAGACCACGGCAATGAGCGCGCCGGCGACACGCGCGCCGTCCTACTGGACCGGCTCGGAAAACTACGTCGCCGATACGATCATGGAAGAACTGCCCGATCTGATCGGCGACGTGCGCCGCGATATCGTCGTCGACACGACCGTCGATCTGACGCTGCAGAAGCTCGCCGAGCAATCGATCCGCCGGCTGATCGACCAGAGCGGCAAAAAACTCAATGTCAGCCAAGGCGCGCTGGTGTCGATCGACAATTCCGGCGCGGTGCGCGCGATGGTCGGCGGTTACGACTATTCGACCAGCCAGTTCGACCGCGCCTCGGAAGCGCGCCGGCAGCCGGGCTCGGCGTTCAAGCCGTTCGTCTATATGGCGGCGCTGGAATCCGGCCGCACGCCCGACAGCGTGCGCAACGACGCGCCGATCAAGATCGGCAACTGGACGCCCGACAATTACGGCGGCAAGTATTTCGGCAAGGTGACGTTGGCGACGGCGCTGGCAAAATCACTGAACTCGGTGGCCGCGCAGCTAACCATGGAAGTCGGGCCGAATGCGGTGGTCGAGGCGGCGCACCGCATGGGCATCCAGTCCGAGCTGACGGCCAACACCTCGATCGCGCTGGGCACCTCCGAAGTGACGCCGCTGGAACTGACCTCGGCCTATGTTCCCTTCGCCAATGGCGGTTACAAGCCGGACATCCATTTCATCCGCCGGGTCACGACGAGTGACGGCAAGGTGCTCTACGAAAACAATGGCGGCGGTGCGCCGCGCGTCGTCAAGCCCGATGTCGTCGGTATGATGAACTCGATGATGACCGGCACGGTCGAGATCGGCACTGCCAGGAAGGCGGCGTTCGCCTGGCCGGCGGCCGGCAAGACCGGCACCAGCCAGAATTCGCGCGACGCCTGGTTCATCGGCTATACAGCCAATTTGACCACCGGCGTCTGGTTCGGCAATGATGACGGCAGCGCGATGAAAAAGGTCACCGGCGGCGCGCTGCCGGCGCAGGCCTGGCACGAGTTCATGGTCGCCGCGCATGAGGGCGTGCCGGTGCGGCCGCTGCCTGGAACCTGGAAATCGACGCCACCCGACACCATCGTCCCGGACGACATACCGTCCGACACGGCGCCGCCGGGGCCGGTCGCTTCCGTCGGCCAATCGGCGCCATCTACAGCAGCGACCCAGCCGGTTTCGCGTCCCGTGCGTCCTGCCGAGACGGTCGATGCCGGCGGCCTGGCCATGCCGGGCGTCGACAGCGCCACCGGATCGATCAAGCACCCGGTGCCGCCCGGCGACGTCGGCGGCCCGGTCAAGAAGCGGCAGACCTCGATATTGGATATTCTGACGGGCGGCTGAGGCTGATCCCCCTCGCAACCGCGACCGTGTTCCGCTACATGTCCGCCTGGAGACAAGCGACATGGCTGAACTCGACACCAGAAAGACGATCGTGCTGACCGGCGCCAGCCGCGGCATCGGCCATGCCACGGTCAAGCGCTTTTCACGCGAAGGCTGGCGCGTCATCACCTGCTCGCGCCAGGCCTTTGCCGAGGACTGCCCGTGGCCGGCCGGCCCGGAAGACCATATCAAGGTCGATCTCGCCGACCAGGAGGATGTCGGCATCGCCATCTCCGAGATTCGCCACCGCCTGGAAGCACATGGCGGCCAGCTGCATGCGCTGGTCAACAATGCCGGCATCTCGCCGAAGCTCAAGGACGGCAACAGCCGCATGAACTCGATCGACACGCCGATGCATGTCTGGCGCGACGTCTTCCAGGTGAATTTCTTCGCCCCGATCATGCTGGCGCGCGGTCTGTTCAAGGAGCTGGCTTCGGCCAAGGGCTCGATCGTCAACGTCACCTCGATCGCCGGCACCCGCGTGCATCCTTTCGCCGGCACCGCCTATGCGACATCGAAGGCGGCGCTCGGCTCGCTGACGCGCGAAATGGCGCATGATTTCGGCCCGCACGGCATCCGCGTCAATGCGATTGCGCCGGGCGAGATCGATACGGCGATCCTGTCGCCGGGCACGGAAAAAATCGTCGAGACGATCCCGCTGAGGCGGCTGGGCACCACGGCGGAAGTTGCCGACATCATTTTCTTCCTGTGCTCGCAGCAGGCGTCCTACGTGACCGGCTCGGAAATTCACATCAACGGCGGCCAGCACGTTTGAGCGGCTGAGTTTTGTCAATCGTCGGCGCTGCCCCTCATTCCCTGCCGGGACCTTCTCCCCGTGAAGAACGGGGAGAAGGGGGATCCCCAGCGCTGGCGACCCCCTCTCCCCATCCTTGACGGGAGGACCTGCTCCAGCCTGGGATTAATAAGGAAATTGCACGCCGCCGATGCCCGATCAGCTCGCCTGCAGCAGGCTCTCGATATCGGATATGCTGTGGTTGGTCAGCGTCTTTGGAATTTCGGCCGTTAACTTGTCGGTGACCTCCTTGTGCAGTTTCCTGCGCATGTCGCCCAGCACCGGCGGCGGCGCGATCAGCACGATCTCCTTGAATGTGCCGCGATGGGCGAGCTTGTAGAGCCTGTCGGCAATCTCTTCGGCAAAACGCTCCTTGCCGAGACGGTGCCAGTCGGTGTCCTCGACCGCACTGCGGTGGATTGAAGGGCCGTCGCTGTAGCGGCCGGGGCGGTCCGTGCCTTGTTCTCGGGTTGCCGGATTTTCCTGTTCCATCTCGTGCACGACTTGAAGGTCGGGATATTGGACGTCTCCACGGTTCTCGAGGAACAGCGCCTTTTCGCCATCTGCCACCACGATCCACAGTCCGCGTTTCAGTCTGACGTTGCTCATGGGGCGCTCCTTTTTGATTTTCGAACCCACCGCCGGGCCTTTGCCGCAGGGGTGTGACCGGCCCGGGTCCATAGGGCAAACGCGTACCGAGGCGGGAATGTTCCGGCACTCGGACCCGGTGCTCCGACAGGGTCGGCGAGAGCGCGGGCTGCCGTCGATCGCTCGGTCAGCATCCGGCGGCTTAATCTACTAAATTGATAGAATTTAGAAAAATCTGGTTTGTGGTTAGCTCCTCCGGCCGCTAAAAAGGCAGCGGATCAAGGGCTGCAACAGCAGCTTCAATCTGCTCCGCATTTGAATGTGGAATATTTTTCTCTTGGCCTTCATGCTTGCAGAAAAGAGATTGCCTGCTACGAAGCGATGCGCGAGTGGGTGCCTTCTGGTTTTTCGCGCCCCCGCGTAGAACTGACAAAAGGTTCCAGGATTCCGCTCGTCATGCCGCAAGCCACGCCCAAGCTCAATGCCTTTCCCGTCTTCATGCGGGTCGAGGGCGAAGCCGTAGCCATCGTCGGCGGCGCAGAGGAAGCGCTGGCCAAGGCGCGGCTGCTCGCGCAGTCGAGCGCTGAGCTGCGCATCGTCAGCGATGAAACAAGCCCGGAGCTGCTGGCCTTTATCGCCGAGACGGGGGCCGCCCACATCGCCGACGCCTATGATGCGGCACATCTCAATGGTGCGGTGATGGTGTTTGCCGCCAGCGGCGACGAGGCGCTCGATCGCCGCGTTGCCGGGGATGCGCGCCGGCTGGGCATTCCGGTCAATGCCGTCGACCGGCCGGAGCTATGCGATTTCTTCACGCCGGCACTGGTCAACCGCGCGCCGGTCGCCATTGCCATCGGCACGGAAGGTGCCGGCCCGGTGCTGGCGCAGATGCTGCGCAGCCGCATCGACCGCATGCTGGCGCCCTCGCTCGGGCCGCTCGCGGCGCTCGCCGCTTCGTTTCGCGACACCGCCGAAAGACTGCTGCCGAAGGGCAATGCCCGCCGCCGCTTCTGGAGCGATTTCTTTGGCGGCGCGCCGGCCCGAGCTGTCGAGGCAGGCGAGCTTTCGCAGGCGCATGATGCGGCCGTCGGCCTGCTGCTTTCGACAGAACCGGCATCGGGCCATATCGCGCTTGTAGGTGCCGGTCCCGGCGCCGAGGACCTTTTGACGCTGCGCGCCCATCGCCTGCTGATGGAAGCCGACGTGATCGTCCATGACGCGCTGGTGCCGGAGGCGATCGTCGCCATGGGCCGCCGCGATGCCGAGCGCCTGCCGGTCGGCAAGCGCAAGGGCTGCCATTCCAAGAGCCAGGCCGAAATCAATGCGCTGCTGGTCGAGCTTGGCCACGCCGGCAAGCGCGTCGTGCGGCTGAAGTCCGGCGACCCGCTGGTGTTCGGCCGGGCCGGCGAGGAGATGGCGGCACTTCGCGATGCCGGCGTCGCCTACGAAGTGGTTCCGGGCGTCACCGCGGCCTTCGCCGCCGCCGCCGATTTCGAACTGCCGCTGACGCTGCGCGGCGTGTCGTCGTCGATGGTGTTCACCACCGGCCACGACCTCAAGGGAAATTCGCTGCCCGACTGGGCAAAGCTCGCCATTTCCGGCGCGACGGTCGCCGTCTATATGGGGCGCTCGGTCGCCGCCGAGGTCGCCGGCCGGCTGATCGAAGCCGGCCTGTCGCCGGATACCGCCGTCGCCGTGGTCGAGAATGCCAGCCTTGCCAACCGCCGCCGTTTCCACGGCACGCTCGCCGACCTGCCGTCGCTGGAGGCGCGCGCCGACCTCAGCGGCCCGGTGATGACAATCATCGGCGACGCCGTCGCCGGCGCCAATTTCGAACGGTCCGAGCCGCTGGCGGCACACAGGCAGGAAAGCGTGGCCCGTGCTGCCGCGCAAGGAGTGAACCAATGAAAGTCCTGACCGCGAACCGCCTCGCCGACGGCATAGCCGTCTGGTACGCCAATGGCGGCTGGGCCGAGACCATCGACCATGCCGACATCGCCCATGACAAGGCGGCCGAGGACCGGCTGGAGGCGATCGGCGCCAAGGCCTCCGCCAACAACGAAGTGGTCGACGTCAACCTGATAGACGTGACCGTGGCCAACGGCACGGTCGAAGCGGTCCGGCTGCGTGAAAAGATCCGTGCCGCCGGCCCGACCACCCGTCACGATCTGGGCAAGCAGGCCCGTCCGCAAGCCGCCCACGCGGCATAGATGACACAAGCATGGTCCCGATCATGCTCGAACGAAGAAAATAACGGGCGGACGCGCCCGGAAAGACCTGAATATGTACCGTTACGATGAGTTCGACCACGATTTCGTCAAGGCCCGCGTCGCCGAGTTCAGCGACCAGGTCGCGCGGCGCCTTGCCGGCGAGATCACCGAGGACCAGTTCCGGCCGCTGCGGCTGATGAACGGCGTCTATCTGCAGCTGCATGCCTACATGCTGCGCATCGCGGTGCCCTATGGCACGCTGAACAGCAAGCAGCTGCGCATGCTCGGCCACATCGCCCGCAAATACGACAAGGGTTACGGCCATTTCACGACGCGCCAGAACATCCAGTTCAACTGGCCGGCGCTGTCGGACATTCCGGCGATCCTGGCGGATCTGGCAAGCGTCGAGATGCACGCCATCCAGACCAGCGGCAACTGCATTCGCAACGTCACCGCCGACCACTTCGCCGGCGCCGCCGCTGACGAGGTTGCCGATCCGCGCCCCTATGCCGAAATCCTGCGGCAATGGTCCTCGGTGCATCCGGAGTTCTCGTTCCTGCCGCGAAAATTCAAGATCGCGGTGACCGGCGCCGAGCGCGACCGCGCCGCCATTCAGACGCACGACATCGGCCTGCACCTGAAGAAGAACGCCGCCGGCGAGCTCGGTTTCGCCGTCTATGTCGGCGGCGGTCAGGGCCGCACGCCGATGGTCGCCAAGAAGATCCGCGACTTCCTGCCCGAAGCGGATCTGTTGTCCTACTGCACGGCGATCCTGCGCGTTTACAACCTCTATGGCCGGCGCGACAACAAGTTCAAGGCGCGCATCAAGATCCTGGTCCATGAGACCGGCGTCGAGGAGATCACCCGCCAGGTCGAGGCCGAATGGCAGGCGTTGAAGGACGCCGAGCTGAGGCTGCCGGAAGAAGACATCCGCGCCATCGACGCCTATTTCGCGCCGCCTCCGCTTGTCGATCGGCCGGAAGGCGACGAGGCGGTCAAGCTTGCCCGCCTCGACTCCAAGAGCTTTTCCGAATGGCTGGACCAGAATGTGGTCACCCATCGCCATCCCGACTACGCGGCGGTGACCATCTCGCTCAAGGGCATCGGCGAGACGCCGGGCGATGCCTCCGACAGCCAGATGGAAGCGGTCGCCGACATTGCCGAAAAATATTCATTCGACGAGCTGCGCGTCAGCCACGAGCAGAACCTGATCCTGCCGCATGTCGCGCGGGCCGACCTCAAGGCGGTCTATGACGCGCTTGTCGATATCGGGCTGGCGACGGCCAATTCGAACCTGATCAGCGACATCATCTCCTGCCCCGGCCTCGATTATTGCGCGCTGGCGACGGCGCGCTCGA
The DNA here is from genome assembly GCF_040321435.1 of Mesorhizobium sp. M0410. Classification (NCBI taxonomy): domain Bacteria; kingdom Pseudomonadati; phylum Pseudomonadota; class Alphaproteobacteria; order Hyphomicrobiales; family Phyllobacteriaceae; genus Mesorhizobium; species Mesorhizobium sp. M0410. The sequence continues at coordinate 89,421 of NZ_JAMYRN010000003.1, forward strand.
TTCCCGTGGCGCAGGAAATCTCGCGGCGCTTCGCCTCACTGGAGCGCCAGCGCGAGATCGGCGAATTGAAGCTGAAGATTTCCGGCTGCATCAATGCATGCGGCCATCACCATGTCGGCCATATCGGCATCCTCGGGGTCGAGAAGAAAGGCGCCGAGCTCTACCAGGTGACGCTCGGCGGCTCGGCCGACGAGAACACCTCGGTCGGCGAGATCATCGGCCGCGGCTTCAGTTCGGAAGAGATCACCGATGCCATCGAGCAGATCGTCGAGACCTATCTCGGGCTTCGGCTGGACAGAAACGAAAGATTCATCGACGCCTACCGCCGTGTCGGTCCTGCGCCGTTCAAGGAGGCGCTCTATGCTGGCGAAGCCAAGGCCGCTTGACCGTATTGTCGACGTCGAGGCCGGCATCGCCGCCCAAGCGGCGGGTCTCGACGCGCTCTACGGCCATCTGAAGCCGCTGGAGATCATCGAGCGGTCAACCCGGGAATTCTTTCACGGCGAAATCGCCGCCGTCTCGTCCTTCGGCGCGGATTCGGCGGTGCTGCTGCACATGATCGCCGAGATCGACCGCACGCTGCCGGTGATCTTTCTCGACACCGGCAAGCATTTCGAGGAGACGCTCGGCTATCGTGACGCGCTGGCCGCCGATTTCGGGCTGACCGATATCCGGGTGATCAGGCCCGACGATGCGGCGCTGGCAAGGATCGACCCGACCGGCAATCTGAACGAGACCGACACCGACGCCTGCTGCGACGTGCGCAAGGTCGAGCCGCTGGCGCGCGGCGTCGAGCCGTTCCGCGCCTGGTTCACCGGCCGCAAGCGCTTCCAGGCGGCGACCCGGGCAGCGCTCCCGGTGTTCGAGGCGGTCGGCTCGCGCATCCGCATAAATCCGCTGGCGCACTGGACGACATCGGACCAGGCCGGCTACATGCGCGCGCATGCGCTGCGTGAAAACCCGCTGGTCGCCTATGGCTATCTGTCGATCGGCTGCTTCCCATGCACGCAGCCGGTGCAACCGGGCGACGACGCGCGCAGCGGCCGCTGGGCCGGGCACGCCAAGACCGAATGCGGCATCCACTTGTCGGGTTTGGAAAGGTCGCTGACTGACGCCTCACTTTAGGGCATATTGATATTCAGCCGGCCTGCAAATGGCGGCTTCCTGCGCTTCCGGTGCTCGCGTACCAAAGAGTACGCTCCGCTCCGGTTTTCGGAAGCAACGCAGTTTGGTCGCTTCGCGCCCGCCTTCGGCTCCGGCTCGGCCTGACCTGAATCTCAACGCACCCTGAGGTGCTTCGCACTTTAGACTCTTTGGACTTGGGAATTTTCTTGATGAGCGACTTGATAGCCGAAAACGGCACGCGGCTGTGGACACCGGATGGGTTCCGCGAGGACGAGTGGGTTCATGCCGAAAGCGCCGAGGCGCTGGTCGGCAATGGCCGTTTCATCCTGCCGTTGCAGGCGTTTCTCGGCCTCGATCCGGAGGTGCGGCGGTCGGCGAAGGAACGCATCGGCGTGCTGCTGCAGCCCGGCGACCAGCTCGACAAGATCGCCGGCCTGCTCGACCAGCTGTCGTTGGTGGCGCTGGCCTTTCCGGCGTTCAATGACGGCCGCTCGTTCTCCAAGGGCGAATTGCTGCGCAGCCGTTACCACTTCACCGGCGCCATGCGCGCCACCGGGCAGGTGCTTATCGACCAGCTGCCGCATATGCTGCGCCTCGGCTTCGACGAATTCGAGATCTCGCACCCGGTGCTGCTGAAGCGGCTCGAGCAAGGCCGCACAGGCGGACTGCCGCTGTTCTATCAGCCGGCGGTGAAGCCGGAGCCCAAAGGCCCGAAATATTCCTGGCGGCGGGTGCGCCCCGGCTGATCTGCTCCAGAGGGCCAGAAGCCTGTCTGGTCGGACCACATTCCCGATTCAGCCTTTTTGCGCCTCTCCGCCTTAGGATAGGCCCATTATTTCGTGATCCGAATAAATGTGGCCACAAGGGAGGATATGGCTGGCAAGAAGATATTGATGCTCGTTGGCGAGTTCAGCGAGGAGTACGAGATTTTCGTCTTTGAACAGGCCATGCATGCGGTCGGCCACACCGTCCATGTCGTTTGCCCCGACAAGAAGGCGGGCGATATCCTGAAGACCTCGCTGCACGACTTCGAGGGCCACCAGACCTATACGGAAAAGCTCGGCCACGACTACATCCTCAACAAGACGTTTTCCGAGGTCAATCCCGCCGACTACGATGCCGTCCACGCGGCGGGCGGGCGCGGGCCGGAATATATCCGCATCGACAAACGCGTGCAGGCGCTGGTGCGGCATTTCCATGAGACGGGAAAGCCGATCTTCACCATCTGCCACGGCGTGCAGATCCTGATCGCAGTCGACGGCGTGGTGCGCGGCCGCGAAGTCGCGGCACTGCAATATTGCGAGCCGGAAGTCACGCTGGCCGGCGGCATCTATATCGATGTTGCGCCGACCGGCGCCCATGTCGACGGCAATCTGGTGTCGGCCAAGGGCTGGCCGGGCCTTGCCGCGTTCATGCGCGAATGCCTGAAAGTGCTGGCCACCGAGATCCGCCAAGGCGAGATCCTGATGCGCGACCAACGCCAGGCGGCTTAAGCTCGGAATTTGGAGCCTGCCGCACCCCTAACGCATGTCGCGCAAAAGTGTGTTCAGCGGTTTTGCGATAAAGAGCGCGTCGCATGAGGCTGGTCGAGCGCGACGCGCCTTAGGTGCGGCGGTGCGCCTACACGGCCATCCGCGCTTCGCGGAACGATACCAGCTTGCTGCGGGTCTCGTCCCACAGCGCCAGCTTGACGCAGCGCAGGCTGTCGAGGAGCGTGACGCGGCCGATCTCACGCAATTCCGGATAGTCCCTCAGCACTTCCGGAAGCCGGTAGCACGGCACCTTGGCCGAAAGGTGGTGCACGTGGTGGACGCCGATATTGCCGGTGATCCAGTTCAGCACCGGCGGCAGGTCGTAATAGGACGAACCGTGCAGGGCAGCGTGCTGGAATTCCCACTCTGAGTCCTTTGTCCACTCCGTCTCCTCGAACTGATGCTGGACATAGAACAGCCAGATGCCGGCCGATCCGGCGAGGATGACGATCGGCAGATGCACGACCAGAAACGCGCCGGGGCCAACGAACCAGATAAGCAGCGCGGCGATGACGGCGATGGCGAGGTTGGTCGACATCGACGACACCCAGGGGGTGAAACCGCCCCGCATCATGCCCAAGGGCAGTCTCTGCTCGAACATGAAAATCCATATCGGGCCAAGGCCGAACATCACCAGCGGATGGCGATAGAGGCGATAGGCGAGCCGGCCTCGCCACGACAGTTGCCGGTATTCAGCGACGGTCAGTGTCTTGATGTCGCCGGTGCCGCGCTCGTCGAGATTGCCTGCGCTGGCGTGATGGGTTGCGTGGGCGCGGCGCCAGCAATCGTAGGGCGTCAGCGTTAGCACGCCAAGCACACGGCCGATCCAGTCGTCGGCATAGCGATTGGCAAAGAAGGAGCCGTGACCGCAATCGTGCTGGATCATGAAGATCCGCACCAGAAAGCCGGCGGCCGGAAGGATGAGGACCAGACCCCACCAATGGCCATAGGCATAGGCGGCCGAGGACAATGCCCACAGCGTGGCGAAAGGGATGAGGGTGATGGCGAGTTCGACGGCGCTGCGACGCCTGTCGGGCTTTTTATAGCGCGACAGGATTTTCAACCAGGCGCGCTTGCTGTTTGCCACAGCTTCGGGGGAAATCATGTTCATCATGAAACATAGGCGGAGCAGGGCGCTGCCGCAAGACGGAGATCACGCAAAGTTACTGCGGGTAAATGTCGCGCGATGCGACGAATCCCGGCCACAGTCGCCGGGCGCGTCGCCGGCAACGGCGCCTACCGACGGCGCCCGCCTGCGACCATGTTGGTTTCGATGCCATCCAGGCGGTCGAGCAATTTCTTCAGGCGGTCGGGAATATCCGTCTCCGTGCGGAATGCCGGCAGGGTGCGCAGGAAGCGCTTGGTGGTCTCATTGCCGAGCTGGCGCCGGATATCGACGGCGAGCGCGTCGTGCTTTTCGCCATTGGTGCGGGACATCTTCCAAAATCCTGTGTCGGCTTCGAAACTCTTCCACAGGAGGAATGGTTCCCGCATTGTAGTAGCCTGGCAAGCAAAGCCGTCGGATACGGTAAAGTTTGAATTAAAATCGAAAAGTCTCCGCTGTTCGCCCTCAAGCCGTGGCCAGCGGCTGCAGTATCGCTTGCCCCTTGATTTTTGGCCGCCAAACCTCGATATCGGGCGCAAATCCACACCATTCGAAAATGACGGGAAACGGCGATGAGCGACCAGGCAAAAGACGAACGCGCGCCCGATGAAGCCGAGAAGACCGAGGCTGCCGCGGAGCCAAGGGAAGGCGGCGTCGACAGCGACTATGAAGCGCTTGTGCGGCTTCTGAAGGAAAACGAAGAGCTGAAGGATCGCGCGCTGCGCGTCGCGGCCGACATGGAGAATTTGCGCCGCCGCACCGCCCGCGACGTGCACGATGCGCGCGCCTATGCGGTTGCCAACTTTGCCCGCGACATGCTTTCGGTGTCAGACAATCTGCGCCGCGCTCTGGATGCCATCCCGGAGGAGGCCAAGGCTTCGGACGATGCCGGTTTCAAGGCGCTGATCGACGGCGTCGAGATCACCGAGCGCGCCATGCTGTCGGCGCTTGAACGTCACGGCGTGAAGAAGCTTGAGCCCGAGGGCGAGAAATTCGATCCGAATTTCCACCAGGCGATGTTCGAGGTGCCCAATCCCGACGTACCGGCCAACACAGTCGTGCAGGTCGTGCAGCCCGGCTATTCGATCGGCGAGCGTGTGCTGCGGCCGGCCATGGTCGGCGTCGCCAAGGGCGGCCCCAAGCATGTGGCGAGCGAAGCGCCGGTGGAGCCGGGGCCGGTGAATGAGCAAGCTGAGAAGGATGCGTAAGTTAGGAGAGTAGGGGAATAGGCAGTACGGGAGTAGGGAATACCGCTACGTCGGGTAAAATAGAGCAGAGCACTTGCCTACTCCGGCCGTTGCCTTCTCTCCCCTACTCAGGCCGCAAACCGCTGCGCTTCTCCGCCATAATAATTGACGTAGCGGGCACCGATCTCCTTGACCGGCATCACCACGAACACGTCGACGGTCGAGAATTCACGGTCGATGACGCAGCCGTCGCCGATGCGCGCGCCGACGCGCAGATAGCCCTTGACCAGCGGCGGCATCGCGGCGATCGCCGCCTTGGTGTTGACGGCCTCGATCGGCATCAGGTCCATGGAACAATAGCGCCCGGCGACGGCGCGCACGTCCCAGGATGAATTCGTCCGGCAGTGGTGGGCAAGATAGGTCAACGCCTCGGCATGTGCCGCCGGCACGGTGCCGTGGAACGACGCGCAGCCGGTCATCACGCCGATGCCGTAATGGTTGATATAGGCCCAGATGCCTTGCCACAGCGCCTCGATGGTGCGCTTCGAGCGGTATTCCGGCAGAACGCAGGAGCGGCCGAGCTCGAGGAACCGCTGGCCGGGATGCCGCGCGATCAGCTTGGTCAGCTCGAATTCGCCTTCGGAATAGAAGCCGCCGGCCGCTGCGGCAATCTCCTGCCGCAGCAGGCGGTAGGTGCCGACGATGCGGCGATGCTCGGGGCCGGAAAGCGAAGTATCGAACACAAGCAGATGATCGCAGAGGGGATCGAAGCGATCGGCATCGCGGCGGTCCTGCATCTGGAACAGGTCCTTCCTGGCACCAAGCTCGTCGTAGAACACCCGGTAGCGCACTTCCTGCGCGGCAGCGATCTCGGCCTCGTTGCGGGCGAGCCGCACTTCGAGATTGCCGATGCGGCCGAGCGATGCGCCTTTTATGACGGCATCGGCGTTCCGGCCGACGAGCAAAGGCCCGCTGGCGTTCGGCCGAGCATCACATTCCGGCATGACTGTATGCACGAGTGATTCTCCTTCGAGCCATCCCTCTTGGCACGGGGATACGGTGTAGGTGCAACAGGATTGTGACAGTACCGTGATACGGCTCTGCGGGCAATACTTCGTCGGCTGGGTAATCTATCAACCGTCTATGTTGTGCCTCAGGCGGCCACTTGCCCCTCGACGGCATGAACCAGGGCATCGGGGTCGAGCGGCTTGGTGACGAAGCCGCTGGCACCGTGAGCGAGCACGGCGTGGCGGGTCTTTTCCTGGCTGTCGGCCGACAGCACCATGATCGGCACCGGCGGCACCGCGGTCTCCTCCTCATGGCGGCGGATGGCGGCGATGGCGTCCAGGCCGTCCATGACAGGCATGTGCAAGTCCATCAGCACCACGTCGTAGCGGTGCTTGTGGCCGGTGCTGATGACCGCCTCGACCGCGGCCTTGCCGTTGCCGACCACTTTCACGCGATGCCCGGCCTTCAGCAGCGTGGCGCGGGCCAGCATGGCATTGATGTCGTTGTCCTCGGCGATCAGCACCGACAGGCCCTGCTGGCGGGCGCCAATGGCATGCCCCGCCTGCGCGCCGCGCCTTTGCAGTTGCGGCTCGGCGATGACCGGCGCGTGGCTGGTCAAAAGCACGCGCAGCAGTGTCTCGCCGCGCACCGGCCTCGCCAGGAAGGTGGCGTAACCATTGGCACGGAATTCGCCAAGCATGCCGCGGTCGGTCGGCGCGATCAGCGTCACTGCCTCGCACTCGGCAAATCCGCTCTGGCGCAGGCGCCTGAGCAGCCTGCCGTCGCTTTGCTCCATGGCAGCATCGATCAGCAGCACGTCACAGCCCTCGGCGAAAGCGGTGGCCTGGGCGGCGGCGGTGGCCAGATCGACCGTGCCGCCATTGGCGCGAATGGTGCGGGCGATGGCTTCGGCCTCGACCGGGTTCTTCGACACGATCACCGCATGCCGGCCCGACAGCGGGTTCTCGCGGATCTGCGGCGCCTCGACGGCGGAAATAGCGGGAATCTCGAAGACGAATTCAGATCCTTGGCCAAGGCGGCTCGACACAGAGATGGTGCCGCCCATGGCGGTCACCAGGCGCTTGGAAATGGCAAGACCGAGGCCGGCACCGCCATGCGCACGGGTCGAGGTGCCGTCAGCCTGTTCAAAGTCCTCGAAGATACGCTCCATGTCCTCCTCGCGCAGACCGGGGCCGGTGTCGGTGATGGTGAAGCGGATGCGGTCGGTGATTTCGGTGCGGACGCGGGCGATGCTTGCCAGGACGCCGCCGCTGTCGGTGAACTTGACGGCGTTGCCGATGAGGTTGAGCAGCACCTGCCTGACCCTGCCGGGGTCGGCGGTGATCAGCTGCGGCACGTCGGGTTCGACATGACAGCCGAGGCCGATATCCTTGGCAAAAGCCCGCGCCGCCAAAAGCTCGACGACATTGTCGGCGATCTCACGCACCGACATCGGCTGCGGTTCTGGATCGAAGCGGCCGGCCTCGATCTTGGAGTAGTCGAGCAGGTCCTCGATTAGCGCCAGCAGCGCGCTGGCCGAGGTCGAGATGGCGCCGACATAGGTCCGCTGCTCGGGCGAAAGGCTGGTGTCGGCGAGAAGCCGGGCCATGCCCATGATGCCGTTCATCGGCGTGCGGATCTCGTGGCTGACGGTAGCGAGGAAACGCGATTTGGCCTGGCTCGCATATTCGGCCCGCTCGCGGGCGGTGATCAGCGAGGATTCGGCGCGCTTGCGGGCGGTGATGTCGCGGGCGATGGCGCGATGCGAAACGGCGCCGCTGTCCTTGTCGCGCACCGACAGCTCGATCCAAGAGAACCAGCGTGGACCGTCCGGCGTGCGAATGGCGACGTCGGTGGAACTCAGGCATTCATGGTCGGAAAAGGCGGCGTCGGGGACGATGCCGACATCGATGCCTAGTTCGGCCAGGGCCTTGCCGGCAAGCTCGCGCTGGTCGGTTTCGACAAGGTCGGCGAAAACCTTGTTGGCGTAGACAATGTGGCCGTCGCGGTCGCGGTGGACGACGAGATCGCCGAGTGCATCGATCAGACCGCGAAAGCGCTCCTCGCTCTCCTGCATCTCCCACATGCGGTCGGCCAGCGTCTCGATTTCGGCGCGGCTGCGGGCGGTGGTGGCATCGAGCAGGGCCACTGCGCGGCGCTCGGTGCGCCTGTTGCGCAGATGCATGGCGAGCCCGGCCATGGCTGTCGCCAAAAGGCCGATGGTGATGAAGATCGGCGCTCCGGTCAAATGCGACAGGCCCGCCAGCACGACGATGGCGACCAGCGTCAGGAAGGACAGGCCTTCGCGGTTGGCGTCGGGCAATTCCGGCGCCAGCGGTGGCGCGGCGACAAGCTGCCGTGCTGGCGTATCGGGGGCCGTCCCGTCGGCCCGTTCGGCTGGTTCCGCCGCTCTGATGCCGGGTTCCGCAATCATACGGAACTCCTGCCAGACAGAGCTTATCGAAGGTTGTGATTGATCGTTCGAATTTTAGCGGTCGCGCTCTTTTTCCCCAAGAGGCTCACATGTCCACCACCACACGGCCGCGGATCTTGCCCTCGACGATGTCATGCGCGGCGCCGATGATGCCGTCGAAGCCGATGCTCGTCGACAGACTGGCAAGCTTTGCGTGATCGAGATCGGTGCCGATGCGGCGCCAGGCCTCGAGGCGGACCGCCTTGGGCGCCATCACCGAATCGATGCCGAGCAGCGAGACACCGCGAAGGATGAAGGGGGCGACGCTGGCCGGCAGGTCCATGCCGCCGGCGAGGCCGCAAGCGGCGACGGCGCCGCCATAGGAGGTCATCGACAGAACGTTGGCCAGCGTGTGGCTGCCGACGGCATCGACGCCGCCGGCCCAGCGTTCCTTGGCGAGCGGTTTTGCCGGCTGCGCAAGCTCGTCGCGTGAAATCACTTCCGCGGCGCCGAGGTCGATCAGATAGGGGCTTTCGGCAGCGCGGCCGGTCGAGGCAATGACGTGATAGCCGAGGCTGGACAGGATCGAGATCGCGACCGAGCCGACGCCACCGGCAGCGCCGGTCACCACCACCGGACCACGATCGGGCACGATGCCGTGGCGCTCCAGCGCGATGACGCAAAGCATGGCGGTGTAGCCGGCGGTGCCGATCGCCATCGCATCGTGCGGGCTCATTCCGTCCGGCAGCGGCACCAGCCAGTCGCCTTTGACACGGGCGCGCCCGGCAAAGGCGCCGAAATGCGTCTCGCCGACGCCCCAGCCGTTCAATATGACCTTGTCACCCTTGCGCCAGTCAGGATTGGAGGACGAGATGACTGTGCCGGCGAAATCGATGCCCGGCACCAGCGGCCAGCGGCGGATTACCGGCGCCTTGCCGGTAATTGCAAGGCCGTCCTTGTAGTTCACCGTCGTCGCCTCGACCGCGACGGTGACGTCGCCCTCCATCAGGTCTGCCTCTGTAAGCTCGGTCACCGCGACCGACTGGTTTTTCTCGGCGTCGCGCGAAACGAGGATGGCTTTGAAGGTTTCGGGCATGTTTTCTCCTCGGGCTTGCAGATCAGAATGTGCGGCGCCAGGCGAGTGAGGTCAATCGCTCGACATTCCGCGCCGCCAACCAATGAGCTCATCGAAGACGACCAGCACGGCACCAACGGAAATGAAGGCGTCGGCGAGGTTGAAGACGGCGAAGGACCAGACCGGCGTATGGAACAGGACATAGTCGATGACATGGCCGTAGATTGCGCGATCGATCAGGTTGCCGAGCGCGCCGCCAACGATCAGTGCGAAGCCGATGCGGGCAAGCAGGTGGCCGGGCGGCGTGCGGGCCGCAAGATAGAGCACGAAAGCGACCGCCAGAACCGCGACGACCACCAGGCCGGTGTCGCCGAAGGACGAAAACAGCGAGAACGCGATGCCGGTGTTGTAGGTGCGGTACAGCGCCAGGAACGGCAGCAGGTCGAGCCGTTCCTGAAAGGCGAGGCCGGTTTCGACCAGGTATTTCAGCCACTGGTCGAGCGCTATCGCGGCGACGACCAGAAGAGCGTACGGCCTCCAGGACTTCATGGTTTGCAGTTTCACGGTTTGAGATGTCACGATCTGGCGTCCTCCGGGCCGAGCTTCAGCGCGTCGCGCCGGATCTCGAACAGCATGACGCCGGTGGCCACCGCAAGGTTGAGCGAATCGGCGCGGCCGGCCTGCGGTATCCGCAGCAGCTTGTCGCAGCTTGCGGCAAGCTCGTCAGGCAGGCCTTGCTGCTCGTTGCCCATCACCAAAAGCACCGGGCCTTTTGAAAAATCGACCGAGCGGTAGTCGACCGCACCCTTCAGATGAGTGCCGGCGACGAGGCCGGGAAAGCTCGTTCGCCAGGCGAGAAAAGCCTCGGGCGACGCCTTGGCGACGGGCACGGCGAAGATCGAGCCCATTGTGGCGCGCACCGTCTCGACCGAAAAGGGATCGGTGGTCTCGCCGACCAGGATGACGCCCCTGGCGCCGACAGCGTCGACCGTGCGGATGACGGTGCCGAGATTGCCGGGGTCGCGAACGCGGTCGAGTGCTACCCAGACATCGCTGTCCTCGACGCGGATGTCCTTCAGCGACAGCAATTTCTGCGAGAACACGCCGACGACCATTTGCGGATTGTCACGGCGGGTGATGGCGACCAGCACCTTTTCCGAGACTTCAAGTACCGTGCCGCCGGCGGCGACCGTGCGCGCCGCGACCTTTTCGACTGCCGCGTTGCCACGTCCGGCCTTGGCGAAGACCAATGTCCTGATCGACCAGCCGAGATCGAGCGCGTCGATGACCAGCTTCAGGCCTTCGGCCATGAAGGCATTCTGCTGGTCACGGAATTTCTTCAGCGCGAGCGCCTTGATGTCCTTGATCAGCGGGTTGGCGAGGCTGGTGACTTCCTTCACCTGCCCTGGCGCGCCTGCGTGCCGTTCGTACGCACTCATTCAGGCCACCCAGCGCGAGAACAGCGAGGTCGAAAGCGCCCGACCGGCAGATTTCTCGCGGATGATCAATTCGCCCGACTCGACCGTGCCGCCCATGCCGGCGAAGGTGTCGCGCATCAGGGCATGGATCGCGAAAAAAGAGGCGCGGATCGAATAGGCGGTCAGTACCACGGCGAGCGGCTTCGGCGTCAGGATCGCGCGGCAGATATCGGTCAGCGCCGGCAGGTCCTCGAACAACTGCCAGACCTCGCCTTTCGGTCCGCGGCCATAGGCGGGCGGGTCGAACAGGATGATGTCGTAGCGGCTGCCGCGGCGCTCCTCGCGTTCGGCGAATTTCACGGCATCGTCGACGATCCAGCGGATCGGCTTTTTCGATAGGCCCGCCATCTCCTGGTTTTCGCGTGCCCAGCCGATCGCCTTCTTGGAAGCATCGACATGGGTGACCTCGGCGCCGGCATGCGCCGCCACCAGGGAGGCAAGGCCGGTGTAACCGAACAGGTTCAGCACCTTCACCGGCCGTTTTGCCGCCGCGATCAGTCCGGCCATGTGGTCCCAGTGCGAGGCCTGCTCGGGAAAGACGCCGACATGGCGAAACGAAGTGAAGCGGCCGAGATAGTCGATGCCGTCATGCTTCATCGGCCAGGTCTCGCCGAGCGGCGTCTTGGGGAAGCGCCAGCGGCCGATGCCTTCCTCGTCGGTATCGCCGGTGAAGATGGCGTCGGCGCGTTCCCAGTCCCTGGCCGCCAATGCCTTTTGCCAGATCGCCTGGCCCTCCGGCCGAACGATGCGGTAGGGGCCGTATTGCTCGAGTTTTTCTCCGGCACCACTGTCTAGCAGCGCGTAGTCCTGATTGGGGCCGACTTCGAGGATCAGCGGCAGATGTTCGGCGGGCAGCGCGCCATCGCGGCGCGAGAGCATGCGCGGCGCGGCTTTTGGCTCGGACCGGTCTTGCGGTTTAGGCTCCGGACCGGCGGTTGGGCTGGCGTCGCGCCGCCGGACATGCTCCGCCCCGCCTTTTGCGGGCGGTCGGCTGTCGCGGCGTCTGTCGCGAAAAGGTTTCAAGAAGGCGCATCTCCGGACGGCGGCTTGGCCGCTTCTGCCACAGCACATTGACCGGCGCAACAAAAGGGCTGCCGACGTGCGCAGCCGGATCAGCCGCGCCTGATCGACAGCAGGCCGATTGCGAGCGCTATGAAACCAACGGCCTTGAAGCCGGTGACGACCATATGGCCGGTTTCCCAGCGGCTCCGGATGGTTTCGAAATTGCCTGGGATCGGTCCAGGTACCCAAGTGGCCAGGACATCGTTTGCCGGTTTGACCAGCGCAAACCACGCCCCAAGCGCTAGCAGGTAGAGCACGGTGGCGGCCAAGACCCACCAGAATGCCGGACGATCGCTGCGCAGCATCCAGGCGAGGAGGCCCGGACAGACGATTGCCGCCAGGTCCAGCGGTGCGCCGATAATCGCGAAGAATTGGAACTGAGCGTTAAAGACAGTGGTTTCACGCCAGAGCGAAGGCCGCCATCTGGTCAGCCGCGGCACCGATTCCAGCACATGGGCGAAAGACGGCCCAAGGCTGAGCGCCGCGACGATGGCGGTCAAAACCGACCAGAACAACAGAAAACCGCGTATATCCATAATGGCCAGACAACGGCGTCAGGGCGCAGACGTTCCGGTCGGCGATCGTCTTGCTTGCCGTCGAAAGGGCAGGCGCACTATCGTCCATTCAAATTGGGCATCCATCAAACCGGGTTGCGATCCATGTCCCGCGCCGAACGCCTGCTCGACCTGATCCAGATCCTGCGCCGGCATCGCCGGCCGGTCAGCGGCCGCAGCCTCGCGGACGAAATGGGTGTGTCGATCCGCACGCTCTATCGCGATATCGCCACGCTGCAGGGGCAGGGTGCGCCGATTGAGGGTGAGGCGGGGCTGGGTTACGTGCTCAGGCCAGGTTTCATGCTGCCGCCCTTCATGTTCACCGATGAGGAGATCGAGGCGATCGTTCTCGGTTCGCGCTGGGTGGCCAAGCAGCCGGACTGGCGGCTTGCGAACGCCGCCACCGACGCGCTGGCCAAGATCGCGGCGGTGCTGCCGGACGATTTGCGCGAGGAACTCGATGCCTCGACGCTGCTGGTCGGGTCGCGCACCGAGGTCACAGAAGGCATCGATCTCGGCGTGGTGCGGCAGGCCATCCGCGAGGAGCGCAAGCTGAGCTTTGTCTATCGCGACGCCGGCGGCGCTGCCTCCGAGCGCACCGTCTGGCCGTTCGCACTCGGCTTCTTCGACAAGGTGCGCGTCGTCGCGGCCTGGTGCGAGATGCGCCAGGATTTCAGGCACTTTCGCGCCGATCGGATATCCGGCCTCAACGCCACCGAGATGCGCTATCCGCGCCGCCGTCAGGTGCTGCTCAAAGAATGGCGGGCGACGCTCGACACGCCAAGCTAAGGCTGCTGCTCAGTTGAGACTGCTGCCAGAATCTGGCAGTGGCATACGCTATGCTCCTCCAGTCGAAACCATCTGGAGAGCAATTCATGACACCGCCCAATTTCGTCATCCTCTATGTCGACAAGCCTGAGCAAAGCGGCGCCTTCTATAGCGCGCTGCTTGGGCGGCAACCGGTCGAGACCTCGCCGACCTTCGTGCTGTTCGTGCTCGACAACGGCTTCAAGCTCGGCCTCTGGTCGCGTCACACCGTGGAGCCGGCTGCCGCGGCAGCGGGCGGCGGCGCCGAGATCGTCTTTGCGCTGGACACGCCGGGTGCCGTCGACGCCACCCATGCCGAGTGGGCCGGCCGCGGGCTGAAAATTCTGCAGACGCCGACCGACATGGATTTCGGCCGCACCTTCGTCGCGCTTGATCCCGACAGCCACCGGCTGCGGGTTTATTGGCAAAGGGAGTAGGGCAGTAGGGCAGTAGGGGAGTACGTGACAGGAAACATAGCTGGCGCGGCGCCGCACGATCAGTGCGGTTCCTACTCCCCTACTCCCCTTTCGCTTGCCCGATACACGGCAATGCCGGCGGCGAGGTCCTCGAGGGCTGCGCCGACCGACTTGAACAGCGTGATCTCGTCGTCGTTCTGCCGGCCTTTTTTCTGGCCGCGCGCCAGTTCATAGAGGTCGGCGACAATGGCTTCCGGCTTCAGAACGCCGGAGGCCAGCGGCTGGACGATATCGCCGGCTTCCTTGGTGGCGCCGGCGCGGGTGTCGACATAGACGCGGGCGCGTGCAATCGCGTCGTCGTCGCTTTCGCGCATCGCCGGCGTGAAGCCGCCGACCAGATCGACATGGGTGCCGGACTTCAAGAGTGCGCCCTTGATCAGTGGCATGGTGGTGATGGTCGCCGACGATACGATATCGGCCTTTCCGAGTTCGGCGTCGAGATCGCCTGCTGCTTCGGCCGCAAAACCCTCGGCACGCAATTTTGCCGCGACCTTTTCGGCATTCGACGACGTGCGGTTCCAGATGCGGATGTTCTTGATCGGACGCACCGCCGAATGAGCCTTTGCAAGGAATGGCGACAGCGCGCCGGCGCCGACCACCAGCAGCCGCGATGCATCCTCGCGGGCCAGATAGGAGGCAGCCAGCGCCGAGGCACAGGCCGTGCGCCACTGTGTCAGCCTCTGGCCATCGATCAAGGCCTGAGGCTCGCCTGTGGCGCCGTCGAGCAAGAGGTAAAGCCCCATCACCGCGGGCTTGCCGACAGCATTGTTGTCAGGCGACACGGTGACGATCTTGACGCCGATATGGCCATCGGCCGAGGTGCCGGCTGCGTTGAAGTCGGTCCAGGCCGGCATCAAAAGCAGCGTCGAGGCGGCGCCATCGGGCCGCTCGACAGTGTGATGGTGCCTGACCGGCTGCACGGCGCCATCGCGAAAGGCGGTGCGTAACGTCTCGACCAGCCCGGAAAAGGTCAGCGCGCGGTCGACCTCGGCGGCGGAAATGGTCAGCATGAAAGGCTCCGTGGAGGACTAGGCCGGTTGTGCCTCAGGCCCGAGCCGCGGCTCAGTTCGTCGGCTTCGGCAAGACTGGGCTCTGCGACGCGGTGGGCGCGCGGCTGACCGCCTGGCGCAGGTTCTCGGCCTCGGCGCCGCGCTGGCGCGCCAGCTTGCGGTAGCGGCCCTGCTTGATCCAGGTCGCCAGGCTGCCGACGATCATGCCGATAGCCAGCGCCAGGAACAGGAAAATGAAGAGCGGCACGGTCAGCGTCAGCGCCGGATTGCCGGGATTGAACGGATCGAGTGTGAAGGCTACCGGTTCGCGGTTCGCGACGGCCAGCGCAATCAGGATGACGGCCAGCGGCACGAAAACCACGATGAGAATGAAGCGATTGAACATGTTTTTCCGTTCGGAAGAAAAGGCAGGAGCGGTGGCGCGTGCCGCGCCTATTTGCCTCCGTTCAGCCTTTCACGCAATTCCTTGCCGGTCTTGAAGAACGGTACCCATTTCTCCTCAACCTCCACGGATTCGCCGGTGCGCGGGTTGCGGCCGGTGCGGGCAGGGCGGTTTTTCACCGAAAACGCGCCGAAGCCGCGCAACTCGACCCGGTTGCCCTCGGCAAGCGCGTCGGTGATTTCATCGAAGATAGCGCTGACAATGTTTTCGACGTCGCGCAGGAAAAGATGCGGATTACGCGTGGCGATGATCTGAACAAGTTCGGATTTGATCATGAAAAGGCTCCCCGTGAAAGCAGTGCCGCCGAAATTATCAGAATGATTTTATTTGGTTTTTCACTCGTCCCAAGCGGTTCCTCAAGGGTGCCAGACGGAAACGAGACCGTCAAGAAACAAGCGGTCCGCTCCAATTTCGTGAAGGACGTCGCCGCCATGGCCGGGCAGGCCAAGCGCAGCGCCGACGGTCTGCGCCATCGCCTTGGAGAACAGGAAACCACCGCGTTTTTCCGTGTCCTTCCATTCCAGCACCTTGAGCTTGGCATCGACACCCTTGCCTGCAAGCCAGTCGATCGCTTCGGCTTCACCGCCGACCGCGTCGATCAATCTGTTGGCGACCGCCTGCCGGCCGGTGAAGATCGACCCGTCTGCGAGCGCCAGCGCCTCCGGCTTGGTCATGTTGCGGCGCTCGGCGACGATGCCGACGAACCAGTCGTAGCTGTCGAGGATGAGCTTGCGGACCATGGCGCGCTCATCGTCATTGGTCGGCTTGAAGGGAGAAGGCGACGCCTTCAAGGGCGAGGATTTCACCTCCTCCAGCTTGACGCCGAGCTTGTCCATGAGGCCGCTGACGTCCGGGTACTGGATCAGCACGCCGATCGAGCCGACGATCGAGGATTTGCGTGCGACAATATGGTCGGCCGCGGTGGCGATCATGTAGCCCGCCGAAGCCGCGAGCGTGCCGACCTCGGCCACCACCGGCTTGTCGGCGGCGAGCTTGCGCACTGCCTCATAGATCGACTCGCCACCGACGGTGGTGCCGCCGGGTGAATCGATCGACAGGATCACAGCCTTGACGCGCGGCGACTGACGGATGGCCTCCAGCCGCTTGATCAGTTCTTCGTCTTCGGTGATGGTACCTTCGATCTTGACCTTGGCGATGTGGTCGACTGCCGCGCTGGTGAAGTCGTCACCATAGATCCACGCCGAAAAGGCGATCAGCCCGGCTGCGGCGACGATAATCGCCGCGGTACGCCAGAATGTCAGCTTGCGGCGCAAGCGGCGGCGGTCGATCAGGTCGTCGGCTCTCAATGCCATGGTCAGCCTCGTAGTCGGTGGGAGCAGATGCTTTTAAAGCAACCATTCGCGCCCGGCTACCGTTTCCTGACGGGCTTGCGACAAAGGCCTCAGGCATTCGCGGCAAGCCTCAACCTGTCGCGTTCCACAGGCTCTAACACTGTGCGCCTATATCTGGTATGAGGTACAGGCTGCGCTGGGGCCATTTTCGTTGTACAGGGGCGGCTGTCACATTTTTGCGGTTTTCCTCGGCTTTTGCTTGCTTGAGGGCGCCGGCATCCCACCTATAGGGCGGCCTGGCGGGCAGGGGTTTAGAAGAAGCAGTCATGTTAGCGGGACCAATCGAACCGACCAACACCGAGACGGAGTTGGCTCCCAAGGCCGCAGGCCGGGCGCGGGTCGACGCGTTTGACATTGCGCAGCGTCATTCGCGCCGGGTCCGGATCCTGAAGCTGGCCGTACCGCTGGTCGCCGCCGTGATCGCGGTCGCGTTTCCGGTCTATTCCTATCTCATGGCACCCGCTGCAATCGAGGTGCAGGCCGACGGCGGCGCCTTTGCCGATGGCAAGCTGGTGATGGCCAATCCCAAGCTCAACGGCTTCACCAAGCAAAACCTGCCCTATTCGATGACAGCGCTCCGCGCCATACAGGATGTCAGCAAACAGGGCATCATCGATCTGGAAGGTATCAAGGCCAAGCTGCCGATTGCGGCCGACAACACCGCCGCCATCGGTGCTGCGCACGGCACCTACGATCGCGACGGCAACACATTCAGCCTGACCAGCGACGTGACCGTGTCGACCACGGATGGCGTGGTGGCAAAATTTAAATCAGTCTATCTCGACATGGCCGAAGGCACTATGAAGACAAGCGAACCTGTCGATGTCAGCCGCGGCGGGTCGCGGATCAGGGCGGATTCGATGTCGGTCCAGGACAATGGCAAGGTCCTGATTTTCGAGAACAAGGTGCGCGTCGACATCGATCCCGCCAGTTTGAAGGCGGCAGAGGCAAAGAGCGGAGAGACCAATGCGGTTCAGTAGTTCGGCACGGCGCCTCGCCGCGATCTCGGCGTTAACGCTTGGGTTGCCCTTGGGGCTGACCTTCGGGACGGCGCCGTCGCTGGCGCAATCCAGTGCCACCAGCCAAATGTCCGGCCTCAGGCTGTCGGGCGACAAGCCTATCCAGATCGAAAGCGACAAGCTCGAGGTGCGCCAGGCGGAAAGCGTCGCCGTCTTCACCGGCAACGTCAACGTCGTCCAGGGTCCAACCGTGCTCAAGGCCGGCAAAATGACGGTCTATTACGTCAGGGATGCAGGCGCCGCCAAAGGCGCCCAGCCCGCGGGTGCCGCGGCAATGACCGGATCCGCCAACATCGACCATCTCGAGGTCGACGATAAGGTCTACATCAAATCGGACGATCAGGTTGCCACCGGCGACCGCGGCACCTTCGACATGAAGACCGAAGTGCTGGTGCTTTCGGGCAGCAAGGTCGTGCTCTCGCAAGGCGACAACGTGCTTGTCGGCTGCAAGCTTACCGTGCAGATGAAGAGCGGCCTTGCCCAGGTCGACGCTTGCGGCGGCCGCGTCATGATGTCGATCACGCCGCCGGCGAAGTCTGGAGCAGCGAAACCCTGATGACCGGCATATCGTCGCTGCTGGCGCGTCTTCCAGGGCGCGCCGCCAGCAAACTTGCGGCACCGGCCAGGGTCACCGTCGAAGCGGCAAAGTTCAAGGGAACCTTGATCGCCAAAGGGCTGACCAAAAGTTACAAGGGCCGCAAAGTCGTCAGCGGCGTGACGCTGGGCGTGCGCGCCGGCGAGGCGGTTGGGCTGCTCGGCCCCAACGGCGCCGGCAAGACGACCTGTTTCTACATGGTGACCGGCCTGGTGCCGGTCGATGAAGGCACCATCGAAATCGACGGTTTCGACGTCACATCGATGCCGATGTATCGCCGCGCCCGTCTCGGCATTGGCTACCTGCCGCAGGAAGCGTCAATTTTTCGCGGCCTGAATGTCGAGCAAAACATCCGGGCCGTGCTCGAAGTGGTCGAAAAGAGCCGCAAGGAGCGTGAGCGGCTGCTCGACGAATTGCTCGAGGAATTTCACATCAGCCATCTGCGCAAGGCTCCGTCGCTGTCGCTCTCCGGTGGTGAGCGGCGACGCCTCGAAATTGCCCGTGCGTTGGCAACCCGCCCTGCCTACATGCTGCTCGACGAACCGTTCGCCGGCATCGATCCGATCGCCGTCGCCGACATCCAGCAGCTCGTGCGCCATTTGACGGCACGTGGCATCGGCGTGCTGATCACCGACCACAATGTCCGCGAGACACTTGGCCTGATCGACCGCGCCTACATCATCCATGCCGGTCAGGTGCTGACCCATGGCCGGGCCGACGAGATAGTCGCAAATGCCGATGTGCGGCGGCTTTATCTCGGCGAGGGATTTACGCTCTAAGTGCGAAATTCCGGTTCGAGCGGGATTTCCGGCGTAGTCCAGCAGCTTTTTCTTCAATTTTCTGCCTGAAAACGTGTCGGCAGGCGAGTTTTACCGCTCCTCGCCTTGACAAGCAAAAGCCGGGCCAGTTTCTATGCTGGCCTGGAAAATTCCTTCCAGCAGTGCGGGTGTGTAGACGGAGCGTTTGAAACCGAACCATGGCGTTGGCGGCAAAACTACAGCTACGACAGTCGCAGTCGCTGGTGATGACGCCGCAGCTGATGCAGTCAATCCGCCTGCTGCAGTTCACCCATCTCGAGCTGGAACGCTTCATCGACGACGAGATCGAACGCAATCCACTGCTGGAACGTGCCGAACCGCAGGAGGACGCCGCCAGCGACCAGGCGCAGAAGGGCGACGCTGCACCAGAACCAGCTGCCGACGGCGACTGGTTCGAAGCGGAGACGGCGTGGAGCGCCGAGGCGATCTCGGAAAAGCTCGATACATCGCTGGAAAACCTGTTTCCCGATGATCCTGGTACGAGCGAGCGGCTGGGGCCCGACCTGACGGCGCAATGGAAATCGGCGTCCGGCAACGGTTCCACCTCTTCCTCCGACGGCTTTGACGTCGCGGACATGGCGGCGGCTGCCATCACGCTGCGCGACCATGTCGGCGAGCAGGTAGCGCTCGCCTTTGCCGATCCGGCGGCCCGCCTGATCGCCAGCGAGCTTGCCGACGGCCTCGACGAGGCCGGC
Source organism: Mesorhizobium sp. M0410 (assembly GCF_040321435.1). Taxonomy (NCBI): domain Bacteria; kingdom Pseudomonadati; phylum Pseudomonadota; class Alphaproteobacteria; order Hyphomicrobiales; family Phyllobacteriaceae; genus Mesorhizobium; species Mesorhizobium sp. M0410. The sequence goes on from NZ_JAMYRN010000003.1 coordinate 109,174, forward strand.
TACATGCGTGCCGACATGGCCGAGATCGCGGCCCGCCTCGGCACGAACGCCACGGCGGTGGCAAGGGTCCTGGCGGTCTGCCAGACATTCGAGCCCGCCGGCATCTTCGCCCGCGACCTCGCCGAATGCCTGTTGCTGCAGCTTGCCGTGCGCGACCGGCTCGATCCGGCGATGAAGGCGCTGATCGCCAATCTCGAACTCCTGGCACGGCGCGATTTCCAGACGCTGAAGCGGATTTGCGGCGTCGACGAGGAGGATCTGCTCGACATGCTGGCCGAGATCCGGGCGCTCGACCCGCGGCCAGGAATGGCATTTTCGTGCGGTGCCAGCGACGCAGTCGTGGCCGACGTCGAGGTGCGCGCAGCCAATGACGGCAGCTGGACGGTCGATCTCAATGCCGAGACGCTGCCGCGCGTGCTGGTCGATCACATCTATTTCGCCCAGGTCACGCCACATGCGAAAAACCAGGCGGAAAAGGATTTCCTCGCCGAATGCCTGCAGAACGCCAACTGGCTCACGCGCAGCCTCGACCAGCGGGCGAAGACCATTCTCAAGGTGGCCTCTGAGATCGTGCGCCAGCAGGACGCTTTTCTCGTCCACGGCGTGCGGCACCTGAAGCCGCTCAACCTGCGTACGGTGGCGGACGCCATCGGCATGCACGAATCAACGGTCAGCCGGGTCACGGCAAACAAATACATGCTGACGCCGCGCGGTGTGTTCGAGCTGCGCTATTTCTTCACCGCCTCGATCGCTTCGTCAGGTGGCGGCGATGCGCATTCGTCGGAAGCGGTGCGCGACCGCATAAAGCAGCTGATCGACGAGGAGAAAGCCGTCGATGTGCTTTCCGACGATGCCATCGTCGACATGCTGCGGGAAAGCGGCGTCGACATTGCCAGACGCACGGTGGCCAAATACCGGGAAGGCATGAACATACCCTCTTCGGTGCAGCGGCGGCGCGAAAAACGCGCTTTGGCCAGCGCCGGCCGTTGAGCTCCGACGGAATTTCCACAGCTTTCGCAGTTCATTGACAAGCGGCAACGAAGTGGCTAGAAGCCCGCCCGCATGAGACGGGCTAGCGAGTGGATTTGAGTTCGCCGATGCCCGCACGAGAGATGGTCCGTCACGACGTAGGCCACGGGACGGCCAAGAAGGCGGCTTGTGATCAACCGGAAAGTTCGGATCTAAAATCGGCGCAAGTGACGCCGCAAAAGCTTGTGCGCGCGGACCACGAGTATAAACTCGGGACAGTTTGAAGCCTGAGCAAGGAAGGTCAGTTTTCAGATGACACTGCGCATATCGGGAAAACACATGGATATCGGCGATGCGTTCCGTACGCGCATCAACGACCGTGTCGGGGAAGTGATCGGGAAATATTTCGATCGGGGCTTTTCAGGGCAAATCGTAGTCGTCAAATCGGGGTCGCGCTACACGGCCGATTGCATGATCCGGCTGGACTCCGGTGCTTCGCTGCAGGCGACCGGCGATGCCCAGGATCCAACGCTTGCCTTCGATACCGCGGCAGACCGTCTGGAAACACGACTCAGGCGCTACAAACGCCGGCTGAAGTCGCACAATTCAGGCAATAGCAACGGCGAGCTCACCGACGTCGCCTATACGGTGATGGCGCCGCTTACCGACGACGAGGAGGACATACCGGAGAATTTCGCGCCGGCCATCGTCGCCGAATCGACCATGACGCTGCGGACCATGTCGGTGGCGTCAGCGGTGATCGAACTCGACACCAAGGACAGCCCGGTCCTGGTCTTCCGCAATGCCGGAAACGACCATCTCAATATCGTCTATCGCCGGCCGGACGGGAATATCGGCTGGATCGACCCGTCCACGGCCAAGGTCGCGCAGGGGTAAAAACCAGCCGCACGCGAGCGTGGGGACTGGCGACGGCAGGCGAACAAGGGATTTCAAGCATGGATCTGAGCGATCTCGTCAGCGTTCCGGCAATCATGCCGGCGTTGAAGGCGAACTCCAAAAAGCAGCTGCTGCAATTGCTGTCCGAACGGGCGGCGGCGATTTCCGGCATTCCGGAGCGAGAGGTGTTCGACACCATCCTGCAACGCGAGCGCCTCGGCTCGACCGGCGTCGGCAACGGCATCGCTATTCCGCACGGCAAGCTGGCTGGGGTGAAGCGGATCGCCGGTGTCTTTGCCCGGCTGGAGACACCGGTGGACTTCGAGGCCCTCGATGATCAGCCGGTCGACCTGGTGTTTCTGCTTTTGGCTCCCGAAGGTGCCGGCGCCGACCATCTCAAGGCGCTGTCGCGCATCGCGCGGGTGCTGCGCGATGCCGACACGGTTGCCAAGATCAGAGGCACGCGCGACGCCGTAGCCATCCACGCGCTGCTGTCGGACACGCAGGCCTCGCACGCCGCCTGAGGTTTTGATTAAATCCCTTGAAGGGCCGCCGTGTGCGGCCCTGTCCGTCTCCAACCAGATCGCCGCGCCATATTTGTCAGTTGATGGCGCCGTTGTCAGTGGATAACGACGTTAGTGGATAGCGACCGGGGTCAGATCGTTTTCCAGCGCGCCAGCCAGTGCCCGATCGCGAGCGTCCGAAAGCAGGATCGGCTGGCCATTGGCGGCAAACAGGGCCCACAGTTCCAGCCCGGGCGCGATTTCGCCGAGGCCCGGGAAACGGCCGCGCAGATCGTCGCTCGACACTTTCCTGAGATAGGCGACCGAACCTTCGCCGAGATGGGCGAATTCGCCGCTGGTCATGATGATATTTTCGTTAGTTCTGGTCATTTCAAGCCTCCTTGCCGCGAGACGCCGCTCAAGGCCATCCCGCATGAGAGCTATCGGCAAAAATCAGTCTTTCACCGATATGTTTATTTTTCGTACCAGCCGTTCGGACTCCGGCCGATCGAGATCGATCGACAGAAGGCCGTTCTTCAATTCCGCCGCAATCACCCGCATGCCGTCGGCCAGCACGAAACAGCGCTGGAACTGGCGCGCAGCGATGCCGCGGTGGAGAAATTCGCGCTCGGTGTCGTCGTTCTGACGGCCGCGCACGACCAACTGGTTCTCCTCCGTTGTGACATCGAGATCGCTTTCCGCGAAACCGGCGACGGCGAGCGTGATACGCAGCCTTTCGGTTTTGCCGTCGGCACCGCTGAGGCGCTCGATGTTGTAGGGAGGATAGCTGTCACCGGACTTTGCCAAGCGCTCCAGCGTCTTTTCCATGGAATCGAAACCGAGGAGAAGCGGGCTGGAAAAAGGCGTCATTCGGCTCATGTTACAGTGTCCTCTCAAGAGCGACATAAAGTGGAAAAACCCGGATGGCATTTTTCCCGATGGTCTTGATATGGTCCGCCGCCCGGCAGACTTCAAGCCGTCACACGTCCCGCCCAAAAAGACTTGCCAAAACAAGGAATTGAAATGCCCCAATCCCGCAGGATCATCATCGACACTGACCCCGGCCAGGACGATGCCGTTGCCATATTGCTGGCGCTGGGCAGCGCCGAGCTGGAGATCGTCGGCATCACCGCGGTGGCCGGCAACGTGCCGCTGAAACTTACCGAAAAAAACGCCCGCAAGATCTGCGAACTGGCCGGCCGGACGGACGTCCAGGTCTATGCAGGTGCCATCCGGCCACTGGCGCGCGAACTCGTCACCGCCGAGGAAGTGCATGGCAAGACCGGCCTCAATGGACCGCAACTGCCCGAACCAAAGATGAAGCTGCAGGACGAGTATGCGGTCGATTTCATCGTCGAGACGCTGATGAGGGAGGAGAGCGGCACGATCACGCTGTGCGCGCTCGGACCGCTCACCAATGTTGCGCTGGCGCTGATCCGCGAGCCCAAGATCGGCCCGCGCATCAAGGAGATCGTGCTGATGGGCGGCGGCTTCTTCGAGGGCGGCAACGTCACGCCGACCGCCGAGTTCAACATCTATGTCGACCCGCATGCCGCCGACGTCGTGTTCAAATCCGGCATTCCGATCGTAATGATGCCGCTCGACGTCACCCACAAGGCGCTGACCACCGCCAAGCGCACGAAGGCCTTCCGCAAGCTCGGCACCCGGGTCGGCACGGCCACCGCGGACATGCTGGAATTCTTCGAACGGTTCGACGAGGAAAAATACGGCACCGACGGCGGCCCGCTGCACGATCCTTGCGTCATCGCCTATCTGTTGAAGCCGAAGCTGTTCAAGGGCCGCAACTGCAATGTCAGCGTGGAAACCGCCTCGGAGCTCACCATGGGCATGACGGTGATCGACTGGTGGGGAGTGACCAAGCGGCCGAAGAACGCCATGGTGATGCGTGACATCGACCACGATGCGTTTTTCGCGCTGTTGCTGGAAAGGCTGGGGCGGCTTTAGCGCCGTCTTTCATTCCCCCTTGATGGGTTGGGCGGAGTGCAGTCATTGCCAAGCTGGAACACCCCTCATCCAACCGAGCTTCGCTCGGCCACCTTCTCCACAACGCGAGAAGGGAAAGGTGCCGTTACTTCGCCTTGGAAAATGCCAGCCACAGGCCGCCGCCGACCAGGAAGCTGCCGCTGATCCGCGACAGCAGCTTGACGCGGCCGGCCGACAGCAGGCGCCCGGCGCGGCCGGCGGCCAGCGCGTAGGTCGAATCCGAGACGGCGGCGAAGATCATCGCGGTGAGACCCATGACGCCGATCTGTAACGCATAATTGCCTTCAGGCGCAATGAACTGCGGAAAGAAGGCGCCGAAGAACACCAGCGTCTTCGGATTGCTGATCGCCACCAGCAGGCCCTGCAAAAAGAAGCCGCCGCGCGGTCTTTTTGCCGATCCGTCGGCGTTCAGCTTGCCTTTCGAGCGGAACATCTGCACGCCCATCCAGATCAGGTAGGCAGCGCCGATCAGCCTGACCAATTCGAACCAGTGGCCCATGCCGGCGATCAGCGAAGTCAATCCGATGCCGACGATGGCGATCATGATGGCTAGCCCGGCCTGGGTGCCGGCGACGTTGGCGAGGCCGGCGCGGGAGCCATGGCGTATGCTGTTGGCGATGATCAGCGTGACCGTCGGTCCAGGCACCAGGACGATGACGATGCAGGCGACGACGTAGGTGGCGTAGAGTTCCAGCGACATTTTTCCCTCCGCAGAATGCCGCTCGTGCGGCGTGCTGTCGCGATCAATGCATGGCGATGAGCTGCGTGCAAGTCGGCGAGGCGCCGACAATGCGGAGCTGATTTCAGCAGGCGCCGGCCTGCCATGGCAGCGTTGCCTCATAGGCGGCAGCCGCCCTCAGCACGGAGAGGTCACCGCGCGGCCGCCCGATCAATTGCATGCCCATTGGCCTGCCCCTGGAGTCGAAGCCCGCCGGCACATTGATCGCCGGGCAGCCGCCCAGCGTGGCGAGCGCTGAGACCTGCATCCAGCGGTGATAGCTGTCCATGGCACGCCCGGCCACTTCCCTTGGCCAGAGGGTGGCGACGTCGAAGGGAAAGACCTGTGCGGCTGGCAGCGCAATCAGGTCGAAACGCTCGAAGAGCGATAGCAGCATTCGATGCCAGGACGAGCGCCTCACAGTTGCGGCATGGATTTGCGGCGCGGTGAGGCGAAGCGCATGTTCCACCTCCCACACGGCCTCCGCCTTCAGCAGACTGCGTTTCAAGGGATCATCGTAGTGCACCTTGAGCGCACAACCGCTGCTCGCCTGCCGAAGCGTTACAAAGGCCTGCCACAGCGCTTCGAAGTCGAATTCCGGCGTCAGCGGCTCGGCCTCGAAGGACACATCCGCGAACCGGCCGAGTGCTGCCTCGCAAAGCTGTAGAATGCCTGCTTCAACCGGCAGATGACCGTCGAGATCGCCGAGCCAGGCGATACGCCCGCCGGCCGCCGGCGTTTCCACCCCTTGGAGAAACGAGCCTGGCTTATCATGCGACAGCGGCGCGCGAGGATGATAGCCGGCCTGCACGTCGAGCAGCAGCGCCATGTCGCGCACGTTACGCCCCATCGGCCCTTCGACGCCCATTTGCGCATGAAACACATCAAGGTCAGGGCCAGCCGGCACCAATCCCTGCGACGGGCGGAACCCATAGACATTGTTGTAGGCAGCGGGATTGCGCAACGAGCCGCCAAAATCGCTGCCATCGGCAACGGGAACCATGTCGAGCGCCAGCGCGACCGCCGCGCCGCCGCTCGAGCCGCCGGCGGTCAGCGTCGGGTCGAATGCGTTGAGCGTCTGGCCGAACACGGTGTTGTAGGTGTTGGAGCCGAGCCCGAATTCGGGAACGTTGGTCTTGCCTATGATGATGGCGCCGGCCTTGCGGACGCGCTCGACGAAGAAATCGTCTTCCTCAGGCACGAAATCGACGAAGATCGGCGAGCCGAAGGTGGTTCTCAGGCCTTTTGTCAGCGCAAGATCCTTAATCGCGATCGGCAGGCCGAACAGCGATCCGGTATCTCCTCCTCGCGCCAGATGGGCGTCAGCGTTGTCGGCCTCGCGCAGGATGTCGGCATGTTCGCGCAATGAAACGATAGCGTTGACCAGCGGGTTCACCGCCTCGATCCTGTCGAGGAATGCCGCGACCACTTCGCGCACCGAAAGCTGCCGGTGCCTGATCTTCTCGGTAAGCTCCACGGCAGACAGGCGGCAGATGTCGCCGGCGGGCGGTACCGCATGCTTCGTGGTCGGGCGCACGGCTGTCATACCGCTTTAGCCTGCGGATTTCTGCAGGGCGACATCGACATCCCTGGCCAGCGGGATGGCCGGCTGTGCACCGGCTTTCAGGCAGGCCAGCGAACCGGCGGCGGCAGCGCGGGCAAGCGCCTGGTCGAGCGGCAGGCCGGCTGCCAGCCCGGCTGCAAAATAGCCGCAGAACGTGTCGCCGGCGCCGACCGTGTCGAGCGGGGTGATCTTCAGCGCCGGAACCATCAGAAGATCGTCCGGCGTTGCCGCCAGAACGCCGTCCGGGCCAAGCGTGACGACGATGGTGCGGCCGGTTCTCGAGGCATAGTCGCGCATCCGCGCCGGGCGGTCGCGGCCACTCAATGACAGCGCCTCGCCATAGAGGTCGAACTCGGTTTCGTTGGCGACGAGATAGTCGGCCTTGCCGAGGAAGCCGGCAGCGTCGCTGTGGAAAGGTGCGGTGTTGAGCACTGTGATCGCGCCGGCCGTCCTTGCCGCGTCGAGTGCTGCCTCGACGGTCTGCAGCGGGATCTCCAGTTGCAGCAGCACGACGTCGCCGTTTTTCAGGAAGGCCTTGGAAAGGTCACCCGGCACGACCGAATCATTGGCGCCCGGCACGACAGCGATCACGTTCTCGCCGTCGGCGCCGACCATGATCAGCGCAGTACCGGTAGAGGCAAAGGTCTCGCCGACGCCGGACAGGTCGATCTTGCCGTCGCGCAGCAGCGCCAGAGCCTCGCTGGCGAAGCTGTCCTTGCCGACTGCGCCGACCATGCGCACCTTGGCCCCGGCGCGGGCGGCGGCCAGCGCCTGGTTGGCGCCCTTGCCGCCGGGAGCAGTAGCGAAACCGGAGCCGCGCACCGTCTCGCCGGGACCGGGCAAGCGGTCGACACTGGCGATGAGGTCGAGATTGATGGAGCCGATGACGACGATCAAGAAGTGCCTCCCGCTAGCGCATGCGGGAAGCTACTCCGTAAGATCGCTGCTTGTCACCCTAGCGGTCCTTACATCGCTCCTATCGTTCCATTCTTTGGCTATTCACGAAGAGACCTGTCCCGCCTCCCAGCCGAGGATGGCGCGTTTGCGGGTCAGGCCCCAATGGTAGCCGGTGAGCGCACCGGACTTGCCGAGAGCCCGGTGGCACGGCACGACAAAGGACATCGGATTGGCACCGACCGCGGCACCGACAGCCCGGCTGGCGCTCGGTGCGCCGATGCGCGCGGCGATCGACGAATAGGTGCAGGCCTGGCCCATCGGAATACGCAGCAAGGCTTCCCAGACGCGGACCTGGAAGTCGGTGCCGATCATGACGACGCGGAGCGGCTGGTCGGCGCGCCACAGCGTCGGATCGAAAATACGCGCGGCATAGGGCGCCGTTGCAGCCATGTCCTCGATATAGCTAGCGTTCGGCCAGCGGCTGGACATGTCGGCAAAGGCCGCACGCTCGCCGCCCGGATCGTTGAAGGCGAGGCCGGCGAGGCCGCGGTCCGTCACCATGATCAGCGCGATGCCGAAAGGTGAGATATGATAGCCGTAGCGGATGGTGAGCCCGGCGCCGCGGGTCTTGTAGTCGCCCGGCGACATCGCTTCGTGGGTGACGAACAGATCATGCAGCCGGCCTGGACCGGACATGCCGAGCTCGAACGAGGTTTCAAGCAGCGGCATGCCGGCATCGAGCAGCTTGCGCGCATGATCGAGGGTAACGGCCTGCAGAAAAGCCTTGGGCGACAGGCCGGCCCAGCGGGTGAACAGCTTCTGCAGCCCGGTCGGCGTTTCGCCGACCTCCTCGGCCAGCACTTCCAGCGAAGGCTGGTCGCGATAGTCGAGGCTGATCTTTTCGATGGCACGACGGACGATTTCGTAGTCACCGCCTTCAGGCGTGATGTCTTTCTGAAGGATTGCTGTCGTTTTGAGAGGCATTTGGGCGTTCATGGCAGTATCTCCTTGCGTGCGAATATCGTCCTTCGCGGCGGCGATCACCACCCGAAACTTGCTTTCCCGCAGCATGTACCCAGATAGAGCTGACTTTGAATGGGGAGGACGGTCGTGGCTGGTGAAAAGGTAAACCTGACCGGGGCAAAGGAGACTTTGCTTTTGACACTTTACGGCAAGGCGCTGGAGAGCCGGCTGCCCAATTCGCTGCTCAGGGACTACTTTGCCGACGAGGCGGTGCGCAACATCGATTATGATTTCTCACGGCTCAAGGTCGACAACAATCTCGGCATCGGTCTGGCAATCAGGGCAAAGACGCTGGACGTCTGCGTTCAGGACTTTCTCGCCCGAAATCCTGACGCCATCGTGCTGCATCTGGGGTGTGGGCTCGACACGCGCATATTCCGTATCGACCCGCCAGCCGGCGTGGACTGGTTCGACGTCGACTATCCCGAAGTCATCGACCTCAGGCGCAGGCTCTATCCCGTGCGGGATCGCTACCACCTGATCGCTTCGTCGCTCACCGAACCTGGATGGCTGAACGAAGTACCTCGGGATCGCCCGGCCATAGTCGTGGCGGAAGGCCTGACTCCCTACCTGGCCGCCGAGGACGGGCAGCAACTGTTTTCTCGTTTGGTGGGACATCTTTCGAGCGGCGAACTGGTTTTCGATGCCTATACTCGCCTGGGCCTGAAGATAATTCGCCTCAATTCCTCCTTCCGCGCCACCGGCGCCGAGGTCCATTGGAGCATTGAGAACCCGCATGAATTGGAGCGAGCCGTTCCGAAGCTGCGGTTCATCGAGGACATCCCTGCCTATAAGCCGGAACATGCCGCTCGCATGCGCTGGCTCGCGAAACTGTTTGTTCGCTTTTGGAAATACATTCCAGCATTGCGCAAGATCGGCAGGCTGTTGCGCTATCGGTTCTGAAACGCTGGCTCAGCGCGCCTTGGCGGTCGCCAGAGCGCGCGAAAATGCGGTGGCAAAACTCTCGCGGTCGTCGGGGTTGAGAAAGGCGCCGATCGAGACGGTTTTTCCTTGCGCCTCGACCGCCATTCTGGTGATGCCGATCTCGGCGTGGCGGGCGATCGAAAAGCGTGCCCAGAACGGATTGAAGCGGTGTGATTCCGATTTGCCTGACGGGGCAGTCTTGCGGATATCGAGGCTGGTGCGCGACACCGACACCTCCTCGCGAGCCCGGGCGGCGCGATAATTCGCACGGAAGGCGATATAGACGCCGATCACGTCGAGGCCGAAGAAGCCGAACACCGGCCAGGCGCCGCGCGACAGAAAAAACGCTCCGGTCACCAGCCACCCGAACAGCAGTGCGCCCATCAGGATGGCAAAGCCGGTCTTGCCCAGCGACCGGTGCGGTGTCAGCAGCGCCTGGAAGAATGGCTCGTCGGCCTGAAATGAGGCGTTTGTGTCGCTCATTGGGGAATATTATAGGAAGGCAATGACAAGCCCCAAGCCCAAAAACTCTTCCGCGCTCAAAAAAGACCTGCTGCCCGGCCGCGATGGCTCGAACGCCAAGCCGCGTCCGCGGCCGGCGAGATCGCGGGCGCTTTACAGCCCGGCGGAGGTGCATGAGATTTTTCGCCGTTTTTCCGTTCAGCGGCCGAAACCGAGAGGCGAACTCGAACATATCAACCCCTTCACGCTGCTGGTGGCAGTGGTGCTTTCGGCGCAGGCGACGGACGCCGGCGTCAACAAGGCGACGCGGGCGCTGTTCAAAATTGCCGACACGCCGCAAAAGATGCTGGCGCTGGGCGAGGCCAAGCTCGGCGACCATATCCGCACCATCGGGCTATGGCGCAACAAGGCCAAGAACGTCATCGCGCTGTCCGCGGCGCTGATCCGTGACCATGGCGGCGAGGTGCCTGAGGATCGCGATCAACTGGTCGAGCTACCGGGTGTCGGCCGCAAGACCGCCAATGTCGTGCTCAACGTCGCCTTCGGCCAGCACACGATGGCAGTCGACACGCACATCTTCCGCATCGGTAACAGGCTCGGCCTGGCGCCGGGCAAGACGCCGGAACAGGTAGAGCAAGGTTTCCTGAAGATCATTCCGGATGAATATATCCGGCATGCGCATCATTGGCTGATCCTGCACGGCCGCTATGTCTGCAAGGCACGCAAGCCGGATTGCCCGGCCTGCGTCATCGCCGATATCTGCAAGGCCAAGGAAAAGACGACCAGCGTGCCTGCACCACTGGTCGAGATCGGGCCGCTCGGGCCAGTGGAAGCAGCTCAGGACCGAGCAGCGGCAACCACTGCCCGCTAGCTGAATCTAAAGTTCCTGTTATGCGGCGACATCCATGTTCAGGAACTCTCCTCGACGAACACCTCTTCGCGCTTCTTCTTGACCGCGGGGAGAAAGACGATGACGAGCACGGCGAGCGCGATGAGGAGCAGGCTGGCGCTGATCGGCCGCGTCACGAAGGTGCTTGGGTCGCCGCGCGAGAGGATCATGGCGCGGCGCAGGTTTTCCTCAAGCAGCGGGCCGAGCACGAAGCCGAGCAGCAGCGGCGCAGGTTCGCAGCGCAGCTTGGTCAGGAGGTAGCCAAGCAAGCCGAAGAAGGCGACGGCATAGAGGTCGTAGACATTGGTGTTGACGCTGTAAACGCCGATCGAGCAGAACGCCATGATAATCGGGAAGAGCACGTAGTAGGGGATGGTAAGGAGTTTCACCCAGAGCCCGATCAGCGGCAGGTTCAAGACAATCAACATCAGATTGCCGATCCACATCGAGGTGATGATCCCCCAAAACAGCGCGGGCTGTTCGATGGCGACATTGGGGCCGGGCACGATGCCCTGGATGATCATCGCGCCGATCATCAGCGCCATTACCGGGTTGGCCGGAATACCGAGCGTCAGCATTGGGATGAAGGAGGTTTGGGCGCCGGCATTGTTGGCCGATTCCGGTCCGGCGACGCCTTCGATGGCGCCCTTGCCGAATTCCTCCGGGTTTTTCGAGACGCGCTTTTCGATGGTGTAGGACGCAAAGGCGGCAAGGATCGCGCCGCCTCCGGGCAGGATACCGAGCGCCGAACCGATGATCGTTCCGCGCACGATGGGAGCCGCCATGCGCCGAAAATCTTCTTTACTCGGCATAAGGCCGGAGATACTTCGGATCAGCACGGAACGCTCATGCTCGTTTTCGAGTTTGCGCAATATCTCGGCGACGCCGAAGACGCCGACCGCCACCGCGACGAAATTCAGCCCGTCGGCATATTCGCGGATGCCGAGCGTGAAGCGGGGCGTACCGGTGTAAATATCGGTGCCGACAAGTCCCAGCAGCAGGCCGAGCACGACCATGGCCAGCGCCTTGACGATCGAGCCGTGGGCGAGCGCGACGGACGAGACCAGGCCGACGATCATCAGCGAAAAATACTCGGCAGCGCCGAATCTCAGCGCTATCGCCGTCAGCGGTGGGGCGAAGATGGCAACGAGGAAGGTCGACACCGTGCCGGCAAAGAACGAGCCTATTGCCGCGGTCGCCAGAGCTGCTCCGGCGCGGCCGTTCCTGGCCATCTGATAGCCGTCGATTGCGGTGACGGCCGACGAGGATTCGCCGGGCATGTTGATGAGAATGGCGGTGGTCGAGCCGCCATACTGCGCGCCGTAATAGATACCGGCGAGCATGATGAGAGAGGAAACCGGGTCGCCGATCTGGAAGGTGATCGGCAACAGCATGGCGATGGTTGCGGTGGCACCGATGCCGGGCAGGACGCCAATCAGCGTGCCGAGAAGGACGCCGATCAGGCAGAAACCGAGATTTGCCAAAGATGTGGCTGTCGAAAAGCCGAGTGCGAGATTGTTGAGGAGTTCCATTTCATCTCCTCACAACGACAGTGGCAACCACGGGCCGAAACGCCGGAACGGCAGGCCGAGTGCGTAGCTGAAGACGATGAATGCGAACAGCGTCAGGCCGGCCGACAGCACGAGTGCGGTCAGCGGCCTCATGCGGCCGCTACCGAACGATGCGATCAGCGCCGTCAGGAAGATCGACGGGATGAAGCCGAGGCCGCGCACCGTCAGGCCGAAGAAGATCGGAGCAGGCAGGATAAACAGCATGCCGCGCCACGCGATGTAACCGATCGGCTCGCTCTCGAAACGCACCGCTTGGACAAGGATGGCGGCGCCAAGCAGGATCAGCACGATCGCCAGCACCAGCGGGAAATAGCCCGGCCCCATGCGAAAGGCGGTGCCGATTTCGAGGCCCAGCGACTGCAGCGCGAAAAAGGCGCCAATAAAGACCAACAGCGCGGCGCATATGCCGTTGGTCCTGTCGATTGCGAAAGGTTTCATTGCGTCCTCCCGGCTCGCCTCATGGGCGTGCCGATGCCGGTGTAAAAAAACGGGGCGCTGGCGGCGCCCCGTTAAAACCTTAGTCGGCGTACTGGCCGGCCGCTTCGATGATCGGCTTCCAGCGCGCGATCTCACTTTCCAGCTTGGCTTTGAGCGCGGCCGGCGTGGCATCGGCCTCCGGCGACGGCTTGGTGCCGAGTTCGGCAAATCGGGCGACGACATTCTGGTCCTTCAGCGCCACCTGCAGCGATTTCGAAAGGCGTTCGGTGATCTCGGCCGGTGTGCCCTTGGGGGCATAGATGCCGTGCCAGATGCCGACCTGCACCTGGGGAAGGCCGGCTTCTATCGTCGTCGGCACGTCCGGCAGCACATCGAGGCGTTGTGGCGAGGTTACGGCATAGGCCTTGATAGTGCCGCCCTGGATCTGCTTGGTGGTATTGGTCGTCTGGTCGCACATGATATCGACCTGGCCGCCGAGAAGATCGGTCATGGCCGGGCCAGTGCCCTTGTAGGGTACGGTGACCAGCGGCGTGCCGATAGCGCTCATGAACAGCATGCCGCACAGATGCGAGGCGGCACCGATCCCGGCATTGGCAACGGTGATGCTGTCCTTGTTGGCCTTGGCATAGTCGACCAGCCCCTTCAGATCGGTCGGCTCGAGGTCCTTGCGGCCGACGATGGTCATCGGCACCTCGGTGACGAGGCCGACATATTCGAAGCCGTTCAGTGTGTCGTAGGCGAGCTTTCTATAGAGCGTAGCACTGGTAGCCATGCCGATGTGATGGAGGAGCAGCGTGTAGCCGTCAGGCTCGGCATTTGCGACGCGGCCGGCGCCGAGCGTGCCGCCGGCGCCGCCGACATTCTCGACGATGACCTGCTGGCCGAGGTCTTTCGACATAGCTTCCGCGACAAGACGCGTGACGGTGTCGGTCGGGCCACCGGCCGAAAACGGCACGACAATGGTGATGGTGCGTTCGGGGTAGGTCTGCGCGCCAGCGGCCGACGGATAAAGCATGGCGGCCGCAGCGGCAGCCAACGCGGCGATGAGTTTTCGCATCGTGTTTCCTCCCAGGATATGATTGCCAACCGCTGCGCGGGTTCCTCTAAAACCGACTGTAGATAGAGCAATAACTAGCGCAACCCGACAAATGACAATCGCGCTCAAACGGCAAACCGCACGTTTCTCTGCGCAAATGAGTGGCAACGTTGGGCCGTGCGATGCCCTTCCTCCAACCTATTCTAGTAGCCGTAGCCGCGCGCCATCGCCGCCGCGAACACCGGGATCAATAGGAAGATCGATGCCTCGGTGCGGACATAGGTGCGAACGGACGCCAGCTCCGCCGCAGGAACCTGGTAGCCGGGACTGATGCTCGCCTGCGTGTTCCAGGATAGGAAACGGATGGTCGGGATAATCGACAACAGGCCGACAATGGCGAAAGCGGCCATCTTTGCCCAGAACATCCAATTGTAGACGTAGAATTCCCAGCCTTTCAGACCATAGACGACGCGGCCGATGCCAACGACGATGATCAGCATGGCAATGATGCCGTAGTGGCGGTCGATGCCGACGAGCCGCTTCAGCGTCGCGGCGGACAAGTCGCTGCGGATCAGGACGAATTCGGCGCCGATGATGCCTGCCAACGAAAACACCAGCAAATGATGGCAGATGGCAAGCACAAGGTCGGTGGTGTCCATGCTGGATTCCCTCTGTCGGACGGCAGCGCCGAAACCCAACGCGCCTGAACCAATACCGGAGAAAAACTAACACCGCCTGGCAGGATTCACATCAGCCTGGAAGATGATCTACACAGCCTTGGCTCTTGTTTTTCACAACGGATTTGGATTTCCCGTCTCGTGCGTGTCGCTGTCCCCCTTTTGGAAGACCTGCGTTAGGCACCGGCAACACAAACGAGACATGACCATGGCCAGTCCGCATACAATTGTCGCCCCAGTGCTTGAGACCTCGCGCACGGTCCTGCGGCCGCACCGGCTTGACGATTTCGACGCCTATGTCGCTATGTGGGCCGATCCCGTCGTCACCCGCTTTATCGGCGGGAAGCCGCGCACGCGGGAGGAAAGCTGGATGCGCTTCCTACGCCACGCCGGCCTGTGGTCGCTTCTGGGCTACGGCTTCTGGGCGATCGAGGATAAGGCGACCGGCTGCTTCATCGGCGAGGCCGGCTTTCACGATCTGAAACGCGACATGACGCCGTCGATCGAGGGCATTCCGGAGACCGGCTGGGCTCTGGTTTCGGGCGCGCATGGCCACGGGTTGGCCAGCGAAGTCGTCGCACGGGTGCTTGCCTGGGGCGACGAAACGTTCGGCGCCGCGACGACCGTCTGCATCATCGATCCGGAGAACACCGGATCGCTAAACGTCGCGGCAAAATGTGGTTATGGCGAAGTGCTGCGAACCGTCTACCAAGGCAAGCCGACCATCCTGCTGGAGCGGCAGCCCTGACGGACACCGTCTGGCCTCTGCCTGCCACGTCGTCCGGCGTCGAGTTCGCCTGCCTGAAGACCGCACAGGCCGATTGTGCCGCATGCAGCGTGTTCTGTCTTTGACAGGAGGACGCAAACTCTGCATGAATTTTATCGAGCGGGTCTGAAATCAGGCCACGTTTCTGGCAGGCACCGGAGGAGGTGTCGCGATTTGGAGGAATCCCATGCTGAACAGACGCCGATTCTTGATGAGCACCGCGGCAGCAGGTGCTGCCGGACTCGCGGCATCGCATTTTGTCCCCGCCTTTGCGCAGGACGCGCCGCAGCTGCAGATTTTCGTGCCGGCGGCGCCGGGGGGCGGCTGGGACCAGACGGCGCGCGCCATGGACCAGGTGCTGCGCAGCGAAAAACTGATTTCCGGCTCGCAGATCACCAATGTCGGCGGCGCCGGCGGTACTGTCGGCCTGCCGCAATTCGTCAACCAATGGAAGGGCAAGGGCAATGCGCTGATGGTGGCCGGCATGGTCATGGTAGGCGCCATCATCGCCAACAAGGCGGCCAACAACCTTACCGAGGTCACGCCGATCGCCCGCCTCACCGGCGAGTTCGAGGCGCTTGTGGTGCCGGCCGCCTCCCCGTTCAAGACGGCCGCGGACTTTGTCGCTGCTCTCAAGGCTGACCCGACGCAGGTTCCGGTTGCTGGCGGTTCGGCCGGCGGCTCGGACCATATATTGTTCGGCCTCATCGCCAAGACCGTTGGTGTTCCGGCCACCAATCTTTCCTATGTGCCGTTCGCCGGCGGCGGCGAGGCGCTTTCGGCGCTGCTCGGCAACCAGGTCGCGGCCGGCATCTCCGGCTATGGCGAGTTCGCCGAACAGGTCAAGGCGGGTGCGCTGCGGCTGCTGGCCATCTCCGCGGACAAACGCCAGGAGGGGATCGATGCGCCGACGATGAAGGAAGCAGGCATCGATGTCGAGCTGTTCAACTGGCGTGGCGTCTTCGCACCGCCCGGCGTCTCGGACGCCGACAAGGCAGCAATGATCAAGCTGATCGAGACCATGGCCAAGAGCGACGCCTGGGCCACCGAATGCAAGAACCGCAACTGGACGCAGATCCTGCTCACCGGTGACGATTATGCGAAATTCGTCGCAGAAGACACGGCCCGCATCGGGACGATCCTCAAGGACCTCGGTCTAGCGTGATGCTCTCGGCAAGGGGTGGCAGCCTGCGCCAACCCTTGCCGACTTTCGCCAGCCGCATGGACATACGCCGCGCCGGAGGTGAAACTGCGCCAAGATCGGCCGAGTGAGACCGGTCCAGGGAGAACCGGCCCCAAGGGACCGACATTGGGAGGACGATGATGAGCACCAGCGACCAGCCGGCGCCGCCGCGCCTTGCAGTGCCCGAACTGCTGATCGGCGTCGGGCTCCTCGCCTGTGCGGGTGCGGTTGCCTGGCAGACGCTGGCAATCCCGGTGTCGCCGCTCTATTCCAAGGTCGGTCCGACCGTCTTTCCCTACATCACCATGACCGGCATGGTCATCCTGTCGCTGCTGCTCATCATTGCCGCCTTGCGGGGCGGCTGGCAGCCGGAGGACGAAAAGGCGACGCCGACCGACTGGAAGGCGATGGGCATCGTCGCCCTCGGACTGATCGCCAACCTCGTGCTGATCCAGCCGCTCGGCTTTACCGCGGCATCTGTCATCATGTTCGTTCTCATCTGCCACGGTTTCGGCAGCCGGCGTCCGCTGCGTGACGTGCTGCTCGGGCTGATCCTGGCGCTGGCCGCCTATTTCGGCTTTGCCAGGGCGCTCGGCGTCAATATCGGCGCCGGCTTCATCGAAAACCAGCTGAACGCGATCGTCGATTCGCTCGTCACCATGCTGAGGGGCTGACGCCATGGAAACGCTCGGCCATCTCGCGCACGGATTTTCGGTCGCCTTCTCGCCGATCAATCTCATATGGTGCCTGGTCGGCACCACGCTTGGGACTGCGATCGGCGTGCTGCCCGGTCTCGGACCGGCACTGACCATAGCGCTGCTGTTGCCGATCACCTATCAGGTGGCGCCGGAGGCATCCTTCATCCTGTTTGCCGGTATCTATTACGGCGCCATGTATGGCGGCTCGACGACATCGATCCTGCTCAACACGCCTGGCGAAAGCGCCACCATCGTCACCGCGCTCGAGGGCAACAGGATGGCCCGCTCCGGCCGTGGCGGTGCGGCCCTGGCGACCTCGGCGATCGGTTCCTTCGTCGCCGGCACGCTGGGCACGATCGGCGTTGCCTTTCTGGCGCCGATCGTCGTCAAATTTGCGCTGGCCTTCGGCCCGGCCGAATATTTCTCGCTGATGGTGCTGGCCTTCATCACGGTTTCGGCGGTGCTCGGCTCGTCGTCGGTACGCGGCCTGACCAGCCTGTTCGCCGGCTTCGTCGTCGGCATGATAGGCGTCGACCTGCAGACGGGGCAGCCGCGCTTCACCTTCGGCATGAGCGAATTGTTGGACGGCGTCGACGTCATCGTCGTCGCCGTTGGCCTGTTCGCCGTTGGCGAGACGCTTTACATGGCCTCGCGCCGCTATGCCGGCAAGGACGACATCGTGCCGTTGAAAGGGTCGCTCTACATGACCGCGGCCGAATGGTCGCGCTCGTGGAGGCCATGGCTGCGCGGCTCTCTGATCGGCTTCCCGATCGGCGCCATGCCGGCCGGCGGCGCCGAAATCCCGACCTTCCTCTCCTATGCCATCGAGAAGAAACTCTCCAGACACAAGGACGAGTTCGGCACCGTCGGTGCCATCGAGGGCGTTGCCGGACCGGAAGCGGCCAACAATGCATCCGCGGCCGGCGTGTTGGTGCCGATGCTGACGCTCGGCCTGCCGACCTCGGCGACGGCCGCAATCATGCTGTCGGCATTCCAGAGCTACGGTATCAATCCGGGGCCGCTGCTGCTGACGACGCAGGCCGACCTGGTGTGGGGGCTGATCGCCAGCCTGTTCATCGCCAACGTCATCCTCGTCGTCCTTAACCTGCCGCTAATCGGGCTTTGGGTGCGATTGCTGAAGATCCCGGCGCCGCAGCTCTATGCCGGCATCCTGGTGTTCGCCACAGTCGGCACCTACGGCATCTCGCAATCGCCGATCGACCTCGTCATCCTCTATCTGCTCGGTGCCGCCGGTTTCCTGATGCGGCGTTTCGATTTTCCGACCGCGCCGGTTATCATCGGCATGATTCTCGGGCCCCTTGCCGAAACGCAGTTCCGCCGCGCGATGACCATCTCCAACGGCGATTGGACGGTGTTCTACAAGCATCCGCTGTCGCTGACGCTGCTGACGCTGGCCTTCATCGGGCTGGTTGGCCCGCATATCTGGGCCTACATCGAGCACAGACGCATGCGTGGACCGGAGCACGTGCCGGGCGATGCCTGAGCTGTTCGTGACGTCATGACAGACCTGCTTTGCGGCATCCGCATCCTTGACCTGACCAATGTGTTGGCCGGCCCCTATTGCGCCTACCAGCTGGCGTTGCTCGGGCGGGCTGGTCGGGGCGTTCGCCATTGCCGCCGCATTGGTCAAGCAGAAGACGACAGGCGAGGGCGCATTCCTCGACGTCTCGATGCTCGAATGCACGCTTTCTGCGCTCGGCTGGCCGGTGTCGAACTATCTGACGGCGGACGTCGAGCCGCAGCCGATGGGCAATGAAAATATGACGGCCGCACCGTCTGGCGCGTTTCGCACTGGCGACGGCTTGCTCAACATCGCAGCCAACAAGCAGGAGCAGTTCGTCACACTGTGCCGGTTGATCGGTCGGCCGGAGCTGGCGTCGGACGCCCGCTTTGCCGAGCGAGAAACGCGCAAGCAGAACCGCATTGCATTGAAAGCGCTGATCGAGGATGCCTTGGCGAGCGGCTCGGCCGCCGCCTGGGAGGAGACGTTCAATCGCGCCGGCGTGCCGGCAGGCCGGGTGCTGACAATCCCGCAGATACTGCAGGAGCGACAGGTGATCGAGCGCGGCATGACGGCGCGCTTCCCGGCTGTGTCCGGGATGGACCAGCCGCTGACCGTGGTGCGCGGCGGCTTCATGGTCGATGGCCAGGCACCTTTGCCGAGCAGGCCGCCGCCGGGGCTCGGCGAGCATATGGGCGAGGTTTTTGCCGGCCTGCCGCCGCGTGCCAGGAAAAGAGCGAAGGCATGAGCGGAACGCAAAACAAGACTGGTCGCGCACGCGGCGAGGAATGGTGGCAGACCGGCATCATCGAGATGCGCCCCGGCGTCATCCGGCTGCGCGGCTATGAAATCCAGGATCTGATCGGCCGCGTCAGCTTTCCGGCAATGATCTGGCTGATGCTGCGCGGCGAACTGCCAGGCGAGGAGCAGGCGGCGCTGCTTGGCATCGCGCTGGGTGCTGCCGTCGACCATGGGCCGCAGGCGCCGTCGATCGCCATCGCCCGTATGGCGATCACCTGCGGCGTCGGCATCAACAGCGCCATGGCATCAGCCGTCAACGTGCTTGGCGATGTGCATGGCGGCGCCGGCGAACAGGCGCTTTCCTTCTACGGAGACATCGCTGCCGAACTGGACGCCGGCATGCCGCTTGCGGACGCCGTGTCGGCGCGGCTCAATCGTTTCCTTGCCGGGGAAAACGGCTATGTGCCCGGGCTCGGCCATCGTTTCCATCCGGTCGACCCGCGCGCGCCCCGCCTCATCGAGTTAACCCGCGACTTTGCCGCGCGCGGCATCGTCAGCGGGCGCTTCGCCGACATTGCCGAGGCGATCGAGGCCGAGGTGGCGCGGCGCAAGGGCAAAAAAATCCCGCTCAACATCGACGGCGCCACGGCCGTCATCTACGGCGAGCTCGGCTTCCCGCCGCCGCTGACGCGCGGCCTTTTCGTGCTGTCGCGCTCGGTCGGCATCCTCGCCCATGCATGGGAACAGTCGCAGGAAAGCGACCGCAACAAGGGGCCGCTGCCGCGCGAATGGCTGTGGGCCTATTCCGGCACGCCGGTGCGGTCTTTGCCCGAGGGCGACGGCGGCAAGTGAGATTTCGGTTCAAGTGTGACGGCGGCAGGCGCTGGGGCCAATTCCATCCCGATCCAGTCGGGCTAGCCTCGATCTTTTATTGAGCGTGATCTTTTCCGAAAGCCGGATTCTGTTTTTTGGAATTATACTCCAGCTCGGGAATCCTGATGTTCCTCACCAGCGTCGAGAGATCCGGCTCGTCGATGAGCACCGCCGCGTCGGCCGGCGCCAGCCACGCGCGCTGACGCCTCTTGGATTCTTCCCAGTCGGCAAGTTCCTCGGTTACCTCCAGCAAATAGACGACGACGTCGACACGGACGAAGCGGTTCGCCAGCCGCTTCCAGTAGCAATAGGTGCCGGCCGGCTGTTTCAGTGTCTTGCCCAGAACGCCGGCTTCTTCCTGTGCTTCGATGGTGGCCGCCTTGCGGCCGCTCTTGCCCTTCATCGGCCAGCCCTTCGGCACAATAAAGCGCCTTGTCGTTCGCGATGTAACCAGCATCACCTCGACGTCGCCATGCTCGTTCAGCCGAAACGGAATCGCCGCGACCTGGCGAATCCGGTCGCCCTTCCTTGCCTTGCGTACGACCTTCTTCTTGCTGGCTGCCATTCGATAATCCAGTCGAGGCGGTGCCCAAACGGCAAGGGCAGCGTTGCAAAGTCGGCCGCTTTCAATGGGGCGCAAGCGGAGCGGTTTCCACAATATATAAGTCGGCTAAATAAATGAAAGGGCCGGTCGTCAGCGGCAGGTGCTGACGAAGCCGCTCCCCGACGGCAGCAACTGGCAAGTTGGCCTCATCTGCGGCACCTCCTGCCGTTCCGGTGTTGGGATTTGGCGATCCTGGGCACGGTACTGCTGTTGCTGCTGCTGGTATTGCTGCCGCCGCAGCCTGTTCTCCAACATCTGCAACTGGTCCTGCTGGATCAACACGTTGCGGTCGGCGGGACTGACGACCTGTGCCGATGCAGCAGGATTTACGCCCGACAGCATCGCCGAAGTCAGCATTGCCGACCCTAAAAACCTCAATAGACGAAGCCGCGACATCCATTCATTCCCGCACAAAACCGATCTTTCCTTAATATAGGGCTTTTGTCCGGCGACACCATGGCCGCCGCTGATTTGAAGCGGATTGGAAGAGGCATTTCGGCTTCGGATGCTCGTCGCGTCAATCGACTTCGCGCAGCCGGTATCCGACGCCAGTCTCGGTGGTGATATAGCGAGGCTGGTCGGGCGTTTTTTCGATCTTTTGCCTGATCTGCCGGACGTAGACTCTGAGATATTGAATGTCGGTGGAATCGCCCCAGACCTGCTTCAGCAGGAATTGGTGGGTGAGAACCTTGCCGGCATGCTGTACGAGGATGCGGAGGATGTCGTATTCCTTCGGCGAGAGCTTTATCTCCTTGTCCTCGACCTTGACGATGCGCTTCACCAGATCGACGGAGAGGTCGCCGGTCTGGAACACCGGTCTCTCACCCTGCTGCTGGAACTTGTGGCGAAGCGCGACGCGGATGCGTGCGACAAGCTCGTTCATACCGAATGGCTTGGTTACATAATCGTCGGCGCCGAGTTCGAGGGCCGAGACGATGCCGGCCTCATCAGTGCGGCTGGAAAGAATAACCACGGGAATGTCCAGGCCATCATCCCGCCATTTGCGGAGCAGCTCATGCCCGCTCATGCCGGGCAGGCCGAGATCGAGCAGCACAAGGTCTGGCTTTTCCGTCTCGATGAGTTCAATCGCCGCCCTGGCGTTCGGCGCCTCGCTGATCGCATAGCCTTGGCTGTCAAGCCCGACGCGAAGCAGTTTCCGGATCGGCGGTTCGTCGTCGACCACCAATATCCTGACGTCCAGGCTCGTCATGGCAGATCGTCCGTATTTTGATGGTCCGTCTCGGGTTCGCCGAGATTGGGCAGTTCCGCCGGCACCAGTTGCATCTTGATCGTGAAAACCGCCCCCGAGCGGTCGGACCTGTTTGCCGCCGAGAGCGTCCCGCCCATCGCTTCGATGAAGCCGCGGCAAATCGACAGGCCGAGCCCGGTGCCGGCACGCACCTGGTCACCCTTGCGCACACGGTAGAAAGTGTCGAAAACGCGCTTCAGGTCCGCTGGCGGAATGCCTGGTCCCTCGTCCATGATCTGCAGGATGATGAAGCCGTTATCGGCCCAGGCCTGCAGGCGGATCGTCGAACCTGGTGGCGCGTATTTTGCAGCATTGTCGAGGAGGTTGAACAGCACCTGTTCGAACAGAACGGGGTCGACCCGCAACATCGGCAGATCCGATGGAATGTCGATCTCGGTCTTATGCTCGCGGACGATTTTGCGGGCCCGATGCAGAGCTGAGCCGACAATGTCGCCGAGATAGTGAAAGGCGTAGTTCGGCTCCATCGTGCCGGATTCGATCTTGGTCATATCGAGCAGATTGGCAATAAAGCGGTTAAGCCTCTCCGCCTCATCGAGCACGGTCGACAGCAGTTCCGTCCGGTCCTGCTCGGAAAGCGCGGCCTCGAAGTCCCTGAGTGTTCCGGCCGCGCCCATGATGGCGGCAAGCGGCGTTTTCAAATCGTGGGAAATGGAGGTGAGCAAGGCCGAGCGCAGACGGTCTGCCTCGGCCGCAAGCTTGGCCCGGTCAACATCGGCGACGAGCTGGATGCGCTCGATGGCGACCGCCGCCTGGTCGGCAAGCGCATCGAGCAGACGCTGCTGCTCGGGTGTCAGCAGCGGACCTTGCTTATCGTTGTCGAGGCCGACAACGCCCACCGCCGTGCGTCCGGTTCGCAAGGGCAGATAGAGGCGTTTTGCTCCGGGCAGCGTGTCGGCGCCGCGCCCCGCGGCGCGGTTATGCTCCCAGGCCCAGCGGGCTGCTGCAATGTCGGCCTCGGCCAGCGTGTCGTCGGGTGGGTAGCCGGCTTTGACCGCAATTGTACCGTCCTCCGGCAGAAGCAGCACCACGCGCAGCTTCAGCATCGAGGCGATCTGGAAGGCAGTCGCCCAGAGAACGTCGTCGAGCGTGCCAGCACCGGCGAGCTTCTTTGAGAAGAGATAAATATCTTCAGTGGCGCGTGCCCGCGAGCGCGCAGCGACCGCCTGACGCTGCACGCGCGCTGTTAGATTGCTGGCAATGACCGCAACAACCAGGAAGACAGCCAGCGCAACGATGCTCTCCGGATCCTCGATCGTCAGCGTGTAGCGTGGTTCCAGGAAGAAATAGTTGAAGGCAATGGCGCTGATGAGGCAGGCATACAAAGCCGGCCAGAGACCGCCGGTCACAGCCGACGTCAGGACCCCAATGAGAAAGATGACCGCCAGGTTGCGGACGTCGAGAAACTGGTCGAGAAGGACGGCGAAGGCGAGCGAGCCAACAACATAGGCCGTGGCCCTGAGATAGGGCCAGATCTCGAACTGCCACTGCTCGTCCGCCGCCTTGACGGTCGTCGACGTCGCTTCGGCGTTGCGTTCGTTTCCCGAAATGACATGGACGCTGATGTCGCCGGCATTGCGGATGAGATCGTAAGTGAGCGAGCCTTCGATCAATTCCCGCCAGCGCGATCGGGTCGGCCTGCCGATCACGATATGGGTGAAGTTGTTCGCCGTCGCATGCCGAACGATGTCTTGCGCGACGTTCTGACCCGGAATGGTCGTCACCTCGGCACCGAGCTGCTCGGCAAGGCGCAGCTGCGTCGCCAGCCGATCCTTGTCCTCCTCGGGCATGGCAGCTGAACGAGGGGTATCGACATGAAGCGCCGTCCAAGGGGCGCGGAGCCGGTCGGCCAACCTCCGCGCATAACGTACACGGGCCGCCCCGCCCGGACGCGCATCGACGCAGACGAGAACCCTTTCCCCCGCCGCCCAAGGCCCGGGTATCGCGTGGGCCTGCATGTGGGTCAGCAACTGCTCGTCGACCCGCTGGGCAGTGCGGCGGAGCGCCAATTCCCGAAGCGCCGTCAGATTGCCCGGCGAGAAATAGTTCTCGATGGCGCGCTGGGCGGTGCTGGGGATGTAGACCTTGCCTTCCTCAAGCCGCTTGATCAGATCGTCGGGGGTCAGGTCGATGATCTCGATATCGTCTGCCTGGTCGATTATGGAGTCTGGGACAGTTTCCCGCACCCTGACGCGGGTGATCTGCGTCACGACATCGTTCAGACTCTCGACGTGCTGGATATTCAGCGTCGTGTAGACATCGATGCCGTGCGTCAGGATTTCCTGGACGTCGAGGTAGCGCTTGGGGTGACGGCTGCCCGGCGCGTTGGTATGGGCAAGTTCGTCGACCAGAACCAGCGCCGGGTGCCGGGCGAGGATGGCGTCGAGATCCATCTCCTCGAGGATCCGCCCTTTGTAATCGATCTCAAGGCGAGGAATGACCTCGTAGCCTTCGACCAGCGTCTGGGTTTCATTGCGGCCGTGCGTCTCGACGATACCGATTACTACGTCGATCCCGTCGGCCAGCCTGGCGCGGCCCGACATCAGCATCTCGCAGGTCTTGCCGACACCGGGGGCGGCGCCGAGAAATATCCTCAGGCGACCGCGCTCCTCTCGCTGGGCATGCTCGAGTAGCGCGTCGGGAGAGGGCCTGGTTTCGGCGGTGCGGCTGTCGTCTGGCATAAGCGTCAATCATGAACGGCGCCGGCTTCGGTGTCGATCCCGGCGCCGGTCCTTTACTGTTTCATCGCATCGTCCAGCGCAAGGTTGAGGGCCAGCACATTAACTACCGGCTCGCCGATGAATCCCAATTCGCGATCTTCGACATGGCTGTCGACAAGCGATTTGATCCTGGATTCATCGACGCCCCTGGCCTTGGCCACCCTGGCGACCTGAAAATAGGCCGCGTCGGGGCTGATATGCGGATCGAGACCGCTGCCGGACGTGGTGACCAGATTCATCGGTACCGGCTGGCTCGGGTTTTCCACTCTCAGCTTTTCGGCGTCGCTCTTGATCCTGTCGATGAGCTTCGGGTTGGTCGGGCCGAGATTCGAGCCGCCCGAGGCGGCGGCATTGTAACCGTCGCCGGCAGCCGACGGGCGGCCATGGAAGTAGCGGTCGCTTTCGAAAGCCTGGCCGATCAGCTCGGAACCGACGAGCTTGCCGTCCTTCTCGATCAGGCTGCCATTGGCCTGGCGCGAAAACAGCGCCTGGGCAATGCCGGTCATGCCGATCGGATAGACCAAACCCGTCAGAATGGTGAAGAAGACGATCATGACGATCGCGGGCCTGATTTGATTGAGCATCGACGTGGTTCCTTAGGCGAGACCGAGAACGGTGATGCCCATGTCGATCACCTTGATGCCGACGAAGGGGACGACCACGCCGCCGAGGCCATAGACAATGAGATTGCGGCTGAGCAGCGCACCGGCGCCGACCGCGCGGTATTTGACACCCCTCAGCGACAGCGGGATCAGCGCGATGATGATCAGCGCGTTGAAGATGATGGCCGAGAGGATAGCGCTCTGCGGCGTCGCCAGATGCATGACATTGAGCGCTTGCAGCGGCCCGGCGGTCTGGCCCGGGGCGATGTAGAAGACGGCGAATATTGCTGGGATGATGGCAAAATACTTGGCTACGTCGTTGGCGATGGAGAAGGTGGTCAGCGAGCCACGCGTCATCAGCAGCGCCTTGCCGATTTCTACGATCTCGATCAGCTTGGTCGGATCGCTGTCGAGATCGACCATGTTGCCGGCCTCGCGCGCCGCGACCGTGCCGGTGTTCATGGCAACGCCGACATCGGCCTGCGCGAGGGCCGGCGCATCGTTAGTGCCATCGCCGCACATCGCGACAAGTTTGCCTTTGGCCTGCTCGTCGCGGATCAGCTTCAACTTGTCCTCGGGCGTCGCCTGGGCAAGGAAGTCGTCGACGCCGGCTTCCGCCGCGATCGCCGCCGCGGTCATCGGATTATCGCCGGTGATCATAACCGTGCGGATGCCCATGCGGCGCAATTCGGCAAAGCGTTCTGCGATGCCGCCCTTGACGATGTCCTTCAGATGGACGACGCCGAGGAGGCGCCCGTCGCGCTCGACCGCGAGTGGAGTGCCACCCGATTTGGCGATCTCGTCGGCGATCGCCTGAAGGTCGCGGACGGTGTCGCTGCGCGTACGGCCTGTGGCAACCGTCGAGAGCTTGACGTGGGCAAGTACCGCATCGACTGCGCCCTTGCGGACCGAGGAGCCTTCCAGATCGACGCCGCTCATGCGGGTTTGCGCGGAGAAAGGCACGAACGTCGCGTGCAGGCTTGCCATGTCGCGGGCGCGGATGGCGTATTTTTCCTTCGCCAGGACGACGATCGAGCGGCCTTCCGGCGTTTCGTCGGCAAGCGAGGCAAGCTGGGCCGCGTCCGCCAGTTCCTGTTCGGTGACGCCCTTGACCGGACGAAATGCCGTCGCCTGCCGGTTGCCCAGCGTGATGGTTCCGGTCTTGTCGAGCAGCAGCGTGTCGACATCGCCGGCCGCCTCGACGGCGCGGCCCGACATGGCCAGCACGTTGAAGCGCACCAGGCGGTCCATGCCGGCAATGCCGATCGCCGACAGCAGGGCGCCAATTGTGGTCGGGATCAGGGTAACGAACAGGGCGACCAGCACCGTCACCGAGATATGACCGCCCGAATACGAGGCGAAGCTCGGGATCGTCGCCGTGGCCAGCACGAAGATCAGCGTCATGCCGACGAGCAGGATATTGAGCGCGATCTCGTTGGGTGTCTTCTGGCGCTCGGCGCCCTCGACCAACGAGATCATGCGGTCGAGGAACGTATGGCCGGCAGCCGCGGTGATGCGCACGCGGATCCAGTCGGACAAGACCTGCGTGCCGCCGGTCACCGCCGAACGGTCGCCGCCGGATTCGCGGATGACCGGTGCGGATTCGCCGGTGATGGCCGCCTCGTTGACTGACGCCACGCCTTCGACCACCTCGCCGTCCGAGGGGATGATGTCGCCGGCTTCGACAAGCACGATGTCGCCGACCTTCAAGCTGGTGCCGGGCACCAGTTTGAACTTGCTGCGGTCGCCATCGTTCAACAGCTTGGCCTGCGTCTCGGTTCGCGCCCGGCGCAGCGAGTCTGCCTGCGCCTTGCCGCGGCCTTCGGCCACCGCTTCGGCGAAATTGGCGAAGAGCACGGTGAACCACAGCCAAATGATGATCTGCAGCGTGAAGCCAAGATCGCCGCCGCTGGTAACGAGATCCTTGACGAACAGCACGGTGGTGAGCGCCGAGACGACGGCGACGACAAACATCACCGGGTTTCGCATCAAGGTGCGCGGGTTCAGTTTTCTGAAGGAACCGGCGATAGCGGGCCACAGAATGCGGGTATCCATGATGCTCACGGATTTCGACGGGCTCATTTGGTGGCTCCAGTGTCGATGTTGTTGACCGGTCGATCCTGTGCCGAACGAAGGTGCGGCGGCCCGTAAGCCAGCAGCCAGATCATGATCAAGGCTGCCGCAATAGCGAGGAATGTGGACAGCGTCGGGAAAGGAGGGGGCGTTTTCTCTCCCTCCGGCTCGGGGCGATGCCGGACCTTTCGAGGTATGATCTTGAACCAGGGCATGGCCGTTTCAGAATGTCTGACCGTGAATCATCGCCAGGTGCTCGACGATCGGTCCGACCGCCAGGGCCGGGAAGAAGGTCAGGCCACCGACGACCAAGATGACACCGACCAGCAGCCCGACGAACAGTGGACCGTCGGTCGGGAAGGTGCCGGCGGAGGCAGGGACGGTCTTCTTCGCAACCAGCGAGCCAGCAATCGCCAACGCCGGAATGATGACCAGGAAGCGGCCCATCAGCATGCCGATGCCGAGCGTTACGTTGTACCAGGGCGTGTTTCCGCTGAGACCGCCAAAGGCGGAGCCATTGTTCGCCGCGGCCGAGGTGTAGGCATAGAGAACCTCGGAGAAGCCGTGTGGACCAGCATTGGCGATGGAAGCAACGCCCGTCGGCAGCAGCACCGCGATAGCGGTGAAGATCAGCATTGCCAGCGGCAGGCAGAGCACGGCCAGCATCGCCATCTTGACCTCCTTGGCCTCGATCTTCTTGCCGAGATATTCGGGCGTACGTCCGACCATCAGCCCGGCGACAAAGACGGCGATGACGATGAACATCAGGATACCGTAGAAGCCGGCTCCGACGCCGCCGACAATAACCTCGCCGAGCTGCATGTTGATGATCGGGATCATGCCGCCAAGTGCGGTGAAGCTGTCATGCATGGCATTGACCGCGCCGCAGGAAGCGGCGGTGGTGATGACGGCAAACAGCGCCGACAGAGCGATGCCGAAACGGCTCTCCTTGCCCTCCATGTTGCCGCCGTCGACGCCCAGCGCGTGGACCAGCGGATTGCCTGCGGATTCCGCCCAGTAGCAGACGGCAACGCCGGCGATGAACAGCACGCCCATAGCCGACAGAATTGCCCAGCCCTGGCGCTGGTTGCCTACCATGCGGCCGAAGACATTGGTCAACGCCGCGCCGAGGGCGAAGATCGTCACCATCTGGATCAGGTTGGAGATTGCGTCGGGATTTTCGAAGGGATGTGCTGCATTGGCGTTGAAGAAACCGCCGCCATTGGTGCCGAGCATCTTGATGGCAACCTGGGAAGCGACCGGCCCGACCGCTATAGTCTGTTGCGCGCCTTCGAGCGTCGTCGCGTTGACGTAGGCAGCGAGCGTCTGCGGCATGCCGAGATAGACATAGACCAGAGTCAGGACGATGCAGAACGGCAAAAGCAGATAGAGCGTGCCGCGGGTCATATCGACCCAGAAATTGCCGATCGATTTGCCTGAGGCCCTGGCAAAGCCGCGGATCAGTGCGACCGCAATGGCGATGCCGGTCGCCGCCGACAGAAAATTCTGCACGGTCAAGCCGGCCATCTGCACGAGATAGGACATCGTGCTTTCGCCGCCGTAGTTCTGCCAGTTGGTGTTGGTCATGAAGCTGGCGGCGGTGTTGAAGGCCAGCTCAGGTTCGACGGCGGTCATGCCGGCCGGATTGTAGGGCAGGCCGCCTTGCAGCCGTTGCAGCGAATAGAGCACCAGGAAGCCGGCCAGGTTAAAGAACAGCAGGGCCGCCGCATAGGAGGTCCAGTGCTGCTCCTCGCGCTCGCTGGTCCCTGATATGCGGTAGAGCCCGCGCTCGAGCGGGGCCAGAATTGACGACAGGAATGTGCGCTCGCCGCTGAAAACGCGATACATGTAGCCGCCGAGCGGCTTGGCCAGCAGAGCGACGATCCCGCAATAGACGAGGATCTGCAGCCATCCGTTGATTGTCATGGGGTTGGCTCCTTGCCAGCGGAGATCAGAAGCGTTCCGGGCGAACGAGGGCGTATGTCAGGTAGGCGAGAAGAAACAAGGTCACGGCGCCGCCGAGGATATAGTCGAAAAGCATGTTACGATCCCTACCCTTACAGCTTGTCGCAGGCTTTGATGTAGCCGAAGCATAGAGCAAAGAACGCGATTCCAATCGCGACAACAACTATGTCCACCGCGCATTTTCCTATGTTGTATTTGTGTGTTTACTTTAACAAACTACCAAAACCGGTCGCCGCATCATATCGGCGGCTGGATACACCGCTTCGGTGAATATGGATCAAAGTGCCATAAAGGGTCGAGACGGGACGCGGAGCAAAGAAATCAAAATCCCATAAGGATTTCGCCGCCTCGGCGCTGGCCACAGCTTCAGGAGGGATGCGCACACCGGCGCGCGAAGCTGCCGGGGCTCAGTCCGCGCGGGTGTAGATCACCGCGTAATCGTCCGCATAGGCCCGCTTCCAGCCCAGTTCGTCGAAGAACGGAATGCGGCTGTCGTCGGCGGTCAACAATGCCCAGCCTATCGTATATTTCTCGAGTTGGGCTTTCAGGATCGGCTTGCCCCGGCTGTGCCCAGTCTGCTCATCCGTTTCCGTAAAGCCATTCAGGAAGAGCTGATCCGCGCGGCCGTCGATAAACGTCCTGATGCCATGGAAAATCAGCGTACCGCCAAAATCGTAGGAGTTCAGCAGATTGCCCGACAGATTATGGGTTTGGGCGAAGGCCAGCGCGTCCCTCGCCGAGGTCTTCTGGCTCGGCGCGACCGGATAGGTCGTGAAGGCGGCAGCCGCCAAAACCAGCAAAACGGCAAGTCCAGCGCAAATCCTGGAAAATTGCCGTGCGAAAAATTGTTCAAGTCCGTCGCGCTTTTCCGCCGCCCATTTCTCGGCTGAAAGCACTGGATATTGTTGTGCGACCTCGACGGCAAGGACCACCGGCACGAGAAGAAAGAACAGGTACATGAACCGTATGTGGGTGAGATAGACGTGCAACGTGAAGACAAGGAACAGCGCCTTGGCCCAGCCAATGCGCAATCTCGACACGAGCAGCCCGAAAAACGCCACCAGCAGGGCCACCTCCTGGAGGGTGTGCCGCGAGGCGTCGAAGGGTTGCCACTCCGCAATGTAACGCACCGCCTCATTGCCATAGGCCACGGTGAATGTGGCGAGTATGGCCTTGACGCCATAGGGATTGAGCAGGCTGACCAGCGGGCAAAGCAGCCCGAAAACGATCCACTTGGCCAGCAGCCGGGGGTTCGACAAGCGCGTGCGCATGACGAGATCGAGCCCGGCGAAGGCGGCGATGACGAAACCGAAGGTGAAGGTGGCATGGAGATTGGCCCACAGGCAAAGCAGCGTCAGCAGCCACAAAGGCGGCGCTTTCTCGTTGCGTGCGGCCTGGAAAAGACCGGCGGTCCAGACGACGATGATGGGCAAGGTAAAGATGTGCGGCCGGGCGACATAGATTGGCCCGATCAAAAGCGCGAGAACCAGCGTCAGTCCTATCGCCAGCGTCGGCTTCAACCACGCGCTGAGATACCACGACGTCAAGAAGATCGTGAGCGCGATTACTGCAGTCGCCAGCAGCACCACGCCGTTCCAGCCGCCGGCTTCAAAGGCAATTGCAAGGAGAAGCTGACTGAGCCATTCCTTGGCGATCCATGGCTGGCCGGCAAAAGTGTAGGAATAGACGTCGACAGTGGGGAATGTGCGGCTTGCCAGCATATCCATGCCGACCTTGATGTGCCACCAGCTATCAGGATCCTGCAGGAGGGAGGTGGCAAAGGCGAGGAGCGCCGCCGCCATCACGACCGCCGCCAGCAGGCAAAATACCAACCTCACATGCCGTATATCGCCTATCGACGGCCTCGCCTCACCAGATATCCCGCGCATATGGCATCCCTGAGCCGCGATAGCGGAAGGGATAGGCCGAATTTGTTAGAAAACCGATAAGCTCCAGGATTGCGGCCACACCCCTGTACCGCGCGTCCGACCGGCTCGGCGGCTCAGCCCTCGGCCTTGAAGTTCTTGGCTTCCTTCGCGACCTTCGGGCTGTCCTTGCCGTGCTTGCGCATCAGATCCTTCGCCTGCTTCGGCGAAACGTCGGTGGTTTCGGCCAGACGCAGAGCCTCCTTTTCGTCCGGATCACGCGTCTTGCGGTCGGCCATTGCGGTTTTCTTGTCAGCCATTACGACGCTCTTATGCTTTCGGCGATTTCGTTCAGCACCTTGCGGTCGGTGCCGTGACGCTTGATCAGCGTGCGTGCCTGATCCGGGGTGATGCCCGCTTCCTCGGCGAAGTGACGTACCTCGTAGTCTTCGCCGCCCGCCACTCGTGAGCGGTCGCGACTGTCGGTCTTGGTTTTGTCGTCGGCCATGGCAGCTCTCCTCATCTCGACGAGAGCATAACGGGCAAGATTTCAGCGAGTTCCTTCGAGCGTGTCGCCCAATTACCGCCTTCGGCATGACCCGGCATGAGCAGCGGTTTTGTTCAAAGCAAGGGCTTGGTGCCAGGACGGCCTTCATGCACAAACAGGCTGGCCTCTTTGGCGCTGCCAACCGCCCGCCACTGCTCCTGGGCGCAGCCTGGTATTCGTTCCGGATTGTTTTATTGGGACCGATGGTCGAACACGACGCCCATGGTCCTACCAACGGCCGTCATGACGATAAGCTCGACCAGATCGTCGTCACTGTTGCCGCAGGCCGGGGCCGTCCTGCGAACGATGTCCAGCATCGCCCTCGTCGATATGGTGTCGCCGGCACCGAACCGTGAAAGCGCAGATGAAACAAGCTCTTGGGCCGTCAAGTCAGCGACAGTCACCCTCTGCACCACGTTCATTGGCTTCCTCCCACCATGAACTCTCTCCGGGGAGAATGATACGCCGAACGTCGCGTTTCGCCAGCAAAATGGTGGTCCTACCAGCGCGTGGGCAGCGACCGAAATCGGCGCTTTGCGTGAGGCAATCCGGGTGCGAGGCGGCAAGCGCTTTTTGTGGCATGCCACCTCGCCAAACACCGATCCTGACGGTCGGGACGGGTCTCAATTTTATTTACCTGGCGGTCTGACGCTTGGCATCGTGGTCTGCTCGGTTGCGGCCGAAGTTGGCGCAGCAAGAACCACGGTGCGGGCAGGACCAGGACGGTTCGTCGTTTCACGGAAACGCCGAGCCGGTCTGTCTTTTTTTGTTTGACGCAATTCCGGACGGAAAACCGTTCACACGTTTTCCTGGAATTGCTTGTCTTGTGACTCTAGGCGGCTAGGTCGCTCGGAAGCTTGCCGCCATTCTCGGCCAGCTTTTTCATCAGTGCGTCGTGCAGCCACAGATTCATCGTTACAGTGTCGTTCATATCGCCGGTGTAGTTCAGCTCGTGGGCCAGCTCCTTGCGCTGCCGGAGCCAGGGTTGCAGCCGGCCGGAT
Organism: Mesorhizobium sp. M0410; assembly: GCF_040321435.1. Classification (NCBI taxonomy): domain Bacteria; kingdom Pseudomonadati; phylum Pseudomonadota; class Alphaproteobacteria; order Hyphomicrobiales; family Phyllobacteriaceae; genus Mesorhizobium; species Mesorhizobium sp. M0410. The sequence goes on from NZ_JAMYRN010000003.1 coordinate 142,173, forward strand.
CGGGTAGGCGCCGTCGACGCGCAATGGGCGAGGGAACGGTCAGCAGCCAGTTTTGCTGACGCGGACCAGAAAAATCATCTAGATTCGTGTTCGCAATTCGCTGAGAGGAACGAAGCCATGACAGCAGTCTCGCATCCGACAGGCTCGAACGTTCGCCGGTTTGGGCAGAGGACGATCCGTCGGTCAAATGGCCGGCGCTTTCGCGGTTTGCGGCGGGCAGGGCACTACCCAGTCCTCGGTCATTGTCTACGAGATCGAGCCCGGCAAGCGGCTCGGCTGGCAACACCCACGCCACCGAAGAGACGCTTTCTTTGCGGCGGCGATGTTCACGCAGACATTCGATAACGTCATGCTGCCGCCGAAACGAGAATCACCAGGCCTGCGGATTGCGGACTCGGAGCTGAGATGAGCGCGCGCGCGGCCGGCAAGCGGTTTGGCGTCGTTACGCGCTCGCGTCATGGGCGGACCAGCTGATGGCGCCCGTGAAGGTCGACCCCGCCAATGTGCGCGAGTTCAGGGATGCCGAAAGCTTCCATGCCTGGCTTGGCGAGCATCACGACAGCGAGGACGAAGTCTGGATCAAGATCCATAAGCTCGATTCGGGGCTGCCGTCGATCACGCCGAAGCAAGCCATCGACGTGGCGTTGTGCTGGGGCTGGATCGACGCGGTGCGCAAGGCGTTCGACGGCAAAAGCTATCTGCAGCGCTACACCCCCCGCGGCAAGAAGAGCACCTGGAGCCAGATCAATGTCGACAATGTCGCCCGGCTGATCGAGGAGGGCCGGATGACCGAGCACGGGCTGAGGCAGGTCGATGCGGCCAAGGCCGACGGCCGCTGGGCGCGCGCCTACAAGAGCGGCAAGGAGATGAAGATCCCCGACGACCTCCAGGCGGCAATAGACGCCGAGCCCAGGGCGAAAGAGATGCTGGCAAAGCTCAGCGGGCAAAACCGCTTCGCGCTCGCCTTCCGCATCCACAACATGAAGACCGAAGCCGGGCGCAAGAAGAAGATCGCGGCGTTCGTGGCGATGCTGAAGCGCGGCGAGACCATCTATCCGCAACGAAATCGCGATTCTGGATAAACATTTGGCCGCGTTTGTGTGCTGCGTCTTGTGCTTGTCCCTTGCGGCGACTCCCAAAATGCGGCCGGCTCAGGCCCATCTCCGATCCTGGCGATGTCGCAGACGATTGTTTTCGACGAGCGTCGCCCGGCACTTCGACACCATCTCTCATTCGTTTAGTGGATGCAGGAAAAAGTCTCGTCCTCACAGTCGGCATAGTATATTAGCAGGCGCTGTTATGAGGTTTTTGCCCGTTCAGGAGCCGACTGGCACGTGGGCCGTGTTTGATGCGACCGTGGACGTGCCTGCGGATTTCGCTGGCAGTTGCCTTATCGGCTTGCCGCGGCAGCGGGCGGAGTGGCTCGCAGCAAGAGCCAATCGAGATGCTGCAAAAGGCACTTCGATTTGCCGGTTGCCAGTTGCCGGACCGGCACAAGCCGCGGTTCTTAGACTTAGACCGATCGGAGAGATTCGATGATGCACGAAAGGGCAATGGCGGCTGCGTTGGCAGCCAGGAACCAGGAAGCAGACATTCGTGGTGTCTTCGACATCACCAACAAAACCGATGCGCCAATGGGCTCTCGCCGATTGGGCGAGGCTATCCACTTTGTCGCCAATGCACCCATCGTTGGCTATGATGTTCACGCCGCCGTCATCAGATATGGCCCACTCGGAACCCCCGGCCTCAGAGCTACAGATTGCGCACAGCTGTGGGAGAAGTTCGGCGAGGCCTTGCTGGAACACTGACGGGCAGGCCTTTGGCGCGTATGGCACCACGATTGTGCAGGACTTCCTTAGGGAGAACGACATGGAAGCCTGGCGGGTGATATTGCAATTAAATTAGGGTGAGCGCATATTTTTTGCCGGCTGGACTCGCAACCGGCCAGGCCCGGCGGCCGGCTGCCGACGGGCCGTCAAGCCGGCGACAAATGGTGCCGCAGGCCCGACGGTCCCCTTGGCAAGATCGCCGGAACCAGGGCATGATGCGGCGGCAAAACGGGTTTGGGGGAATGATATGCCTAAGGTTTCGGAGCTTTTTTTCAAGACAGCCATCGTCTTTCTTATTCTGGGAATTGCAGCTGGCCTGCAGATGGCAATTTCAGGCGATCACGGCGCGTTTCCGGCTCACGCGCACATCAACCTGCTGGGATGGGTCACCAGTGCAATATTCGGCGGCTATTATGCGCTGAACCCGGCGAAGGCTGCCCGCAGGACGGCGATGATCCACTACGGCGTGTACAATCTCGGCCTGGTCGTGATGCTGCCGGCGCTTTACCTGATGCTGCAGGGAAATCCGGCGCTCGAGCCGATCGTCGCCACCGGCTCAATGATTGTCGCTGCCGCCGTGCTGATCTTTGCCTTCGTGGTTTTCTCCGGCGAAACAGAGCGCTCAGTCTCGGGAATACCAGCGGTCCCGCGGTAGACGGGGCGGCGATAGTGCCGAGCCTATCAATGCCCGTGCTTCTGGTGAAGCGCGGGCCGATTGGTTGTAGGCTGATCTGAGGCAAGAGTGCGGGGAGATGAAAGCCGCTCAGTAGCCTTCGCGCGCCCCTCTGCCTGCCATGCTGCTTATCGCGGCCTTCATTTTGGCGTTGTGCCTGCGTCCCCAGGAAGGTGAAAATATCGACACTTCTTGGATCTTCGCCGAAACGACTGCCTTGTGCTTTTGGGGCGCGACGCCCAGCGAGCGCAGGTGCGACGTTGATGCAGCCTTGTTGTTGGCGACGCAGCATGACGGGGTCATCGTCAAACGACGGTAGAGCGCGCGGACCTACTGTTGCGCGAGCCGGTCCCCGAGCGTGTTTGCTTCGGCCAATCTTGCCAGCGATTGTTCGACTTTCTGCGCCGAGGCGTCTGTGCGCTTGATGTGCCGTATCATTTGCTGCCTCAGCAGCGCGAGCCTTGCGACGCGATATTCGTCGCCGTATCTCGCAGTTTCAAGGTGGAGGGTCGCGAGCATCATGGGTCAATTCTTCCGATCGATCTTCGTCATGCGTTCCCGGGCCTCAATCACGCGTTTTTGCTCAGACCGTATGCGGTCGCACAACGCGAGATTGACGGCGACACAGCCATCGTTCAACAACAGTTCATTCGCACGCTTCAGCGAGCGCTCGGCCCGTTTAACGCGCAGCCTGGCATTGGCCAGTTCGAAGCTAAAAATATCAATCATCATCATACCGCTTCGTTTGCGGTCCCTTCGATTGTTAACCGGCGTCGATCCCATTTGTTCCGACTGCACGCGGCGCAGCGCCAGGAAGGAGCTTGTCTTTCGCCCGTGCTGGGCCGTTCGCGATGGCGGGGCATGCTAGGTGGGCGGGCTGGTGCAAGGCGAAGGTGTGAAGGCCTGGCCCGTAATCACGTTCTGTTCACTCTGGCTAATGTAAGCTGGCCGCCTAGAATTCGCCGCGAAGCTGTTTGACGCGGAGCTTCACGCCAGGCTTGACCCACTGCGCCGCGAGCACAGCCATGTGGTCACCGTGGCTCGAGTGTCAGCAGATGTGGTAAGGGTGAGTGTCGGCGAGTAGCAGAGGTCCAGCAACAATGACTTTGAGGCGAACCAGAGCTTACGGCACATCCGGCTTGGTTCTAGCGGTTTGCACTGTGTTTGCTTGGCAGAACGCCGCTGCCGCTCAAAATTGCGACGCCGCCGCGACGCCTGGCGTCAATTGGCAAGAGTGTGACAAGAAGCTTCTCATCCTAGACGGACAGGACCTGAGCGGGGCGAACCTGTTCGGTGTTGATTTCACTTCGACCGACCTCAGGAACACCAATCTCGTTGCCGCAAATCTTGAGAAGGCAACGCTTGTGCGTGCTTCCCTGGCCGACTCGACCGCCAAAGGCGCCCGGTTCGACAGAATCGAGGGCTACAGGACCGACTTCAGCCGTATGGACGCGCAGGGCGCTGTGTTTGCGAGCGCGGAAATGCAGCGCTCGAATTTCCAGGACGCCAATCTGACCAATGTTGATTTCACAAAGGCAGAACTGGGGCGTGCGCAGTTCCATGACGCCGATATCAGCGGCAGCCGCTTCTCGTTTGCCAATCTCGCACGGGCGGACTTCCGAGGAGCGAGGTTCACCGCGCCGATAGACTTTGACCGCGCCTTTTTCTTTCTGACCCGTATCGAGGGCCTCGACCTTTCCAATTCGGTGGGTCTGTCCCAGTGGCAGCTCAACATGGCTTGCGGAGACGCCCGGACCGAGTTGCCTTCTGGCTTGACGAGGCCTGAAGATTGGCCCTGTCAATTCCAGCAGGAATAGTTGTCGGCAAGCGAACCGCGGCAATGCTGCACCCGACAGGATTCGAACCGGTAACTTTGTGCCGCGGGCATGCCCATTAAGGTCGAAGCCACCACCCGAGACGGCGAACTCCGGATATCCCTGTCTAATGCCGGAGAGCCCATTCCGCACGAGACAATGCAGGGGATCAGCATTAAGGAATATAATCCTCCCGTTGCGGCGAGCCCCTTCAACGGAGAATCGCCATGACTCGAAAGACCCTCGCCGACACTCTGTCCGCCCGCGAACCCATCTAAGTCAATTGTGCGCACCCGATGTGCTGCAAATCGACGAAACTTGACATCCAGGCGCTGATTGACAGGCTCGGCCATGACCACGGCTCGATGCATGACGACTTGGTCGGGCTCTTTGTCTGCTCAAATTGCAAGGCTGCCGGCCGTGACCGACCTTCTTCGCATGCATTCCTGACTACGAAGGCCATCAGCGGGCGCGCAATCGCGACTGGAAGCCAACTTTCGAACGAAGGGGCTGAAAGTGGCCGGCGCCGCTTGGGGGGCGTTGGGGTAGATTGCCTGTAGGCGCCGGCGGGGCGGATTGGGGTCCGCAGACGCGAATCCTGCGGGCTGCCCTGCGGTTTTTTCCGGACACTCCGATTCCCAAGCAAAGTCAACAAAGGGGCGGCGGCATGGTGGCCGAGCTTCATCGTTTGCGGACGTTAGGAACGGAAAGGCCGCAACTCACAAAGCGAAACAATAACAGACGCTTAAGTGGGTATCTGGCGGAGAGAGCGGGATTCGAACCCGCGTTACGGTTTCCCGTAAACACACTTTCCAGGCGTGCGCCTTCAACCACTCGGCCACCTCTCCGTCTTTAGCATTTTCGACGCGGCCGGTTTCGCCGCGCGGGTTGGGGAGATGCATCTCCTTTGGGATTCCGGACCGGAATTCCGGCCGTGGGCGCCGTCGACCAGCGGATACCCTTTCCCCACACCTGAGCCGTCAAAGCAACAGGCGCGGGGCTCATCTAGTCGATCCGGTGCCGAATGCCAAGACATAACGATAGTCTATTCGCTTTGCCGGATACGGATGCTCACCCCATGTTACCGGAGCACCCGTAGGGAGCCTATCGAAAGGGGCGGCCGAGGTGTGCTCGCCGTCCGGCGCGCCGCCGGTTCCAGCGAACCGGCGGTCGCCGGTTCAACTTCGCGTGTCGCGATTGCAGGCGAAGCAAGTAGATCCTATCTAACAGTCCGATACGACATTCTGATAATCTCCTGGGGAGGAAGGGTCTGGATGTTCCGCTTCATCTTTCGTCTCGCTGCAATGGTCGCGCTGTCGGTTTCGGTCATCATGGCCGTGCTCGATGCGACACGGTCGGTGGCGGCTTCGGCGCTGGTGATGACACCGCTTAATTCCAGCTGGCTCGCGGTCTCGCCGGATACGCGCAGCGCCTTCGAAAGCTTCGTCCGCGACAAGGTCAATCCGCTGCTGTGGGATGGCGCCATCGCCTGGGTGCTCAGCCAGCCCGGCTTCGCCGTGTTCGCGGTGCTGGCGTTCATTCTTTACGCCATCGGCTACAGGCGGCCGCGCCCCAGCGGGCGGTTCGCCGCGACCTGACATTTCCAGCCTGACCCGGTGTTCCCGTGCCGGGGAAGGCTCAACCAAGAAGAAAAGGAAACCGCACTATGTTTCTCAGCGACATGCTGAACAAGAAGCTCAACCTGCCGAAGCCCTCCGAGGCGCTGCCCGGCCGCGACCGGCCGATCCCGACTGCATCGAAGCACTTCGTCTCGAACAGGCCGCTCAAGGGTCCTTATCCCGAAGGGCTGGAAACGGCGATGTTCGGGCTGGGTTGCTTCTGGGGCGCCGAGCGCCTGTTCTGGCAGGTCGAGGGCGTCTGGGTCACGGCGGCCGGCTATGCCGGCGGCGTCACGCCCAACCCGACCTATCAGGAAACCTGCACCGGGCTCACAGGCCATGCCGAAGTCGTGCTCGTCGTCTACGATCCCAAGATCGTGTCCTATGCCGAGCTTTTGAAGCTGTTCTGGGAAAGTCACGACCCGACGCAAGGCATGCGCCAGGGCAATGATGTCGGCACCACCTACCGCTCGGCGATCTATACGTTCAACGACGCGCAGTACCAGGCGGCGCTCGCCTCGCGCGATGCCTACGAGGCTTCGCTGCGCGGTGCCGGACGCGGCAAGATCACCACCGAGATCGCACCGGCGCCGGAATTCTACTTCGCCGAGGAAGACCACCAGCAATATCTGGCGAAGAACCCCTACGGCTATTGCGGCCTGCGGGGAACCGGCGTCTCCTGCGCCATTCCGGCCGCCGTCTCCGCCTGATTATGCCCCTGACGCAAGGAATATGCTGTGGCGCCGCGATGCGGCGCCATGCTTTTCCAAAGGGTCAAAATTCCACGTGAATTTTGTTTCGGGCCGTGCCAGATTGACCCGAAGCGGGAGGAAGACACTCCTGCCTGACGCTGCATGCCTGCCGGAGAACCGGGCCGGCATGCGGTGCATAATGGACAAATAACCGACAGGGGTGTGGATCACATGAAACGTATCGTTCTCGGCCTTATGGCCGCAGCTGCAATGGTTCTCCCGGCCTTCGCCGCGGACATTCAACCCGCGATCCTCTATGATCTCGGCGGCAAGTTCGACAAGTCGTTCAACGAAGCGTCCTTCAACGGCGCCGAAAAGTTCAAGACCGAGACCGGCATCCCCTATGTGGAATTCGAGGTCAGCAACGCCACCCAGCGCGAGCAGGCGCTGCGCCGCTTCGCCGAGGACGGCCGCAATCCGATCGTCATGGCTGGCTTCTCCTGGGCCGACGCGCTTGACAAGATCGCCACCGAGTTCCCCGACACCAAATTCGCCATCATCGATATGGTCGTCGACAAGCCCAATGTCCGCTCCCTGGTCTATAAGGAGCAGGAAGGCTCGTACCTCGTCGGCGTGATGGCGGCGATGGCTTCCAAGACCAAGAAGGTCGGCTTCGTCGGCGGCATGGATATTCCGCTGATCCGCAGGTTCGGCTGCGGCTATGTAGGCGGCGCCAAGGCGGCCGGCGCCACCGACGTCATCCAGAACATGACCGGCGATACGCCGGCAGCCTGGAACGATCCGGCCAAGGGCGGCGAGATCGCCAAGACGCAGATCGACCAGGGCGCCGACGTAATCTACGCGGCGGCAGGCGGCACCGGTGTCGGCGTGCTGCAGGCAGCGGCCGACGCCGGCAAGCTCGGCATCGGCGTCGATTCCAACCAGAACGGCCTGCAACCCGGCAAGGTGTTGACCTCCATGGTCAAGCGCGTCGACGTTGCCGTCTACAACACCTTCATGGATGCCAAGAACGGCAAGTTCACGGCCGGCGTCAACGATCTCGGCCTCAAGGAAGGCGGCGTCGACTACGCCATGGACGACAACAACAAGGCGCTTGTCGACGACGCGATGAAGGCAGCGGTCGAAAAGGCCAAGGCCGACATCATCGCCGGCACCATCAAGGTGCACGACTACATGTCGGACAATGCCTGCCCGTATTGATTGATCGACATTGAAGACTGACGAGCCGCCGGGTGAAAGCCCGGCGGTTTTGCATTGTCAGCCGCTCACCAGTGCGGCGGCTTGGTCACCGGCACGTCGGGTGCGGCCTGTTCCTCCAGCGCCAGGAAGCGCTCGGCCAGCGCGTCGAGCTTGCGCTGCATGCGCTCGATCACCTTCCACTGCTCGGCGATCTGGCCTGACAGTTCCTCGATTGTCTTCTCCTGCTCGGCGGCGCGGATTTCCAGCGTCGTCAGCCGGTGGTCGGGCATGTGGGCGGGCATGGTCATCTCAAATCCTCGATCAGGCGATTGTGCAGGCTGCGGCCACGTTGGAAATTGACAAGCATGGCGGGATTTGTCGAGAGTGAACCCTGCTCCGGGCAATTGACATAGACCCAATTGGCATAGACTGGGCGTCATGCTAGGCGTTTGACCAAGCGGTAAAAAAATAACAGTGGGAACAGGCTGCATGGCGCAAGCCGCAATCGAGCTGATCGGCATCGACAAGAGCTTTGGCGCCGTGCGCGCCAACCGCGACATCAATCTGGAGATTATGCGGGGCACCATCCATGGCATCGTCGGTGAGAACGGCGCCGGCAAGTCGACGCTGATGTCGATCCTCTATGGTTTCTACCAGGCCGATTCCGGCGAAATCCGTGTCGGCGGCCAGCCGGCATCGATCAAGACACCGAATGATGCGATCGCGCTCGGCATCGGCATGGTCCATCAGCATTTCATGCTGGTCGACAATTTCTCGGTCCTGGAAAACGTCATTCTCGGCGCCGAAAGCGATGCACTGCTGAAGAAGAGCATCGCCAAGGCGCGTTCCGAGCTGGAGCGGCTCGAGCGCGAATACGGGCTCGAAGTCGATCCCGACGCCATCATCGAGGAGTTGCCGGTCGGCCTGCAACAACGCGTCGAAATCCTCAAGGCGCTCTATCGCGGCGCCGAAATCCTGATCCTCGACGAGCCAACGGGCGTGCTGACGCCGGCCGAGGCCGACCATCTGTTCCGCATCCTCAGGCAGCTGAAGGAGCAGGGCAAGACGATCGTGCTGATCACCCACAAGCTGCGCGAGATCATGGCGATCACCGACACCGTCTCGGTGATGCGCCAAGGCACGATGGTGGCGACACGCGAAACTAGGAAGACCACGGTCGAGGAACTGGCGGAGCTGATGGTCGGCCGGCGCGTGCTGCTGCGCGTCGAGAAGGGCGAGGCGAAGGCCGGCGGCGTCAAGCTCGCGGTCAAGAACCTGACGGTCAAGGATTCCCGCGGCGTCACCATGGTCGACGACGTCTCCTTCGACGTCCATGCCGGCGAGATCGTCGGCATTGCCGGCGTCGCCGGCAACGGGCAGTCCGAATTGCTCGAGGCGATTTCCGGCATCAGGCATGCCGTTTCGGGCTCGGTCATGCTCGACGGCAAGCCGATCGACCTCACCGGCGCCGCCGACCCTGGCGAGCTGCGCGAGCGCGGCCTTGCTCATGTGCCGGAGGACCGCCATCACGTCGGGCTGGTGCTGGCCTTCGAGGAGAACGAGAATTCGATCCTCGGCTACCAGGACGATGAGCGCTATCTGAAGGGGCCGTTTCTCGACATCGACGCCATCCGTGACGATGCCCGGGACAAGATCGTCAAATATGACATCCGCCCGGCGGACTGCCGCCTCAAGACCGCCAATTTCTCCGGCGGCAACCAGCAGAAGATCGTGCTGGCGCGGGAAATGGAACAAGATCCCGGCGTGTTGATCGTCGGCCAGCCGACGCGCGGCGTCGATGTCGGCGCCATCGAATTCATCCACAAGCGCCTCATCGCCATGCGCGACCAGGGCAAGGCGGTGCTGGTGGTTTCGGTCGAACTCGACGAGATCCGCTCGCTGTCCGACCGCATCCTGGTGATGTTTGCCGGCCGCATCGTCGGCGAACGCGGCCCCGACGCGACCGAGGGCGAGCTCGGCCTGCTGATGGCCGGCGTCGAGCAGCGCGAGGCGGCGGAATGAGCACTCCCTATGCCAAGCTCCCGGCCTGGGCCGACTACGTGCTGATCCCGCTGATCAATCTGTTCGTCGCCTTCGTCGTTGCCGGCTTCGTCGTCATATTGGTCGGTGAGAACCCGTTGCGCGCGGCTGTCATCCTGGTCGAGGGCGCCTTCGGTCGCGGCCAAGGCATCGCGTTTACACTTTTCTATGCTACCACCTTCATCTTCAGCGGGCTTTCGGTGGCGGTTGCGGCGCATTGCGGCCTGTTCAACATCGGTGGCGAGGGCCAGGGCTATATCGCCGGTCTCGGTATCGGCATCGTTTGCCTGGCCTTCGACAGCGTGCTGCCCTGGTGGCTGACCTTCCCGATTGCCATTATCGCCGCCGCGGCGATGGGCGCGCTGTGGGCGCTGATCCCGGCCTATCTGCAGGCCAAGCGCGGCTCGCACATCGTCATAACCACCATCATGTTCAACTTCATCGCCGCCAGCGTCATGGTCTATGCGCTGGTGGGGATGCTGAAGCCGCCCGGCTCGATGGCGCCGCAGACGCGCACCTTCCTCGAAGGCGCGCAATTGCCGAAGCTCAACTGGGTCATCGAATTGTTCGGCGCCAAAATCCGTTCGGCGCCATTCAACGTCAGTTCCCTGCTGGCGCTAGCCATGGCCTTTCTGGTGTGGGTGCTGATCTGGCGCACGAAGCTCGGCTACGAGATGCGCACCTATGGCCACAGCCCGAAAGCGGCGCGTTATGCCGGGATTTCGGAGATACGCATCATCATCATTGCGATGATGATCTCGGGCGCGTTGGCCGGCATGATGGCGCTCAACCCGACGATGGGCGACCAGCACAATGTCGCGCTCGAATTCGTTTCGGGCGCCGGTTTCGTCGGCATCGCGGTGGCGCTGATGGGTCGCCTGCACCCGGTCGGCATCGTGCTGGCGGCGATCCTGTTCGGCATGCTCTACCAGGGCGGCGCCGAGCTCGCCTTCGAGATGCCGGCGATCAGCCGCGACATGATCGTCATCATCCAGGGCCTCGTGATCCTGTTCGCCGGCGCGCTCGAGCATATGTTCCGGCCCTATGTCCAGGCGTTGTTCGCCTCGCTCAGCCCGAAATCGGTCGGCATGGAAGCGGTCAAAGGGAAGGGCGCCTGAGATGGATTTCTTCAACGCCATCGTACAGGTCCTGGACTCGACCATCCGCCTTTCGGTCCCCTTGCTGCTCGCCTGCCTCGCCGGCCTCTATTCGGAGCGGGCCGGCGTCTTCGACATCGGGCTCGAGGGCAAGATGCTTGTCGGCGCCTTCGCCGGTGCGGCCGCCGCCTCGGTCTTCCACTCGGCCTATCTCGGCCTCGGCATGGCCATCCTCATCTCGGTTGCCTTCGCGCTGATCCACGGCTTTGCCTCGATCACCCATCGCGGCAACCAGATCGTTTCCGGCGTCGCGATCAATTTCATTGCCGCCGGATCGACGATCATGCTCGGCCAGGCCTGGTTCCAGCAAGGCGGGCGCACGCCGGCGCTGGCTGCCGGCGAGCGCTTCGAAGCAATCATCTGGCCGGGCGCGGATGCGCTCAGGGGCGTTCCGATTCTCGGGCCGATCTATTCGGAACTCATCTCCGGCCACTCCGTGCTGGTCTATCTCGCCTTCCTGGCCGTGCCGTTCACCTGGTGGGTGCTGTTTCGCACCCGCTTTGGGCTCCGCCTGCGCGCTGTCGGCGAGAACCCGGCTGCGGTCGACACCGCCGGCATCTCGGTCGCCTGGCTGCGCTACCGGGCGCTGATTTGCACCGGCGTGCTCACCGGCATTGCCGGCGCCTATCTGTCGATGGTGCAGAATGGCGGCTTCGTGAAGGACATGACCGCCGGCAAGGGCTACATCGCGCTGGCCGCGCTGATCTTCGCCAAATGGAAACCGGTCAACGCCATGTTCGCCTGCCTGCTGTTCGGCTTCCTCGACGCCGCGTCGATCCGCCTGCAAGGCACGCCGCTGCCGCTGATCGGCAAGGTGCCGGTGCAATTCATGCAGGCGCTGCCCTATGTGCTGACCGTCATCCTGCTTGCCGGCTTCATCGGCAAGGCAATCCCGCCGCGCGCCGGCGGCGTGCCTTATGTCAAGGAACGCTGATCTATCATGACTCATGATCTGTTCGAAGCGGCGAAAGCCGCCATGGCCAAGGCCTATGCGCCCTATTCGAAATTTCCGGTCGGCGCGGCGTTGCGCACCGAGGACGGGCGTGTCTTCACCGGCGCCAATGTCGAGATCGCGTCCTATCCTGAGGGCTGGTGCGCCGAAACCACCGCGCTCGGCCACTACGTCATGGGCGGCGGCGGCAAGATCACGGAAATCGCCGTGATCGCCGAACGCGTGGCAAAATGCTCGCCCTGCGGCGGCTGCCGGCAGCGGCTGGCCGAATTCTGCCGGCCGGAAACGAAGTTCTATCTCTGCGATGACAGCGGCGTGGTCGAGACCGTGACCATGGGCGAGTTGTTGCCATACGGGTTTGAAGGCGATGTGCTGAAATGAAGGAAGCGCTCGATCACCTCGTCGAAAGGCTGGATGGGCTGGCGCCGACCACGGCCTTGGTGCTGGGGTCAGGGCTTGGCGGGCTCGTCGACCAGGTCGAGGATGCGGTGCGCATCTCCTACGCCGACTTGCCGGGGTTTCCCCGAAGCGGTGTCAGCGGCCATGCCGGCGAGGTGGTGGCGGGGCTCTTTGCCGGCACGCCGGTGCTGATGCTGTCCGGCCGCGCACACTATTACGAGCACGGCAACGCAGCGGCGATGCGGCCGGCGTTGGAAGTGCTCGCCGGCATCGGCATCTCCCGGCTGATCCTCACCAACGCCGCCGGTTCGGTCGATCCCGGGATGGGGCCGGGCTCGGTAATGCTGATCACCGACCACATCAATTTCTCGGGGTCCAACCCGCTGATCGGCGAACCGAGCGACCGCCGTTTCGTCGGCCTGACCGAAGCCTATGACGCCGATCTCCGCTCCGCCATCGAGCGGGCGGCGAAGGCGACCGGTACCATGCTGCACAAGGGCGTCTATATGTGGTTCTCCGGCCCATGCTTCGAGACGCCCGCCGAGATCCGCATGGCGCGCGTCATGGGCGCCAACGCGGTCGGCATGTCGACGGTGCCGGAGATCATTCTCGCGCGCTTCCTCGGGCTGCGCGTCGCCGCCTGTTCGGTCGTGACCAACCTTGCCGCTGGCATGACCGGAGCCGAGCTGTCGCACCAGGAGACCAAGGACATGGCGCCGGTCGGCGGTGCGCGGCTGGCGACCATCCTGCAGCGTGTTTTTCAGGACGGGCTTCCGGAGCACAGGGTCGACGCCTGATGCTTCCCCAGGAAATCATCCGCCGCAAGCGCGACGGGCAGAAGCTCTCGGCTGAGGAGATCGCGTTCTTCATCGAGGGCTTGGCCGCCGGCACCGTTACCGACGCACAGGTCGGTGCCCTCGCCATGGCAGTATTCTTCAACGGCATGAGCCGCGACGAGGCGGTGGCGCTGACTATGGCGATGCGCGATTCCGGCGATGTGCTCGACTGGTCGGATCTGCCCGGCCCGGTCACCGACAAGCATTCGACGGGCGGCGTCGGCGACAATGTCTCCTTGATGCTGGCGCCGATCGTCGCTGCCTGCGGCGCCTATGTGCCGATGATTTCCGGCAGGGGTCTGGGCCATACCGGCGGCACGCTGGACAAAATGGATGCCATCCCCGGCTATATCAGCCAGCCGGATGTTGCGCGCTTCCGCAAGACCGTGCTTGAAACCGGCTGCGCCATCATCGGCCAGACCGCAGACCTCGCACCCGCCGACGCCAGGCTCTACGCGATCCGCGATGTGACGGGAACGGTCGAATCCGTGCCGCTGATCACCGCCTCGATCCTGTCGAAGAAGCTGGCGGCCGGCCTTGGTTCGCTGGTGCTCGACGTCAAGGTCGGCAACGGCGCCTTCATGGAGAAATCGCGCGACGCAACCGCGCTGGCCAACAGCCTGGTCGAGGTCGCCAATGGCGCCGGCCTGAAGGCATCGGCGCTGGTCACCGGCATGAACGAGCCGCTGGCCTCCGCCGCCGGCAATGCGGTCGAGATGCGCAACGCCGTCGATTTTCTCACCGGCCGCTTTCGCGACCGGCGGCTGGAGGACTTGACGCTGGCGCTGGCCGCCGAGATGCTGCAATCGGCAGGCCTGGTGTCGTCCAACCAGGACGGCCTGCGCCGCGCCGCCGAGACGCTGGCCGGCGGCCGCGCCGCTTCCATCTTCGCGCGCATGGTGGCGGCACTGGGTGGTCCCGCCGACTTTGTCGACAATCCGGAAAAATATCTGCCGAAAGCGGCAACGGAATTCGCGGTCAAGGCGAGCGCGAACGGCTTTGTCTCCGGCATCGCGACGCGCGAGATCGGGCTTGCCGTGGTCGGGCTTGGCGGCGGGCGGACGCGGCCCGACGACAGGATCGATCACGCCGTCGGCATCACCAGGCTGTTGCCGGTCGGCGCCGAAGTGCGGGCCGGCGAAGCGCTGGCACTAGTCCATGCCCGAAATACCGGGGATGCCGAAGCGGCCGCGGCCGTCGTGCTTTCGGCCTATACGATCGGCCCTTCCAGACCGGCCACGGAGAAAACCGTCATCCGGCGGATCCTGCCGCGCGGATAGAGCCCATTCCGATGGTATCGAATGGGCTCTATCTTTCTTGGACCATGATCTTGTCCGACGACCGGTCCCCTTTTCGCTGGCGTGGACCTGCGGTTCGGGATCACTGCCTACTGAACCAGCAGCAGCGTGCCGTCTTCGACCTGGTATTTTTCGAGCCGCTGCAGAAAGCTCATGCCGATCAGGTTGGTGTGCAGCGCCCTGTCGTCGAGCACGACGGCCTCGACGCCCTCGACGGTGATCCTGCCGATCTGCAGCCGATCAATCGTCACCACGGCGGCCTTGATCGCACCGTTGGCGGTGTTGACCTGATGGCTGAAGTCCGTCGGATTGAGCGAGATGCCGATCCTGCGCGCGGTCGAACTGTTGATGGCGACGAGCGTCGCGCCGGTATCGATCATGCCGTCGATCTGTCGGCCGTTCAACTTGAAGACCGACATGAAATGCCCGCGCGCGTCCGCGGTGACGACGACCTTGCGGCCGAGCGGCTGCGGCGTCGCCGGCCTGTCCCGAACGGCGGCGAGATTCAGGTCGGTTTGGGTGTCGGCCGGCCTGGCCCCGATGGCGGATTTCAACAGCCGCTCGATTACCTGTGAATTGGACTGATATACGATCGGCAGCGATGCCGACGTTCCGGCAAACACGCCAAGGATGAGAAGCTTGCGCAGCATGGACCGGCCTTTGTGGTTGCCGATCCTTAGTCCGACATGGTGTTTGCCGCTTTAACGAATGCGGAAACCAGCCGTTTGCGTAAACAGTCGGTAAACGGATCTATTTGGTGCCGTACATGCGGTCGCCGGCATCGCCAAGGCCGGGCATGATGTAGCCCTTCTCGTTGAGCTGGCGGTCGATGGAAGCGGTGAAGACGGGAACATCGGGATGCGCGTGGGTGAACCGCTCAAGGCCCTCTGGTGCCGCCAACAAGCAGAGGAAGCGGATGTTGGTGGCACCGCGGCCTTTCAGCTTGTCGATCGCCGCGATCGCCGAATTGGCGGTCGCCAGCATCGGGTCGACGACGATCACCAGCCGGTCGGCGAGGTCGCCCGGCGCCTTGAAGAAATACTCGACCGCTTCCAGCGTCTCATGGTCGCGGTAGAGGCCGATATGGGCGACACGCGCCGCCGGCACCAGATCGAGCAGGCCTTCGAGCAAGCCGTTGCCGGCGCGCAACACCGAGGCGAAAACCAGTTTCTTGCCCTCCAGCGTCGGCGCCTCCATCGTCTCGATCGGCGTCTCGATCGTCGTCGTCGTCAGTTCCAGGTTGCGGGTGACCTCGTAGCCGAGCAGCAGCGAGATCTCGCGCAGCAGCCGCCGGAAGCCGGCCGTCGAAGTCTCTTTCTTGCGCATGATGGTCAGCTTGTGCTGGACAAGCGGATGGTCGACGACGGTGACGCCCTTCATGGTGTTCTCCAACTGCGCAAGTGAATGGTGAATGGTGAATAGTGAATAGTGAACTGGTTTGCGAGTCCTTGGTGCGCGGCAAAGCCCGCAGTTGACGGACCGAAGCGCCGGGTGAGCCATTCACCATTCACCTGCCCTTGGCGCCGAGCCTGCCCAGCAGCGCCGCCCTGGTCTTCCTGTCGACGAAGGCTGCCTCGATGGCCGTCCTGGTGACGGCGGTGAGCGCCTTGTCGTCCATCGCAAAATGCTCGGCGGCGATGTCGTATTCGCGTTTCAGCGAGGTCCAGAAATAGGGCGGGTCATCTGAGTTGAGCGTCACCTTGCAGCCCGCCGCCTTCAAGGCGGGAAAGGGATGGTCGGCGAAACTGTCAAAGATTTTCAGCGCGATGTTGGAGCCGGGGCAGCATTCGAGCACGACGCCTTCGTCGGCGATGCGCCGCACGAGATCGGGGTTCTCGATGGCGCGCACGCCATGGCCGATGCGAGACGGGCGGATGTGGTCGAGTGCCGCCTCGACGCTCTCCCAGCCCATCAATTCGCCGGCATGCACGGTGATGCCGAGGCCGGCCTCGCGGGCGATCTCGAAGGCCCTGACATAATCTTCCAGATCACCTATCCGCTCGTCGCCGGCGACGCCGAAACCGGTGACCAGCGGATGCCCACACCGGGCGGCGAAACGTGCCGCCCGTTCGATCGATTCGACACCGAAATTGCGCACGCCGGTGACGATCATGCGGCCTTCGATGCCGGTCTTCGCCTTGGCGCGGGCCATGCCTTCGCCGAGCGCGTCGGTATAGGCCTTCGGCGACAGCCCAGCCTTGCTTGCATGGTCGGGCGAGGTGAAAACCTCGGAATAGATGGCGCCGTCGCGGGCGAGGCTGGTCAGGTAGTGATCGGCCAGCCGCGCATAGTCTTCTTCGGTGCGGAACAGGTCCGACGAGAAGTCGTAGGCGGCGAGGAAAGAGGTGAAGTCGTGCCACACGAAGGAGCCGTCCTGGATGTAGGGCGAGGCATCCTTGCCGTATTTCTCAGCCTGGCGGAGGACGAGTTCAGGCGCCGCTGCCCCTTCGATGTGGCAGTGCAGTTCTGCTTTCAAAGGCATTCAATTATCCCGTCAGGCTTTTTTTCTTATGACGCAAGTTCCTGTCGGAACCGTGTGACACTTTTCCGGAACCTGCTTCGAAGCGCGGCCGAACACCGCGCCTTAAACAATAGCGCCCGCACCATCGATCGGCTATGGTCCCGCCGATTTTATGGCGGATCAAAACGATGTCGGTTGAAAGAACCACTGCTGCGGGCGGCATGGAAACCTCCTATGGTTTCAAGCGGGTAGGACCAGGCGACAAGCAGTCCCTGGTCAATGATGTTTTCCACAAGGTGGCGAACCGCTACGACCTGATGAACGACCTGATGTCGGCGGGGTTGCATCGGTTGTGGAAGGACGCCTTGGTCGCCTGGCTCAATCCACCGAAGCGGCCGGGCTGGAGCGTTCTCGACGTTGCCGGCGGCACCGGCGATGTCGCCTTCCGCATCGTCGAGGCGAGCGGCAGGCACGCTCATGCAACGGTTCTCGACATCAACGGCTCGATGCTCGCGGTCGGCCGCGACCGGGCCGAGAAAAAGGGCCTGTCGGCAAATACCGATTTCGTCGAAGCCAATGCCGAGGAACTGCCTTTTGCCGACGCTACTTTCGACGCCTACACCATCGCTTTCGGCATCCGCAACGTGCCGCGCATCGATGTGGCGCTCGCCGAAGCCTATCGCGTGCTGAAGCCCGGCGGGCGCTTTCTCTGCCTTGAATTCTCCGAGGTCGAGATGCCGCTGCTCGACAAAGTCTACGAAGCATGGTCGTTCAACGCCATCCCGCGGATCGGCAAGATGGTGACCGGCGATGGCGAGCCATATTCCTATCTGGTCGAATCGATCCGCAAATTTCCCAATCAGCAGAATTTCGCGACGATGATTTCGCGCGCGGGCTTCGAGCGCGTCTCATTCCGCAACTACTCCGGCGGCATCGCCGCGCTCCACTCGGGCTGGAAGCTTTGAAGCTGGCCCGTATCCTTCGTACTCAATGTGCTCTTCGCCGGTCTAGGAAATCGGCGGGGCAAAGCCAGCCATGAGCAGCATCGGCGCTGGTTTCAGGCTCGTGCGGGCCGGCTGGGTGCTGGTCCGCGAGGGTGTCATCGCGGCTTTGCCCGGTGACGAGCTCTTCGGCTTGCCGAAATTCGGCTGGCGCATGGCCCGGCTGTTCACCCGCCGTCACGCGCTTGCCTATGAGCGTGGCGACAGGCTGGCCAAGGCGGTCGTGCGGCTCGGCCCGTCTTACGTCAAGCTCGGCCAGTTCCTGGCGACACGGCCGGATGTCGTCGGAAACGATATCGCGCTTGATCTTGCCATGCTGCAGGACAAGATGCAGACGTTTCCGAAGGCCGAGGCTGTCGCCGCGATAGAGGCCTCGCTCGGACGCAGGGTCGACGAGCTCTATGTCAGTTTTGGCGAGGCCGTGGCCGCCGCCTCGATCGCCCAGGTCCATACCGCCGAAATCCTGCAGAACGGCGTCGTTACCCGGGTGGCGGTGAAGGTCATCCGGCCGGGCGTGCGCCGCCGCTTCTTTCGCGATCTCGAGAGCTATTTTCTCGCCGCCCGGCTGCAGGAAAAATACATCCCGTCGTCGCGCCGGCTGCGGCCGGTCGAGGTGACCGAGACACTGGCCCAGACGACCAAAATCGAAATGGACCTGAGGCTGGAGGCGGCGGCTTTTTCGGAGCTTGGCGAGAATACCAAGGACGATCCCGGCTTCCGTGTGCCGTCGGTCGACTGGGAGCGCACCGGTCGTGACGTGCTGACCATGGAATGGGTCGACGGCATCAAGATGAACGACATTGCCGGCCTAGCCGCCGCCGGCCACGACCTGAAGGCGATTGCCGCCAACCTCGTTCAGTCGTTTCTGCGCCATACGCTGCGTGACGGTTTCTTCCACGCCGACATGCACCCGGGCAACCTGTTTATCGAAGCCGACGGCACCATCGTCGCCGTCGATCTCGGCATTGCCGGCCGGCTCGGCAGGAAGGAGCGCCGGTTCCTCGCCGAAATCCTCTACGGCTTCATTACGCGCGATTACCAGCGCGTCGCCGAAGTGCATTTCGAGGCCGGCTACGTGCCGCGCCAGCACAATGTTGCGGCTTTCGCCCAGGCGATCCGGGCGATCGGCGAACCGATCCACGGCCAGCCGGCCGAGACCATCTCGATGGCCAAGCTGTTGACGCTGCTGTTCGAGGTGACCGACCTGTTCGACATGGCGACGCGATCCGAACTGGTGCTGCTGCAGAAGACCATGGTCGTTGTCGAAGGCGTCGCCCGCACCCTCGACCCGGCCTTCAACATGTGGAAGACGTCGGAGCCGGTGGTCAGCGGCTGGATTGCCCGCAATCTCGGCCCGCGCGCGCTGCTGGCCGATGCGCGCGACGGTGCCAGCGCGCTGCTGGCGCTGGCGCGTCAGGCGCCGGACCTCGCTGCCCGTACCGAGCGGCTGTCGCGTGAGATCGACCTGATGGCCGAAAACGGCCTGCGCTTCGACGAGGGGACGGCGGACGCGATCGGCAAAGCCGAGGCGCGCCACACCCGCTCCGGCCGGCTGGCGCTGTGGGTGATCGCGCTGACGCTGGTGTATATCGCCTGGAAGCTGCTCTGATTGCAATGACAGCAGTGCTGTCATTGCAATCACGCCGCTTGTCGCTTATGTAACGGCGAGGAGCTACGCTATGAGCACTATCACAATCCGTAATCTTGATGACGAAGTGAAGCAGGTGCTGCGCGAACGCGCTGCCGCGCGCGGCGTTTCGATGGAGCAGGAAGCGCGGGATGCCTTGCGCAAAGTGACGATCCCCGAGAGCAAGCTCCAGAACGGGGAGTGGCGGCTGAAAGCGTCACGTGACGAGATCTTGGCGCTCGGACGGAAATCAGAACACCCCATTGACCTCAAAGCGCTTACTGATCACATGTGGGATGAGGGACTTCTGTGACCGTTGCAGTTGATACGTCTGCGTTAATCGCAATCATCGGCGCAGAGCCGGATGCGGCTGCATTCGTCGATGTTTTCGGCACCTCATCTGCTGTACTGATAAGCACTGCAACACTTCTGGAGGCACATTGTGTGGCGAACCGGTCCAGCGGTGGCATCAACCCCGCCGAACTTCAGGTGCTCATCGACCGCCTCGAACTGACGGTCGTTCCTTTTGATCTGGCTCAGCTCGAGGTCGCACGACTTGCCTACTCTCGGTACGGTCGCGGATCCCGCCATCGTGCTGACCTCAACATGGGCGACTGTTTCGCCTATGCCCTGGCCAAGACCCGAAACCTGCCGCTACTTTTCAAGGGTGACGATTTCATCCATACCGACATCGAATCGGCGCTGAAGCCGGCATGACATTGGACAAGAACTGGCCTCGGGCATGACCCTCTCCGGCAAGCGCATCCTGCTCATCATCGGCGGAGGCATTGCTGCCTACAAGGCGCTCGACCTGATCCGTCGGCTGCGCGAGCGCGGTGCGGCAGTGCGGGTGGTGATGACCGCCGCGGCGCAGGAATTCGTCACCACGCTGTCGGCCGGGGCGCTGTCCGCCGACCATGTTTTCACCGAACTGTTCGACCGGCAGGACGAGCACGATATCGGCCATATCAGGCTGTCGCGCGAGGCCGACCTTGTGGTCGTGGCGCCGGCCACCGCCGACCTGATGGCAAAGCTCGCCAATGGCCATGCCAACGACCTTGCCTCGACCGTGCTCATCGCCACCGACAAGCGAGTTTTGATGGCGCCGGCGATGAACCCGAAAATGTGGGCGCATCCGGCGGTCCGCCGCAACCGTGCGGCGCTGAGCAAGGACGGCGTCGCATTCGTCGGCCCGGCGAAGGGCGAGATGGCCGAGAGCAACGAGGTGGGCGAGGGCCGCATGGCCGAGCCGCTGGAGATCGTCGCCGCGATCGAGGCGCTGCTCGACGGCCGGCCAAAGCCGCTGGCAGGCAGGAAGATCATTGTCACCTCCGGGCCGACGCATGAGCCGATCGACCCGGTCCGCTACATCGCCAACCGGTCGTCGGGCAAGCAGGGCCACGCCATTGCGGCGGCGCTGGCCAGGCTCGGCGCCGATGTGCGTCTCGTCTCCGGTCCGGTTGGCATTGCCGATCCGGCCGGCGTCGCCACGCTGCATGTCGAAACGGCCGTCGAGATGAAGGACGCTGTCGAGCAGCTGCTGCCGGCCGACGCGGCAGTGTTCGTCGCGGCTGTCGCCGACTGGCGCACTCAAAGTTCGGCCGGGGAAAAGATCAAGAAGGTGGCGGGCGAGGGGCCGCCGGCGCTGCAGATGGTGGAAAATCCCGATATTCTTGCCGGTGTCGGGCATCACAAAAAGCGGCCGATGCTGGTGGTCGGTTTCGCTGCGGAGACGCAGGATCTGGTCAGGAATGCCGAGGCCAAGCTTGCAAAAAAGGGGGCCGATCTTATCGTCGCCAATGATGTCTCGCATGAAGATGGTGCTCCGGGCGTGATGGGCGGCGACCGCAACAAGGTGCGGATCGTCTCAAAGGCCGGCGTCGAGGAATGGCCGGAGATGAGCAAGGATGAGGTGGCGACGCGGCTCGCGGCACTGATCGCCGAGCGGCTGAAGACGGTCGTCGTCTAAAGCGCGTCGCGTTCGACCGGCCTCATGTGACGCGCTTTAGGTTCTTGTTTTGATGCATGTCGTTACCGCAAAACCGCTGCACACCTTTGCGCGACATGCATTGGTCAATCTTCCCTGCGAAGGGGGAGATCGGCAGCTTCGCTGGCGGCGCCCCCGAAATCCGCAAGGCGGCAAGGCATCCCAGGATCCCGAGCGGGATAAACGCCAGGAACAGCCAGGCAGCGACGTTTGCCGCGGCCTCGCGGTTCAGGCCCTCTGAAAAGCCGCTGGCGTTGGCTACGATGCCGGTCAATGCCGCACCCACCGCATAGCCGATGCGCTGCATGGTCGGCACGGCGGCCGAGGCGATCGTCTGCTCGCCTTCCTTGGCCGATACCACGATGACACGCGTGACGAACGGCCAGGCTATGCCGAAGCCGCCGCCTTGCAACAAAGCACAAAACAGGATCAGCGGGATCGAGCCGGCCGGCACCGTATAGGCGAAACCGGCGACGCCCGTGGCGACCATCAGCGCCCCGCCGACGATGATCAGCCGCTCGCGCTCCGGTGGCGCATTGGCGACGAGGATCGACAGGATCGACCAGGCGATCGATTCGGCGGCGATGATGTAGCCGGTGGTCAGGATCGGAATGCCGTGAAGGCTGGTCAGAAGCAGTGGTCCGTAGACCGCGAACGAGCAGGTCGCCACCGAAAACGCCGCGACCATGGTCATGCCCGCGCCGACCGACGAGCGCCATGAGAACAGCCGCGACGGGAACAGGCGCGAGCGCGGCTTCAGTGCGTCGATATAGATAAACAGCGCCAGGCCGATCAGGCCGAGGGTGAGCAGCAGCGACGAGCGCAGCAGGGCGATGTCGACGCCGGCAGTGGCAATCAGCACGACGCTGCCGGCGAGGCAGCCAAGTGCCGCAAAGGGGAAGGGCGGCGCCGAGCCGCCCGTCGCCTGCGGCCTCGTTGCTTCAGGCGTATCGAGCACGAGGAAGCTTGCCAGCGCCATGGCCGTGCCTCCCAGGGTGAAGACGCCGAAGGCCCAGCGCCAGGACGAGAATTCGGTCATGACCGCGCCGAGCACCGGCCCGCTGAAAGCGGCGACACCCCAGATCGCCGACATGACGCCGAAAAGCTGCGGCCAGATCGCGCGGGCAAACAGCCGCTCGACCGAGACGAAGGCCAGCGACACCAGCGCGCCGCCACCGAGCCCTTCGATCAGGCGGCCGCAGAGGAACAGCGGCATCGAAGGCGCGGTGGCGCAGACCAGCGCGCCGGCGGCATAGAGTATTGCGGCGACCATCATGTTGGTACGCAGCGCGACATAGCTCACCAGCCGTCCGGCGGCCGCACCGGCAACGATGGCGCCGAGCTCGTAGATCGCCAGCGACCAGCCGACCAGTTGCACGCCGGCAAGTTCGCCGACCATGGCCGGCATGACCGTTGCTACCATGGTTTCGTTGGTGGCGTGCAGCAGAATGCCGAGGCTGATGAAGCAGAAGCGCGCCAGATCGCCGCTCGCCCACAGCGCGCGCCAATCGACCCCGTTTGTGCTTGTTTTGGTCATCCAGTCCCCCAGGCTTTCTCAGACGCTGGTCTAAAGTATTGGAGCGTTCTTCACGTCCAAATGAGTACATGCCGCAGTATGGGAGGACTTCTAGAACCTCAACCGGAGTTGAGATCAAGCGGTTTTGATCGCCGTTGACGTGGCGGATTTCAAATTGCGCGATGGGGGACGATCACGAGGCGTTGAGATTCTGGTCAGACCGAAGACAAGCAATATTGGATCGCCGCAATCTTCGGTCACGGTAACGGCATGAACACAGTTGCCATGCCGTGATCTTCGAGCGCCGCAACTTTGAACATCAGGGCGGCCCATCCTCTGCGGAGTGGGCCTGCCGGAATCTATGAACCTTCGGCAGCTATTCGCAGGCCGACACCTACGCTCCCCGCCGCTCGGGAGCCATGCCGCGCCGCTATTTGAACGAATGGATCAGGTCCAGCGAGGTGACGGCGACCGCCAGGTTGACGCCCGTCTGTGCCTGGACACTGAGCGGCTGCAGCGAAAAGGCGCTGTCGAGGCCGCCGACCAGGAGATTGGCGCCGCCACCGGTGACCACGCTGGCCTCGGCGTTCACGCCATAGTAGCTGCCGGCAAGGTCGCCTTCATCGTGATTGCGGGTCGCCGCCAGAACCGCCCATACCAGCTGGCCCTGATGCGTCCGGCCGACATCGACGCCGAGCTTGGAAATCACCCCGGTATAGACTTCGGAGGGGCCGCCACGATGTGGACGAAAGACACAGGAAACACCCTTGTTGGAGGTGACGAGATAGGCCGTGCCGCCGTCGATGGTGCAGTCGAGCACGCCGAGCTGGAGCTTGCTGGCGCTGGCGGGAGCGGCAACGACGGTCGTCGCGAAAGCGGCGGCACAAGCGAGTTTCTTGATCATGGCAGGGTCCTTTCGAAATTGCCTTGTACAAACGGCTGAGCACGCCGAGCGTTCCGCCGACAACTTGGCGCCAGCAAGGCAAGGGTAAACGCAGGGTTGTCGGGGCGCGGAAAGGGCCGCCCGATTAACCGGCCGCTCAGCCGGTGCTGGTGCGGGCCAGGCCGTCCTTGGCCGGCTGGTAGGTCGGATTGAGGTGCACGGCCTCGCGGTATGATTTCGCGGCCCTGACCTTGTCGCCGCGCCGCTCGTAGATCAGCGCCTGGTTGGACCACGCCTCGGCGTTCTTACCGTCGAGCTTGATGGCCATATTGAAGTCGGCGAAGGCATTGTCCTCGTCGTTCATGGCCAGGTAGGAGAGGCCGCGTCCATTGTAGGGCTCGGAGGCGTCCGGCGCCAGCGAAATGGCGGTCGAGAAATCCTCGATGGCAAAGGCGTGCTGGCCCTGGCTCTGGTAGATCAGGCCGCGATTGTGATAGGCGCGCGCGTCGGTCGTGTCGAGCTGGATGGCCTTCTGGAAATCGTTGAAGGCTTCCTGCACCCGGCCCGCCCTGCGGTAGAGATTGCCGCGGCCGATATAGGCGGCGTCATAGTTGGGATTGATCTGGATCGAGCGGTTGTAGTCGGCAAGCGCGCTCGCCTGGTCGCCGAGGAAGCGCTGGATGAGCGCGCGGTTCGAAT
This sequence comes from Mesorhizobium sp. M0410, assembly GCF_040321435.1. NCBI lineage: Bacteria > Pseudomonadati > Pseudomonadota > Alphaproteobacteria > Hyphomicrobiales > Phyllobacteriaceae > Mesorhizobium > Mesorhizobium sp. M0410. The sequence goes on from NZ_JAMYRN010000003.1 coordinate 166,856, forward strand.
AGGCCTGGTAAAAATTCGGATTGAGCTGGATGGCGGTGTTGAAGTCCTTCAGCGCCGCCTGGTACTGGCCGCCGCGGCCATAGGCCGAGCCGCGCACATTGTAGGCTTCCGGATCCTGGGGGTTGCGCTGGATCACCGCCGACAGCGAGGAGATGTTCTCGCTCGAGGCTTGCGCCTTGTCGATGTTGTTGAACTCGCCGGTCGGAACGCTCTGGCAGCTGGCAAGCGCCATCCCGGAAAGCAGGGCTGCCGTCAGGGCGAGGCCGCGCCACGCGGTTCTGCGCTCTACGGTAATTGCGTCCATGTCTGCCCTGTCCTTACTGCGCCGTCTGGTCCGTTCCCCCTCCGAACCGGCATCTCTCCCAACCGGTCCTTTCGAACCGGGTCTACATCACAACAAAAAGGTGGCGGCGATTCCGCATCGCGCCACCCTGGATATCCTTGGAAAAGGACGAAAAATTGGCGTCAGAACCGCGGCGGACGCGGGGCACCGGCACCGGCAGCACCGGCCGCGACCGGACGCGGCGTCATCGGCAGCAGGCCTTCGCGCTGGGCACGCTTGCGGGCCAGCTTGCGGGCACGGCGCACGGCTTCCGCCTTTTCACGGGCGCGCTTCTCGGAGGGCTTCTCGTAATGTCCGCGCATCTTCATTTCGCGGAAGATGCCTTCGCGCTGCATCTTTTTCTTGAGCGCGCGAAGCGCCTGATCAACATTGTTGTCGCGGACGAGTACCTGCACGGGCAATCCTGTCTTTCGGGTTTGAAATCAATAGGCAAGCGGCCATAGCCACAAGCCTCCGCGGCGCGTTACACCACGAATTGGGGCGGCTGATAGCAGAATCAAGGCGCTCTGTCCACTGCCGATTGAGAGGCGGTGCCGACCTCGAAACGAAAAAACCCGCCTCAGCGGCGGGTCGTTGGTGTGAATCAGCACCATATTGAGATTAGTAGCATAGCTGCCGGCACAAAGCAAGAACAAAATTCGCCGTGGGCCAGATAGGCGTCGCTACACCGTGGCCAGGTGGAGCTGCTCGAAACCTTCGAAGAACTCGCCGTAGTCGCAGGTTATCTCCTCGCCGGCGGCGATGTCGCGGGTCGCAGTGGCCCCGCCATATTGCGAAAAGTCGGTGTTCGGCTTGTCGGCGTGGTTCATGAAACGGCCATTGTCGACCTCATAGACCATGAAGCCCGGCCGGTCCGGACTGGGATAGGCATATCTGTCGAGCAATTCCTTGAGGTGCGGCGGCGCCGTCTCGTATCTTTCCACCGGGATCAGCCGGTCGAAGTCCGGATCGAGCCGCCAGATCTGCGCCCCTTTCCGGATCGGCTCGGCGGCGAACACACCGACGCCTTCGATTGCGCTTGCAGCGATATAGGTCCTGATCAGCAGCATGTTTCCAACCCGTTTTCGAGGAGAAGACGGAATCGTCAAATCGCCGGGAAAAGCAAGACCGGTTTTCAGGCATTGCGGCTTGCGGGCCTAGGCCGACCGCGAAACGCTTCACGTGCGGGTGATCGAGACGCCGCCGTCGGCGAACAACGCCGTGCCGGTGGTGAAGCTCGATGCATCGGAAGCCAGATAGAGCGCCGAGCGGGCGATCTCGTCAGGCTCGGCGACGCGCTTCAAGGCATGCAGGTTTTCGACGAAGGCTCGCGATTCAGGTGTCTTGAACGTTGCCGAGGGCGTGTCGGTGCCGCCCGGCAGCAGCGCGTTGACCCGCACGCCCCTAGCGCCATATTCGGCGGCCAGCACCTGCGTCAATCCGATCAGTCCGGCCTTGCTCGCGGCATAGCTGGTCATGCCGGGCATGCCGACCGTGTGGCCGACAAAGGTGGAGGTGAAGATCAGCGATCCGCCGCCGCGGTCGACCATCGCCGGCACCTGATATTTTGCGCCGAGAAAGGCGCTGGTCAGGTTGGTGTCGAGCGTCTCGCGCCAGCCCTCCAGCGACAGCTCCGAAACCGGCCCGGTCTTGCCGACCGAACCGGCATTGTTGAAGGCGATGTCCAGCCCGCCGAATTTCTCGACCGCCAGGTCGACCAGGGCCTTCGCGTAGGCTTCGTCGCGGACATCGCCGGCAAGGGCGATGGCGGTGCCGTCGGCGTCTTCGATTTCGGCAACGAGCGCGTCAAGCTCCGCCTTGCGGCGGGCAGCGACGACCACCTTGGCGCCTTCCTCCGCAAACAGCTTGGCCGTGGCGCGGCCTATGCCGGAACTGGCGCCAGTGACGATGGCGATCTTGTTGGCAAGTGCGAGCATTTTTTTTTGCATCCTTTTTTCGCGCCGGCATTTTGCCGGCAATTGGATGCTTGGTCGCAAATGGGGTTGGTCGGAGCCACCCGATACGTGCAAGGTGCTTCAGATGTGGTTTGATCGCTCCATCACGTCGCATGCCTCTTTTTCATCACGGCGCAAAACGGCAAGCGCCGTCGCAAACAGTGCAAGGCTGGCAGCGCCGTTTCGCTAGTGATACAAGCTCGCGCGCCGGGGTTGGCTGATCTGCCCGGCCGTCATTTGCGAGGCCTGCGACGTTGAAGAAATACTCGGTATTCGCCATCGCCCGCGAGGCCATGCGCGGCCACAAGGGTTGGGAGGAACAGTGGTCCTCGCCGGAGCCGAAGAAGGAGTACGACGTCATCATCGTCGGCGCCGGCGGCCACGGCCTGGCCACCGCCTATTATCTCGCCACCGTGCACGGCATCACCAACGTCGCGGTATTGGAAAAAGGCTGGCTCGGCGGCGGCAATACCGGCCGCAACACCACCATTATCCGCTCGAACTATCTCTACGACGAGAGCGCCGGAATCTACGATCACGCGCTGAAGCTGTGGGACGGGCTCAGCCAGGAGCTCAACTACAACGTCATGTATTCGCCGCGCGGCGTCATGATGCTGGCCCATAACATCCACGACATCCAGGTGCTGCAGCGCCACGTCCATGCCAACCGGCTGAACGGCATCGACAACGAATGGCTGACGCCGGAGCAGGCCAAGGAATTCTGCCCGCCGCTCAACATTTCGCGCAATGCGCGCTATCCGGTGATGGGCGCCTCCCTGCAGCGCCGCGGCGGCACGGCGCGTCACGATGCGGTCGCCTGGGGCTATGCGCGCGGCGCCTCGGCGCGCGGCGTCCACATCATCCAGAATTGCGAGGTCACCGGCGTCAAACGGGCGCCGAACGGCGCGGTCACGGGCGTCGAGACGACGCGCGGCTTCATCGGCGCCAGGAAGATCGGCGTGGTCGCCGCCGGCCACTCCTCGGTGATCATGAACATGGCCGGCGTGCGTATGCCGCTGGAAAGCTATCCGCTGCAGGCGCTGGTGTCGGAGCCGGTCAAGCCGGTGGTGCCCTGCGTAGTCATGTCGAACACGGTGCATGCCTATATCTCGCAGTCCGACAAGGGCGAACTGGTCATCGGCGCCGGCACCGACCAGTATGTCTCCTATTCGCAGACCGGCGGGCTGCACATTTTGCAACATACGCTCGATGCGATCTGCGAGATGTTCCCGATCTTCACCCGTATGAAGATGCTGCGCTCATGGGGCGGCATCGTCGACGTGACGCCGGACCGTTCGCCGATCCTGGCCAAGACGCCAGTGCCCGGCCTCTATGTCAATTGCGGTTGGGGCACGGGCGGTTTCAAGGCGACGCCGGGTTCGGGCCATGTCTTTGCCCATACCATCGCCAGGGACGATCCGCACCCGATCAACGCGCCCTTCACCATCGAGCGCTTCCGCACCGGCCGCCTCATCGACGAGGCGGCGGCGGCAGCGGTGGCGCACTGATGATGACCGAGATGGCCGTCGCCATGCCGCTGATGCTCGCCGGCGAGCAAGGCCTGTTCCATTTTCCGTCGCCGGACGAGGTGCGCACGCAGCCGATCAGCCGCGCCGAAAACGAGACCGAATGGCCGTTTTCCGTCGACGACGGCATTCTGGCCTGCGTCTGGAGCGGCGGACAAAGGGTCGTCTCGTTTCTTGAAGGCCGGCCGGCGGATCTGGACGACGACGAGCCGTTCGAACCGCGCGTCGTCATCGTCACGGTCGATCCGGTCCTGCTGACGATCGGCAACATGGCCAACCGCGACCTCTTCAGCCCTGCGGCAAGCATCGAGGAGCGCATCCGGCTCGTCGCGCCCTTCGTGACCTTGGGCCAGAGGCTTTGCGACCAACCGGCCGGCGCCCGCCTCGGCCACGGCGAATTGTAGGACCAACCATGCTTCTCATCCGCTGCCCCTATTGCGAGGAAGAGCGTCCGGAGCTCGAGTTCCGCAACGCCGGCGAGGCGCATATTGCGCGTTCCCTTAACATCGCCGGCGAGAGCGACGACGATTTCGAAAAGTTCTTCTTCATCCGCTCAAATCCCAAAGGCATCATCTATGAGCGCTGGCGGCACATGCATGGCTGCGCGCGGTTCTTCAACGCCGTGCGCGACACCGTCAGCGACAGGTTCCTGATGACCTACAAGGCCGGCGAGCCGAAGCCCGTAAAGCTGCCGGGAGCCGCAAAATGAGCGCGACATTCCGCATTGCCGGCGCCGGACGGCTCAAACAGGCAAAGATAGCTGGCTTCAGCTTCGATGGCCGTCCCTATACCGGTATCGAGGGCGACACGCTGGCCTCGGCGCTGCTTGCCAATGGCGTCCATCTTGTCGGCCGGTCGTTCAAGTACCACCGGCCGCGCGGCTTTCTGTCGGCCGGCGCCGAAGAGCCGAACGCGCTGGTCGAGATCAAACGCGACGCGGCACGCAAGACGCCGAACGTCCGAGCTACGGTGCAAGAGCTCTATGACGGGCTGACCGCACAGTCACAGAACCGCTGGCCGTCGCTCGCCTTCGACGTCGGCGCCGTCAGCAGTATCGCCTCGCCGATGCTTTCGGCCGGCTTCTACTACAAGACCTTCATGTGGCCGAAGACTGCATGGAAAAACCTCTACGAACCCAAGATTAGGGCCGCCGCCGGCCTTGGCGTCGCTCCCGACCAGCCGGACCCCGACCATTATTCGGCGCGCTTCGCCCACTGCGAGGTGCTGGTGCTGGGCGGCGGTGCCGCGGGTATCGCCGCGGCATTGGCCGCGGCTGAAACCGGGGCGCGTGTCATCCTTGCCGACGAGCAGGCGGAATTCGGCGGCAGCCTTCATTTCGAGAGCGGCGCCAGGATCGATGGCCAGGATGGTTTTGCCTGGGCGCAGTCCGCCGTCGCCAAGTTGAAGTCGATGGACAATATGCGCGTGCTGCCGCGCACCACGGCGTTCGGCTATTACGCGCAGAATTTCGTCGGGCTGGTCGAGCGCGTCAGCGACCATCTGCAGAACCCCGGACGCGACCTGCCGCGCGAGCGGCTGTGGCAGGTTCGTGCCAAACGCGTGGTGCTGGCGACCGGCGCCATCGAGCGGCACATGGTGTTTGCCGAAAACGACCGCCCCGGCATCATGCTGGCGTCGGCGGCGCGCACCTATCTCAACCATTACGGCGTCGCCGTCGGCAGGAATGTCGGCGTCTATACGGCGAACGATTCCGCCTACGCGGCGGCGATCGATCTGAAGAAGGCCGGCATCAACGTGGCGGCGATCGTCGATCTGCGCGACAACCCGACCGGGCCGGTGATCGACGAGGCGAGGGCGCTCGGCATCGAGGTCAATTTCGGTCGCGCGGTGATCCGCGCCGGCGGCAAATTGCGGGTGTCGTCGATGACCGTGCAGCCGAAGAACGGCGGCGGCGAGCGCACCATTCCGGTCGACGCGATCCTGATGTCGGCGGGCTGGACGCCATCGGTGCATCTGTTCTCGCAATCACGCGGCAAGGTCGCCTTCAACGACGAGACCAAGCGCTTTGTGCCCGGAATTTATGCGCAGGACTGCGTCTCGGTCGGCGCCTGCAACGGCACCGACGGGCTGTCGGCGACCATCGACGAAGCTTACGCCGCCGGCGCCAAGGCGGCCAAAGATGTCGGCGGCAAGCCCGCCAAGAGCGCCAAGCCGAAGGTCGATGCCGGCGAAAGCTGGTCGCGCGGCATGCTGGGTGCAGCACCCGGTGCCGGCGCGGACACGACGGTGAAGGCGTTCGTCGACTTCCAGAACGACGTCACCGCCAAGGACATCCGCCAGGCAGTGCATGAGGGCATGCGCTCGATCGAGCACGTCAAGCGCTTCACTACCAATGGCATGGCGACCGACCAGGGCAAGACCTCCAACATGCACGGCCTGGCGATTGCCGCCGAGACGTTGGGCAAGCCGATCCCGCAGGTCGGGCTGACGACGTTCCGGGCGCCCTACACGCCGGTGACATTCGGCTCGATCGTCGGGCACGCACGGGGTCCCCTGTTCGACCCGACCCGCAAGACGGCGATCCATCCCTGGGCCGAGCGCCAGGGCGCTGTATTCGAGGATGTCGGTCAGTGGAAGCGCGCCTGGTATTTCCCGAAGCCGGGCGAGGACATACATGCCGCCGTCGACCGCGAATGCGTCACGGTGCGCAAGACAGCCGGCCTGTTCGACGCCTCGACGCTGGGCAAGATCGAGGTGGTCGGGCCGGATGCGGCCAAATTCATGGAACTGCTCTACACCAATCCATGGGAAAAGCTCGAGCCCGGCCGCTGCCGTTACGGCATCATGCTGCGCGAGGACGGCTTCATCTATGACGACGGTGTCGTCGGCAGGCTTGCACCCGACCGTTTCCACGTGACGACGACGACCGGCGGCGCGCCGCGGGTCATGAACCATATGGAAGACTATCTCCAGACCGAGTTCCCGCATCTCAATGTCTGGCTGACCTCGATTACCGAGCAATGGGCGGTAATTGCCGTGCAGGGACCGAAGTCTCGCGACATCATTGCGCCGCTGGTCGAGGGCATCGACATGTCGGATGAGGCGCTGCCGCATATGTCGGTGCGCGAAGGCCGGATTTGCGGCGTGCCGACCAGGCTGTTTCGCATGTCGTTCAGCGGTGAGCGCGGCTTCGAGGTCAACGTGCCGGCCGACTACGGCGAAGCGGTCTGGGAAGCGTTGTGGGCCGAGGGCCAGAAGCATGGCGCCTGTGCCTATGGCACAGAGTCTATGCATGTGCTGCGCGCCGAAAAGGGCTACATCATCGTCGGCCAGGATACCGACGGCACGGTGACGCCGAACGACGCCGGGCTCGACTGGGCGGTCGGCAAGAAGAAGACCGACTTCGTCGGCATTCGCGGCATGGCGCGGCCGGATCTGGTCGCCAAGGGCCGCAAGCAGCTTGTCGGCCTGAAGACCAGGGATCCCAAGGTGGTGCTGGAGGAGGGCGCGCAGATCGTCGCGGACCCGAAGCAGGCAATCCCAATGAAGATGATTGGCCATGTCACGTCGAGCTATTGGTCGCAAAATTGCGGCCGCTCGATCGCGCTGGGGCTGGTCGCCGGCGGCCGCGATCGCACGGGCGAGACGCTCTATGTGCCGATGCCGAACGGGGTGATCGAGGTGGAGGTCACCGGCATGGTGTTCTTCGATGAGAAGGGGGAGCGCCTCAATGGCTAAGGCCGCCGTGAAAACCGACGCCGCCGGACCCTCAGTCGAACGCCGTCCGGCTCTCGCCGGCCAGTCGCTTTCCGCCGCCGGCGTTACACTTGCCGTGCTGCCGCCGGCCGAGCGCATATCGCTGCGCGCGCCGGAAGCCTCGATTGCGGCACTTTCGAAAGCGCTCGGTGTCGTCCTGCCGCAAAGGCCGAAGACCTCGGCGGCAAAGGCCGGACGCACGGCCTTGTGGCTCGGGCCGGACGAATGGCTGGTCATCGACGAGAACGGAAAAGATCCGCTCGCCGACTGCGCCAGCATTTCCGTACTGCATTCGGCGGTCGGCATCTCGCACCGCAACGTCGCCATATCGGTTACCGGTCCGGCTGCCGCGGCGACGATCAATGCCGGCTGCCCGCAGGACCTGTCGCTCGACGCCTTTCCGGTCGGGGCGGCGTCGCGTAGCATTCTCGGCAAGGTCGAAATTGTGCTGTTGCGCACGGCGGCCGACGCGTTCCGCGTCGAATGCTGGCGTTCCTTTTCCGATTATGTCTTTACTTTTCTGTCCGAGGCAGCGCGCGACGCGGCAGCATAGGCATGTTCGCCGCGCCCGGCCGTTCTGCGACAGCGAGCCGAGGGAGAATGCAAATGCCGCCGAACTCCGCGCCGAAGTCGCCGGTCAAGACGCCGGCCGTGCGCTCTTTTGAAGACGAGCAGCGCACTGGGACAGATATCGAAGAGGAACTCGAGGAAGGCCTCGAGGATACATTCCCGGCCAGCGATCCGGTGTCGATCACCGGAACGGCCATTCCCGGCGCACCGGCAAGACCCGGCAAGCGTAAAAACGTGGCGGGACAGAAGCGTAAGAAGTGATCTGCACGCCGCGATAAAGCAGGGCTGAAGCAGACAAGATCGGCGGCCGGAAAGTCCTGCCGCCCTTTCGTTTCCTCACCGCGTATTGTCGCCCGACCGGCTCAGAAGCTGCTTGGCACGATCCACGGGTCGATGCCGATGCCGAGCCTCGGGCCCTTGCTGGCCTTGTGGGCCGCGGCGTCCGCCTTTTCAAGCGATCCGGTCGGCGCGCAATCGAGCTTCACATCGGCCTTGGTGTCGATGCAGGCCGCTTCTTGCTTGGCTGGCTGACTGCTGCCGGCAAATGCGGCGCCAGAGAGCGCCAGCAGGGCGGCGAACGTGAGGATTGCCTTCTTCATCGTCGGTCTCCGGTTCAGCTATTGAATTTCTCGTACGTGTACGACATTGCGTACAGATACGCCCTGGACTCCCGGTGTTCAAGCAAAATCGTACGCGTACGGAGAATTGCCGAACGCTCGGCGCCGCAGCGCAGATCGTTCGAAGAAGATCCTGCAGATCGGGAGGAGCGCCGCTCTTCAGCAGTTGACCGGCGGCGTGAGCGGCGCAATCTCGTGCGCGGCGATGGCTTCGAGCATGATGTCGCCGATCCGTGTGATGAACGTCGTCTGGTCGCCGAACGGGTAGAACGGGAAGGTGATCAGCAGCGAGATGGCGCCGTGGCCGACCGCCCACAGCATGGTGGCGATGGCGCGTGGATCGCCTTTGAGCCTGCCGGCGGCAACGCAGGCTTCGACCCTCGCGATCAGCACTTTCATCGCCGGGTTGCCGCTCTCCATTTCGGCGAAGGTTTTTCCGGCTGGCGGCCTGACTTTTTCGGTCATGAAGACGGTGCGGTATTCGTTGGGATTTTCCAGCCCAAAGGCGGCGTATTCGACAAGCACCGCCTTGAGCGCCTCGATCGGGTCGTCGGCCGTATGATTTGCGATGCGCCTGGCCAAGGTCTCGAAGGCATCCTCGGCCAGCGCGAACAGGATGTCCTGCTTGTCGGCGAAATAGGAATAGACCGACATTGGCGCATAGCCAACGCGCTCTGCGAGCTTGCGGATGGTGAGGCCGTCATAGCCTTCTTCCTGGACAAGCTTGTGCGCGGCGTCGACAAGTTCGGAACGCAGTTCGGCCTTTTGTTTTTCGCGGCGCTCCTGGACGCTTAGCTGCAACTTTCTACTGCCTTATGACCGATGGCTGGATGCAGCATATATACGCTGTACGGCGTCGGGCAAGGGTGGCACCAAGCAGAAGGTTGACTGTCGCAATACCCATGTAACCCGGCAATAAAGACGGCAACATCGGACTGTTACAGACAAAGACTAATTCGCGGCTCTGCAAGAATTTCGTTTCGAGAGGCGTTATGACCGGAACTGAGCTTTCGTCCGGCGTGCCGGACGTGGACCCGCTTTCCCATCGCGCCAGGATGGCGCTCAGGCGCGTCGTCATGGTCGCATGGCTGGCGATCGCGCTCGGCTTTGCCATGGAAGCTCTCATTCTGACCGTCAGATTTGCGGCAGGTGCCTACCCCGCGACGACGCAGGTTCTGATCGAACTGGCGCAAGGCGTGACCTGGTCGTTCTTCGTCTGCGCCGGCGTCAGCCTCGGCACGGCACTCACCAAGGTGCGAGCCTCGCTCGGCGGCTTGATCAGCGCGATTTCAGCGCCACTGGCGATGGGCATCGCCAAAGGGACGCAAAAGGTCATGGTCAGCGCGCTGGACGCGGCGGCAAAGCCGGCCATCCTGTCGCTCACGACCCTGGGTGTACTGCGGGCGATCGAATACAGGCTGCTCGGCTGGATACTGGCGTCGCTGGCATCGAAGGAAGAACCGCGTCCGCTCCATTTCGCGCTGGCAGGCGTCCTGATAGGCGCGGTATTCGGCGGCAGCACCACAGTGCTGACCATCGACACGGCCGCGGCAAATGACGCTGCTCTCGCACTGCCGCAGGCGATCGCAACCGGCCTCAACGAGATCGTGTTCCCAATCGGCTGCTCACTGGTCGTCTACATTGCGCTGCAGGTCAGCCGCCATATGAAGTATGTCGCGGCCGAAGCCAAACAGATTTAGGTTCCCCGGCTTGGATGCCAGTCAAACCGCTTCCGGTTGGCGTTCGATCAGCGTCAGCGTCAGCCAGCGCGCGGTCAGCGCCGGTTTTTTCGAGCCCTCGATCTCGATCGTCACGTCGTGCGCCGTCTGCACCCACCCCGACGGCCTGACCTTGACGTCGGCCAGCACGAAACGGGTGCGGATGCGCGAGCCGGTCTTCACCGGCGCCAGGAAGCGCAGCGAATCGAAGCCGTGATTGACGCCCATCTTGCTGTTTTCCAGCGGCGGCATGGTTTCGAAGGTCATCGCCGACAACAGCGAAAGCGACAGGAAGCCATGCGCGATGGTGCCGCCGAACGGCGTTTCGCGGCTGGCGCGTTCCGGATCGCAATGGATGAACTGATGGTCGTCGGTGGCATCGGCGAACTGGTCGATCATGCGCTGGGTGACGACCCGCCATGGCGACACGCCGACTTCCTTGCCGACGTTGGCCAGAAGCACATCGAGACTGATCGGTTCCACGCTGATGTCCTCCATCTTCACCCCCGGCATTTCACTCGCCGGATGGCGTGCGTCTCATTCCTTGAACAATGTCAGCCCGTGTTGCACCGACTGCCCGCCATCGATCGGCAGGATGGCGCCGGTGACATAGCTGCCGGCCCTGCTGCACAAATAGAGCGTTGCGCCGGCAATGTCATCCGGTGCGCCGATGCGGCCGATCGGAACATGATTGCCGACATGTCTTGCCTGGTCTTCGGTGCCGGTAGCGAAGGCCGTCATCCGGCTCCGGAAAGGGCCAGGCGCAAAGGCGTTGAGCGTGATGCGGCGGGCGGCGAATTCGATCGCCAGGATGCGCGTCAGGTGGTGAACCGCGGCCTTCGAGGCCGAGTAGGAGTAGGCATCTTCGGCCAAAGGCTGCGTGCCCATCACCGATCCGAGGTTGATCACCCGGGCCGGGTCGGCATCGCTGGCGGCGGCCTCGAGCAGTGGCAGCAACTCGCGCGTCAGGTGGAAGACCGCGGTCACATTGACGCCGAACACCTTGGCCCAGGCATGGTAGGGAAAGCTTTCCAGCGGCGCCCCCCAGGAGATGCCGGCATTGTTGACCAGGATATGCAGCCGCTCGGTCCGCGCCTGACCTCGGCCACAAGCGCCGCAATGCCGGCCTCGCTGGAGACGTCGCCGGCAAAACCTTCCGCCCTGCCGGGCGCGCCAAGGCCGTTCAACTCGCCGGCTACCCCGACGCAATCCTCGCCCTTGCGCGAGGCGATCATCACGGTGGCGCCGGCCTTGACCAGAGCGGTCGCCGCCATGCGCCCGATGCCGGTCGCGGCGCCGGTGACCAGCGCCGTCTTGCCGGCGACTGAGAACAGCTCGTCCAGATAGCTCATCGATTTCCTCCGCGCAGTTCACCGCTGTTTGACTGATGGTTCAAGGAGCGGCTTCGCCTCGACAAGGCTAGCCGAACTACGATTATCCTTGCCACGGCTAAAGTATCCGGATTGGGGCAATGGCACGGTTTGCGGCTGAAATGGTTAAGCCCGAACGGCAAGGTGGTCATTCGGCCGTGACATGGGTCGGATGAATGATGCAGCCGTCCCTCTAAGCGAGCACCTTGGCCCCAGCGGTTCATTTCGCGCGTGAAGCAAGTCGTCATTACTCCTCCGCCAAGCCGCAGGCGGGTCTTGATGACGTGGGACGGTGGCCGAGCGATAGGGCAGGACTGACATTCGTTCGTGGACTGGAGCTATGCTTTCCCGGGGGAGCTGTGGGTAAGAAACAACGCATCGTCCTGCTGGCAGCTGTTTTGGCGTCTGCCTTTGGCGTTTTGTTGCTGATCCTGATCCTGCAGATGGTCAGTTTTTTGGTTGACTAGGCACGGCCAGGAGCGTGCTTTTCCAAAAGCCTGCGCTACCGCAGGCTTTCCAGCTCGCGGATGCGTTTGGCGCCGTCGGCCTCGAGCTGCCTTGTAACGGCGCCGATCAGCGCTTCGGCAACGACGAAAAGGGCGGCGGATGAGTCCCAGGCCGAAGGCACGGCGGTGCGCCCGGCGATGACATGGCGGGCAAAGCGAGCGATCGGCGACAGCCACTGGTCGGTAAACAGCACGATCTGCACGCCGCGCTGGTTGGCGGTCTCGGCAAAGCGGACGAGGCTGTCCTGATAGCGCCTGATGTCGAAGATCACCAGCACGTCTCGCTTGCCCATGTCGATCAGCCGGTCGCGCCAGACGCTTTCCTGGCCGGCCAGATGGAAGACGTTGGGTTTGATGATAGCAAGGTGGGCCGCCATATAGCGCGCCAGCGGATCGGTGAAGCGGCCGCCGATCAGGAATGTCTTGCCGCGCCGGTCGGCAAGCTTGGCGACGATGTCGGCAAGCTGCTTGTCCGAGAGATGCCGGAATGTCTCGCGCATATTGTCGAGCGTCGCCTCCAGCATCGGCGAGACGGCGCTGGCGCCCTGCGATGGCGGATTGAGCGTGCGCGAGGCCGGCGACTGCAATTGCGCCGCCAGCTCGTCTTGCAGCGTCGACTGGAATTCCGGATAGTTCTGGAAGCCGAGCCGGGCGACGAAACGCAGGATCGTCGGCGACGACACGCCGGCGGCAGCCGAGAATTCGGCGACCGTCTTCAGCCCGATCAGCGGATAGCTGGCGATCAGTGTTTGTGCAGCGCGCCGCTCGCCGGCCGGCATGGCGCCGATGCGGTCGGAGATCAGTTCGGCAATGCTGGAAACCATGTTTTTCCCCACCCTGGCCGTGCCGTTACCGCATTATCGAAATCGCGTTTGACAAAGCCGGCCAAACTGTATGAAATCATCCGCAGGGACGCAATGAGGCAAAATACGTAACATACGATACAGCGCTCCCCGGGGACAGCAGACAATGGAGACAGCACGGCCCGCCAGCCTTGCATCGCCTGAAACCGTAAGGGTGACGAACCCTGGCGGATCGAGCCCTTTCGTGCTGACCTGCGACCACGCCTCGAATTTCCTGCCACCGGAATTCGGAACGCTCGGCCTTGCCGCCGAGGATCTTTCCCGCCACATCGCCTGGGATCCCGGCGCCTTGCCGGTGGCGCGCCGCATGGCCGAGGCACTCGATGCGACGCTGGTCGAGACCTGCATCTCGCGGCTCGTTATCGACTGCAACCGGCCACTCGACGCGCCGGACCTGATAGTGACGGTCAGCGCCAGCGAAAAAACCGTGGTCCCGGCCAACCAGGGACTTTCGGCCGACCAGCGGGAGGCGCGCATCGCGCTGGCGTGGCGACCGTTTCACGAGCGGATCGCGACGATCATCGACGAACGCCAGGCGGCCGGGCGGGAGACCAGGCTGGTCTCGATCCATTCCTTCACGCCGCTCTATAAAGGCAAAAGCCGGCCGTGGCACATCGGCGTCATCCATGATGAGGACCGCCGGCTGGCGGCGCCGCTGATCGCGGCGCTGCAGCGGCTTGCCGGCGTCACCGTCGGCGTCAATGAACCCTATTCGCCGGCCGACCGGGTCTATTTCACGCTGGAGCGCCATGCGCGCTCCCGCGGGCTGCCTTGCGCGATGATCGAAGTCCGCAACGACGAGATCGCCGGCGCAGCCGGGCAGCGGAAATGGGCGGATCTGCTCGCGAGTATTTTTCTCAATCTGGAGCCCGAGGCGGCCAAGGCCTCCAGACCAAGCGCAGTCGGAAAGTCAGTTCAATCGGCCAGCTAAGAAACCAAAAGGGGACTAAAAATGGCAGCATCGGGCTACACTGAAGTTGACAAGGCGGAGGACGTAAAGGTCCTCCACAATATGGGCTATGCCCAGGAACTGGAGCGGCGCCTCAGTCGCTTTTCAAATTTCGCGGTCTCCTTTTCGATCATCTGCATCCTGTCCGGCGGCATCAACTCGCTGGCGCAGGCAACCTCCGGCTCCGGCGGCATCGGCATCGGCATTGGCTGGCTGGTCGGCTGTTTCGTTTCGCTGACCTTCGCTGTAGCGATGTCGCAGATCAGCTCGGCCTATCCGACCGCCGGCGGCCTCTATCATTGGGGCTCGATCCTCGGCAATCGCGGCACCGGCTGGGTGACGGCCTGGCTCAACCTGCTCGGGCTGATCACCGTGCTCGGCGCCATCAATGTCGGCACCTGGACGTTTTTCCTCGGCGCCTTCGGACCCGCGCTCGGCATCGAGGGTACGCTGACCAACCAGATGATCTTCCTGGTCATCATCACGGGCGCCCAGGCACTGATCAACCACCTCGGCATCAAGCTGACGGCCAAGCTGACCGACTTCTCGGGCTATCTGATCTTCTTCGGTTCGATCCTCATCGCGGTCGTCTGCCTGATCTCGGCCGAAACCTGGGATTTCAGCCGGCTGTTCACCTTCCACAATTATTCCGGCGATGCCGGCGCCGGTGTGTGGCCGTCGGTATCCAATGCCTGGGTGTTCGCGCTTGGCCTGCTGCTGCCGATCTATACGATCACCGGCTACGATGCGTCGGCGCATACTTCCGAGGAGACCATCAAGGCGGCGAGCTCCGTGCCGCGCGCCATGGTCATGTCGGTGATCTGGTCGGCCGTCTTCGGTTATCTGTTCCTCGCAGCCTTCGTGCTGATGATCCCGAACATGGACGATGCGGCCAAACAGGGCTGGAACGTGTTCTTCTGGGCCTTCGACCAGCGCGTCAACCCGGGCGTCAAGGAGTTCGTCTACCTCGTCGTCTTCCTGGCACAGCTGCTTTGCGGCCTCGCCACCGTCACCTCCGCTTCGCGTATGATCTTCGCCTTCTCGCGGGACGGCGGCCTGCCGGGTTCCTCGGCACTGGCCAAGGTCAGCCCGACCTACCGCACGCCGGTGGCGGCGATCTGGACGGCGTCGATCCTGTCCGTCCTGTTCGTCTGGGGCTCGACGCTGGTTTCAGTCGCAGGCACCTCGGCCTACACCATCGTCGTGTCGTGCACCGTCATCTTCCTGTTCCTCTCCTTCACCGTGCCGATCGTGCTCGGCATGCTGGCCTGGGGAACGCCGAAATGGGACAAGATGGGGCCGTGGAACATGGGGCGCGCCATTTTCATGCTGTTCGGCGTGCTTTCGATCCTGTCGATGCTCCTGATCTTCGTCATCGGCATCCAGCCGCCGAACGACTGGGCGCTCTACATCACCGTCGGCTTCTTCATCCTGACGGCGATCGTCTGGTTTGCCTTCGAGCGCAACCGCTTCCAGGGCCCGCCGCTCGGCGACATCATCGCGGCGCGCCAGGCAGCGATCAAGGCTGCGGAACAGGCCGTCGGCGAAACCGGCCACTGAGGCAAGTCCTCCAGCTATGGCCGGCGCTTTACCGGCCATAGCTTCCCACATCTTCAAAGTGGTCTTTTTTACAGGCCCGAAACGACAAGCGCTGGAGTGCCAAAGGAATGGCCGGAAATTTCTCCTTCGATCAGTTGAAGCAAGCGGTCTCCAGCGGAGAGGTCGACACCGTGCTGGCCTGCATCGTCGACATGCAGGGACGGCTTGCGGGAAAGCGGTTCCTGGCCCGGTATTTCGTCGATTCCGCGCATGACGAGACGCATGGCTGCAACTACCTGCTGGCCGCCGACATCGATATGGAACCGGTGCCCGGCTACAAGGCGGCGAGCTGGTCGAAGGGCTATGGCGATTTCGTCATGAAGCCGGACCTTGCGACGCTGCGGCGGATCCCCTGGCTGGAGAAGACAGCGCTGGTGATCTGCGACGTGCTCGACCACCATACCCATGACGACCTTGCGCATTCGCCGCGCGCCATGCTGAAGAAGCAGGTCAAGCGGCTGCAGGAACGCGGCTATATCGGCTATTTCGCTTCCGAGCTCGAATTCTATCTGTTCAGCGAAACCTACGATTCCGCCCGCAAGAAGCACTGGCGGGGCCTCGAGACGGCATCGCCCTACATCGGCGACTACCAGATCGGCATCACCACCAAGGAAGAAGGCGTCATGCGCCGGCTGCGCAACGAGATGGAGGCGGCCGGCATC
This sequence comes from Mesorhizobium sp. M0410, assembly GCF_040321435.1. Classification (NCBI taxonomy): domain Bacteria; kingdom Pseudomonadati; phylum Pseudomonadota; class Alphaproteobacteria; order Hyphomicrobiales; family Phyllobacteriaceae; genus Mesorhizobium; species Mesorhizobium sp. M0410. Next base: position 183,230 of record NZ_JAMYRN010000003.1, read on the forward strand.
CCGATCGAGAATTCGAAGGGCGAGTGGGGGCCAGGCCAGGAAGAGATCAATGTCCGCTACGCCGAGGCGCTCGACATGGCCGACCGCCACGTCATCCTGAAGAACGGCGCCAAGGAAATCGCCGAGTCCGAAGGCAAGGCGATCTCGTTCATGGCCAAGTACAATTATGGGCTGGCCGGCAATTCCAGCCACATCCATAATTCGCTGTGGAGCGCCGACGGCAAGACGCCATTATTCTACGACAAAAATGCCGAGTGGACGCTGTCGACACTCGGCCAGCAATGGGCGGCCGGTCAGCTCAAATATGCCAAGGAATTCACCTGGTTCCTGGCGCCCTACATCAATTCCTACAAGCGCTTCCAGGCCGGCACCTTTGCGCCGACCAAGATCATGTGGAGCGAGGACAACCGCACCGCCGGTTTCCGTCTTTGCGGCGAGGGCACCAAGGGCATCCGCATGGAATGCCGCATCGGCGGCGCCGACCTCAATCCTTATCTCGCCTTCGCGGCACTGATCGCGGCCGGGCTTGCCGGCATCGATGAAAAGCTTGAACTGCAGAAGCCCTTCGTCGGCGACGCCTACCAGGCCTCGCAGCTGCCTGAAATTCCAAAGACACTGCGCGACGCCACCGCAACGCTGGCGGAATCGAAGATGCTGAGGCACGCGCTCGGCGACGATGTGCTGGAGCATTACGTCCACACGGCACACTGGGAACAGTTCGAGTACGACCGCCGGATTACGGACTGGGAATTACACAGGGGGTTCGAGCGGTATTGAATGGCTGGCAATGTCGGCGCCGCCCGCCCCTCACCTTTACCCTCTCGTGAAGAACGGGGAGAGGGGGGTCGCCAGCGCTGGAGCTTGTCCCTTCTCCGTCACTATAGGCGGAAAGGTGCCGGCAGGCGGATGAGGGCGGCGTGACCAACGATAATTATTGTAGAATGCGAGGACCCAAGGCATGACCGAAACGGTCAAGATAAAATCCCCCGTCGACGGTTCGATCTATGCCGAACGGCCTCTTGCCACCGACCAGGCGATCGGTGCCGCGGTCGAACGTGCCAAGGCGGCGCAGGAGAAGTGGGCTGAGACGCCGGTCGTCGAGCGCGGCAAATACATGCTTGCCATGCTTGAAGCGCTGGTCGCCATGACCGGCGAGATCGTGCCGGAGATCGCCTGGCAGATGGGCAGGCCGGTTCGCTATGGCGGCGAGTTCGGCGGCGTCAGGGAACGCGTCAGCTACATGGTCGAGATCGCCGAGGCGGCCTTGAAGCCGGTCATGGCCTCCAACCCGAAGGACGGCTTTCGCCGTTATGTGAAGAAGGTGCCACTCGGCGTGGTCATGGTGATCGCGCCTTGGAACTATCCCTATCTCACCGCCGTCAACACCATCGTCCCGGCGCTGATGGCCGGAAGCGCCGTCATCCTCAAGCACGCGGCGCAGACATTGTTGGTCGGCGAACGTTTTCAGCAGGCGTTCGACAGAGCAGGCCTGCCCAAGGGCCTGTTCCAGAACCTTGTCATGAACCACGCGCAGACCGAAAGGCTGCTCGGCTCCGGCAAGATCGACCATGTCAACTTCACCGGCTCGGTCGCCGGCGGCCGCGCCATCGAAAAGGCGGCCGCGGGCACCTTCATGACGCTCGGCCTCGAACTCGGCGGCAAAGATCCGGCCTATGTGCTGCCGGACGCAAAGATGGACTATGCCGTTGCCAATCTGGTCGACGGCGCCTTCTACAATTCCGGCCAGTGCTGCTGCGGCATCGAGCGCGTCTATGTCCACGAGAAGGTCTACGATGAATTCGTCGAGGGCTTCATTGCCGAGACCAGGAACTACGTCGTCGGCAATCCGCTCGACCAGGCGACCACCATGGGGCCGATGGCGCAGGCGCGCTTCGCCGACCTGATCCGCGAGCAGAAGGCCGAGGCGTTGCGCAAGGGCGCCAGGGCACACATCAATATGAAGGTGGCCAATGACAGGCAGGGTTCCCCCTATCTGCCGCCGGAAGTGCTGACCCAGGTCGACCACCAGATGAGCGTCATGCGCGAGGAAAGCTTTGGCCCGATCGTCGGCATCATGAAGGTGCGCAACGACGAGGAGGCGATCGCGCTGATGAACGATAGCCCCTATGGGCTGACAGCTTCGATCTGGACGCGCGACACCGAGCACGCGGCGGCGATCGGCGACCGCGTCGAGACCGGCACGGTGTTCATGAACCGCTGCGACTATCTTGACCCGGCGCTGGTCTGGACCGGCGTCAAGGACACCGGCAAGGGCGCGGCACTGTCGGCCATCGGCTACGACAATCTGACCAGGCCGAAATCATACCATCTGCGCGAAGCCATCTGACTTTTCGAAAGACAAAAATGACAAAACTCGTTTCCAAATGGAATTACCCGACGACCGTCCGCTTCGGCGCCGGACGCATCAAGGAGCTGCCGGAGGTGCTGGCGGCGACCGGCATCAAGCGGCCGCTGTTCGTTACCGACCCGGGACTGGCCAAACTGCCGGTGGTGGCTTCGACGCTGAAAATACTGGACGATGCCAAGGTTCCGTATGGCGTGTTTTCCGAGGTCAAGCCGAACCCGGTCGATTCCAACCTGACCGCCGGCATCGCTGTGTTCAAGCAGGGCAAGCATGACGGCGTCATCGCCTTTGGCGGCGGCTCGGCGCTCGACCTCGGCAAGCTCATCGCCTTTCAGGCCGGCCAGACCCGGCCGGTCTGGGATTTCGAGGATGTCGGCGACTGGTGGACGCGCGCCGATGCCGATGCGATCGCGCCGATCATCGCGGTGCCGACCACCGCCGGAACCGGCTCGGAGGTTGGTCGCGCCGGCGTCATCACCAATGAGGCGACCCACACCAAGAAGGTCATCTTCCATCCGAAGCTCTTGCCGGCGATCGTCATTGCCGATCCGGAGCTGTCGGTTGGCATGCCCGGCTTCATCACCGCCGGCACCGGCATGGATGCGCTTGCCCATTGCCTCGAAGCTTATTGTGCGCCGGGCTATCACCCGATGGCCGACGGCATCGCGGTGGAAGGCATCAGGCTGGTCTTCGAAAACCTGCCGAAAGCTTATGCCAACGGCAAGGATCTGGTCGCCCGCGCCAACATGATGAGCGCCGCTGCCATGGGAGCGGCCGCCTTCCAGAAAGGGCTTGGCGCGATTCATTCGCTGTCGCATCCGATCGGCGCGCTTTACGACACCCACCACGGCATGACCAACGCCGTGTTCATGCCCTATGTACTGGCCTTCAACCGCGAGGCGATCGAGCCGCGCATCGCCCGGCTCGCCGCCTATTGCGGCATCAAGGGCGGCTTCGACGGTTTTGCCAAGGCGATCATCAAGCTGCGCAAAGAGCTCAAGGTGCCGCATGCGCTGCCCGGCCTGATCAAGGGGTTCGACATGGACAAGAAGCGCAAGGGCCTGATCGCCGACATGGCGGTAGTCGACCCGACCGCCGGCGGCAACCCGGTCAAGCTGACCAAGAAGGCGGCGCTGACGCTGCTGGAAAATGCCATCGCCGGCGCCGTCTGAGACAACTTCCGCATTGGAAATCCACTTTGGAAAAGAGGCGAAGAAAGGGGGAAAGGATGAACGACAAGGCCGAAACTAGTTAGCCGGAAAAATAGCCGGGTAGCGATTGCTACAGCCGGTTAAAAAGAGTTTACTTTTTCGTACTGCAGGGCATCGCTTTCACAGAGCTTTCATCTGGCTGTCACACGAAAACGATACCGCATCGCAGGCGTCCAACGGCGTCAGTTCAACGGAGAGAACACATGTTCAAATTCACGGGAAAACTGCTTTCCCTTACGGCCGTCGCCCTGATGGCGACCTCTGCCATCTCGTCGGCCCAGTCCATGGATGAACTGGTCGCCGCAGCCAAGGCTGAAGGCCAGCTCACCACCATCGCGCTGCCGCATGACTGGTGCGGCTACGGCGCGGTCATCGATGGCTTCAAGGCAAAATATCCGGGCATCACCGTCAACGAGCTCAATCCCGATGCCGGCTCCGGCGACGAGGTCGAAGCGATCAAGGCCAACAAGGACAACAAGGGCCCGCAGGCGCCTGACGTCATCGATGTCGGCCTGAGCTTCGGCCCCACCGCAAAGAAGGATGGCCTGATCCAGGCTTATAAAGTATCGACCTGGGACTCGATCCCGGACAGCGCCAAGGATGCCGAAGGCTTTTGGACCGGCGATTACTACGGCGTGCTTTCGTTTCTGGTGAACAAGGACCTGGTCAAGGAAGCGCCGGCCGACTGGGCCGACCTGCTGAAGCCGGAATTTGCCAATACCGTGGCGCTCGCCGGTGACCCGCGTGCTTCGAACCAGGCCATCCAGGCCGTCTATGCCGCCGGCCTTTCCGGCGGTGCGGCTGCCGGCGAAGCCGCCGGCACGGCTGGTCTCGACTTCTTCAAGAAGCTCAACGCCGCCGGCAATTTCGTGCCGGTCATCGGCAAGCCCGCGACGCTTGCCCAAGGCCAGACGCCAATCCTGGTGACCTGGGATTATAACGCGCTTGCCGGCCGCGATACGCTGAAGGGCAATCCGCCGGTCGACGTCGTCGTGCCGAAGACCGGTGTCGTCGCCGGCGTCTATGTTCAGGCGATCAGCGCCTACGCGCCGCATCCCAATGCTGCCAAGCTATGGCTGGAATATCTCTATTCCGACGAAGGCCAGATCGGCTGGCTGAAGGGCTATTGTCACCCGATCCGCTTCAACGACCTCGCCAAGAATGGCAAGCTCCCGGCTGACGTGATGGCCAAGCTGCCGCCGGCCGAGTCCTATGCAGCCGCGGTGTTCCCGACGCTCGACGAGCAGGGCAAGGCCAAGGAAGCCATCACCAAGAACTGGGATGCCGTCGTCGGCGCCAACGTCAAGTAAGACTTGAGATCAGCCGGGCGGCTTAGATCGCCGCCCGGCATACCTCCAGGACGGTAGCCGGCGCATGACCGATATCTCGTTGTCCGATCACGCTGTTGCCGGGAAGACCGCGCCTCCTGCCGACGCCCGCAGTATGAGGCTGCCGACACAATGGCTTGGCGTTGCGCCTTTCTTCATCTTCGCCATCATGTTCCTGATCCTGCCCACGCTCTATCTGATGCTGGGCGCATTCCGGAACGATGCCGGCGAATTCACTTTCGAAAACATAGCGGCCTTGGCGCAGCCGTCGATCGTTGCCGCCTACTGGATCTCAATCAAGGTCAGCCTCGCCTCGTCGCTGATCGGTGCTTTCGCGGGGCTTGCCATTGCCATCGCCATCGTGCGCGGCGGACTGCCGGAATGGATACGCTCGGCGACACTGACCTTCTCCGGCGTGGCCTCCAATTTTGCCGGCGTGCCGCTGGCCTTCGCCTTTCTCGCGACGCTCGGCCGGCTCGGGCTCGCCACGGTGCTGCTCAACGTCTTGGTCGGCTTCAACATTTATGCCCATGGTTTCAACATTCTGTCGTTCTGGGGCCTGACACTGACCTATGTCTATTTCCAGATCCCGCTGATGGTGGTGATCATCGTGCCAGCGATCGACGGGCTGAAGAAGGAATGGGGCGAAGCGGCAGCAACGCTTGGCGCGACCCAGGCGCAGTTCTGGCGTATGGTCGTCATTCCGGTGATCTGGCCAAGCTTCCTCGGCACCGTCATCCTCTTGTTCGCCAACGCCTTCGGTGCCATCGCCACCGCTTACGCTCTGACCGGCTCCTCGCTTAACATCGTCCCTATCCTGCTCTACGCGCAGATCCGCGGTGACGTGCTGCACAATGCCCATCTCGGCTATGCCATTGCCTTCGGTATGATCGTCATCACCGGGCTTGCCAATGTCTTCTACATCTGGTTCCGGACGCGCTCGGAAAGGTGGCTTAAATGAAGAGCGGACGTTTCTGGGCCTGGGTCGTCTTCGCGCTGGGCGCTGCCTACTTCTTCATTCCGCTTATCGCGACGGTGGAATTTTCCATGCGCATGCGGCGCGGCGCCTATTCCTTCGATGCGTACAAAGTCGTGTTTGGCGACCCCCGTTTCCAGGCGACCTTCGGCTATTCCGTACTCGCTGCTGTTTTCACCATCATTCTCGGCGTGCTGATCGTGGTGCCTACCGCTTATTGGATCCGCCTGCGGATGCCGCAGCTCAGGCCCGTCGTCGAGTTCATCACGCTGCTGCCGCTGGTCATTCCCGCCATCGTCATCGTCTTCGGCTACATTAGAATGTACGGGTCGAACTCACCGCTGCCGTTCCTGGGCAGCGAGACAGGAGCCAATGCCTTGCTGGTCATCGGTTATGCGACACTAGCACTGCCCTACATGTATCGCGCCGTCGACACCGGACTTCGCACGATCGACGTGCGGACACTGACCGAGGCGGCGCAGATTCTCGGCGCCGGCTGGGGCACGATCATCACCCGGGTCATCCTGCCCAATGTGCTGATCGCGGTGCTGTCGGGCGCCTTCCTGACCTTCGCCATCGTGATAGGCGAATTCACCATGGCTAGCCTGCTCAACCGGCCTGCCTTCGGACCCTATCTGCAGAACGTCGGCGCTAACCGAGCCTACGAGCCGGCGGCGCTTGCCATCATCGCCTTCGCCATCACCTGGGGCTGCATGTCGCTGATCCAGATCCTGTCGCGTTTCGCGCCGCGATCGGCGAACCGTCCGAACTGACCCGAAGGAAAAAGCCATGACCGAGCCCTTCCTCTCAATCCAGCATGTGCGAAAATCCTTCGGCCCCATCACCGTTGTGCAGGATTTCAACCTCGACGTCGAGCCGGGCGAATTCGTCTCTTTCCTTGGGCCATCGGGCTGCGGCAAGACGACGGTGCTGCGCATGGTCGCTGGTTTCGAAGAGCCGTCCGCCGGCAAGATCGTCGTGGCCGGCAAGGACATCACCCGGCTGAAGCCCAATCAGCGCAATGTCGGCATGGTGTTCCAGGCCTATGCGCTGTTTCCGAACCTCACCGTGGCGCAGAATATCGGCTTCGGGCTGAAGGTCGCCGGCATGCCAAAGGCCGATGCCGACAGGCGCATTGCCGAAATGCTCGACATCATCAAGCTGCCGCAGATGGGCGACCGCTATCCCTACCAGCTTTCCGGCGGCCAGCAGCAGCGCATCGCGCTGGCGCGGGCAATTGCGCCGAAGCCGAAGCTGTTGCTGCTCGATGAGCCGCTATCGGCGCTTGACGCGAAGGTGCGCGTGTCGCTGCGCGAGGAAATCCGCTCGATCCAGAAGAAGCTCGGCATCACCACCATCTTCGTCACCCACGACCAGGAAGAGGCGCTGTCGATCTCCGACCGCATTGCCGTCATGTATGGCGGCAAGGCCGAGCAAGTAGGCACGCCGTTCGAGATCTACAACCGGCCGGCAACCAAATTCGTTGCCAATTTCGTCGGCACGCTGAACGTGCTTGAAGGCACGGTCACAGACGCGGCTTCGGGCAAGGTGCGCGTCAATTCGCAAGAGGTTTCGCTCAAGGGCAAGCTCAACGGCTCGAAATCCGGCGACACGCTGTCGTTGGCACTGCGTCCGGAAGCGATTTCGCTGGGGCGCCACCCCGGCCGCGACTCCAGCCTTTCGGGCGAAATCGCCGAAGTGCATTTCCTCGGCTCGGTCATCCGGGTGCGCGTCGGCATCGGCGGCGCCACGGTCTCGCTCGACACGTTCAACAGCCCGGCCACGCCGCCGCCGGCCGTCGGCGAAAAGGCCGAAATTTCGTTCTCGTCGGGCGACATGCTGGTGCTGCATTAGGGGAAGAGGGAATAGTGAATAGTGAGAATGCGCTTTACGCGCCAAATTCCTCTACACGCAGCCATTCACCATTCACGAGCAGCCAAAGCCGTTGCCGTTTTTGCAGTGCCAATCGCCCGGCTTCACCGCTACGATAAGGCATGGCGCTTTTTGAACTCACCCTTGTCCTGCTTCTCATCGCGGTCGTCCTGACCGCGCTGTCGCGGCGTCTGCAGATTCCCTATCCTTCATTGTTGGCGCTGGCCGGCGCTGGCATCGCCTTCCTGCCGTTTGCCCCGACCATCGAGATCGACCCGGAGCTGGCGCTCGCTCTGTTCATCGCGCCGGTTCTGCTCGACGCGGCCTACGACACGTCGCTGCGCGATCTCAACCGCTACAAGGTTTCGCTCATCCTGCTGGCGCTTGGCGCCGTCATCTTCACCACGGTGGCGGTCGCTCTGGTGGGCTGGACGATGGCAGGCCTGCCCGTCGCCGCCGCCATAGCGCTTGGCGCGATTGTGGCGCCGCCCGATGCGGTGGCAGCGGCGGCCGTGCTCGGGCAGTTCAAGGTACCGCATCGCATCACCGCCATCCTGGAAGGCGAGAGCCTTCTCAATGACGCGACGGCACTGCTGATCTACCGAATGTCGGTTTCCGCAGCCGCCGGCTCCATCCTGTTGAGCAGTGCCGTACCAATGATCCTGCTGTCGACGGTCGGCAGCCTTGCCGCAGGCTATGTGCTCGGCCGGTTGTCTCTCGCCATACTCGGCCGTATCGACGACCCGGCGAGCGGCACCGTGGTGCAATTCGCCTCAACCTTTGGCGTCTGGATCCTGGCCGACAGGATAGGGCTGTCCGCCATCATCACGATCGTCGTCTATGCCATGACGATCGCCCGTACATCGCCGCGCCGCATGCCGGCAAGGAATCGTGTCAGTTCCTACTCGGTCTGGGAGACGGCGGTGTTCGTGCTCAACGTCCTGGCCTTCGTCCTGATGGGCCTGCAAGCGCGATCGATTGTCGGTCGACTTGCCGAGCAAGGACAAAGCGAGGCGTTCGTCTTTGCCCTGGCGGTGCTGGCCATTGTCATCGTATCGCGGCTCGTCTGGGTGCTGGGCTGCGGCGCGATCCTCAGAGCGCTGGCACGTCTGGGCGACGAGGACAGGCGGAAGGACGCACCGACATTGCGCGGCGGCGTGCTCATCGGCTGGTGCGGCATGCGTGGCCTGGTGACGCTTGCGGCAGCCTTCGCCTTGCCGGCCGACTTTCCGGGCCGTGATCCGATCGTGCTCGCCGCCTTCACGGTCGTGCTCGGCACATTGGTGCTGCAAGGCGTCAGCCTGAAACCGTTGCTGCTTCTGCTCAATCTCGACCTCGACCGGACGGTCGACCGGGAGGTGGCGCAGGCGCGCGTCGCCATCATGCAGGCGGCGCTGGACGTGCTCAGCGGCAAGACATCGAGCGCGGCCGGGGCGGTGCGAGAGCAATATGCCGCCCAGCGCGCCATCGCCGAAAACCCGGAGGATGCCCAGGCGGCGACCGAGTATGACAGATTGCGTCTTTACGCCATCAAGAGCCAGCGTGATGCGCTGGAGCGTTTGCGCATCGACGGGACGATCGGCGACGAAGCCTACCACCGCCTTGAGGAAGAAATCGACTGGTCGGAACTGGCAGCATCCCCGCCCGGTCGGTTCCAGCCGCTGACCACTTAGCATCTGGCCCAAGCTCCCTCCGCCCGGCTGCACATTGCAAGGCTGTCAGCGAACGGCTACTGCCAGCAGGAAACTGAGCCGGATAAGCAATGAAGCTGGTCAGCTATAACATCCAGTACGGCTTCGGCAGCGATGGCCGCTACGACCTGGCGCGTTGTGCCAAGGTCGTGGCCGGCGCCGACATCGTCGCCTTGCAGGAGGTGGAACGGCACTGGTTGCGCAGCAACGAGGACGACCAGCCGGAACTTCTTTCGCAATTGCTGCCCGACTATCATTGGGTCTACGGGCCGGCCTTCGACATGGATGCCAGCCACCGGCGTGAAGGCCACATCGTCAACCGGCGGCGGCAATTCGGCACCATGGTTCTGTCGAAGCTTCCGATCGTCTGGTCGCGGTTGCATACGCTGCCGCTCAGGCGCACGCTGCGGCCGCTCAACACCCGCAATGCCGCACTCGAATGCATGATCCGCGCCCCTGCCGGTCCGGTGCGGGTGCTGTCGTTGCATCTGGCGCATATCGCGGCCGAGGAGCGGCTGGAGCAGATCGACTATTTGCTCGCCGAGCATCGCAGCGCGCCGTCCGAGGGCGGTCCATGGAGCGGCGCCGACGACGAGCCGGCGCGCAACTGGAGCAATGGCGAACAGGAGCCAGAAAACCCCGTAGCGGCGATCTGGTTGGGCGACTTCAACATGGAGCCGGATAGCGCCGAGTACCGGCGCATTGTCGGCAGCGCGCCCTATCATCGCGGTGCCGCCTATCTCGACGGTTTTGTCGATGCCGCCGCCGTCGCAATGGAACCGACAGCGGATTTCCACACCCATGTGAAGACTATCGATGGCAGGCTGGCAAAGCGCCGGCTCGACCATTGCTTCGTCGGCGGCATGTTTGCCGGGCGCGTGCGCTCGGTCAGCGCCGATATCGGCCAAATCGCTTCCGACCATTTTCCGCTCTGGGTCGATATCGACCTGGAGACGCCGATCGTCATCGGGACGGGCGGCGGATGAACCGCCGATGAGCCTGTTTGTCTTTTTCGCGGTGCTCGCCGCCGCATCCATGCATGCGATCTGGAACGCGCTGGTCAAGGTCCATCTCGACCGTTTCCTGTCGATCACACTGATGACGCTCGGCATGGGTGCCGCTGCGCTGGTGACGTTGCCTTTCGTCGAGGTGCCGAAGCCGGAAGTGTGGCCATACATCCTCGCCTCGGTTGTCTTCCACATGGGCTACAGGACGTTCCTGATCGGCGCCTACAAGGCCGGCGATTTCGCCCAGACCTATCCGCTGGCGCGCGGCACCGCGCCATTGCTGGCCGCTTTGGGGGGCGTTGTGGTGGTTGCCGAGATGCCGGCGCCGCTCGCCATTCTCGGCATCCTCTTGTTGTCGGCGGGCACGCTGGTGCTGTCGTTTCGCGGCGGCGCGCATCTGGAGAAATTGAACCTGCGCGCCGTCGGCTTCGCGCTGGGCACATCGATCTTCATCGCCAGCTACACGCTGTCGGACGGCAGCGGCGCGCGGCTGGCCGCCACCGCGTCGAGTTATGCCGCCTGGCTGTTCGTCTGCGATGCGCTGTGGGCGCTGGTGCTATGCGTCGTCTTTCGCGGACCACAGGCGCTGCCGGTGCTGGCGCGCGACTGGAAGCCCGGAATCTATACCGGCGTGCTCAGCGGCGGCGCCTACTGGATCGTGATGTGGGCGATGACCAAGGCGCCGATCGCCTCGGTGGCGTCGCTGCGCGAAACATCGATCCTGTTCGCCATGATGATCTCGGTGTTCGCGCTCGGCGAGAAGATGACGGCATGGCGAGGTGCCGCGGTGCTTAGCATCGTTGCCGGCGTCGTTGCGCTGAGAATGGGATAGTCACGCGATCTCCAGATCAAACACCATCAGCCCGTCGGTGCCGCCTTCGAGCGCCGCGACCAGTTTTGCGCCGGCTCGCTGATGCGCTTCATGCTCCAGATAGGCATCGCGTGCCGCAGCGTCGCGAAAGTCGATGGTGAAGCCGTGCGTGAATCCGCGGGCGAAGGGTTCCGGGCTGGTATTGGCGCTGAATTCGACCTTGCCCATGCCGTCGATCACCGCCCGCAACGCTTCGAGATCGGCATGGATTGCCGCGCGGTCGGCGTCGGCGACATCGTTGCGAAATCTGACGAAGACACAGTGCCTGATCATTCTTTGTCCCTCATGCCGCTTGGTTGGTGGAAAACACCGCCGGCGGCAGCGGCTCGCGGCCAAGGATCAGATCGGCGCCTTTTTCGCCAACCATGATCGTCGGGGCATTGGTGTTGGAGGAGGGGATGCGCGGCATCACCGAGGCGTCGCAGACGCGCAGGCCCTCGATACCGCGCAGCCTGAGATCTGGCGTTACCACGCTCATCGCATCGTGGCCCATGCGGCACGTGCCGACCGGGTGGTGGTCGGTCTTGGAACTGCGGCAGGCGTAGTCGAACAGCTCGTCGCCGCTCTGCAGGTCGGGTCCCGGCAATACCTCGCGCAGCACATAGGGCTGCAGCGCCTTCTGCCGCATGATCTCGCGCGCCAGCCTCAGCCCCTTGATCGACATATCGCGGTCATAGGGATCGGACCAATAGTTCGGATCGATCAACGGGCGGTCGGCCGGATCGGCGCTGTTCAGCCGCACCGTGCCGCGCGAGTGCGGACGCAGGAAGGCCGAGTTCAATGTCACGCCCGGATTGTTCAGCTTCTCGACGCCGGCCTCGATGCCGGAGCCGAGGCCGAGATGCAGCTGGATGTCGGGAGAGGCGGCGGTCGGATCGGCGTACCAGAAGCCGCCGGTCTCGAACAGGCTGGAAGCCACCGGGCCTTTCTTCAGGAGCAGATACTGCAGGCCGGCCCAAGCCGTCCAGTGCAGCTTGGCGTAGTTGTCGTAGGTGTGATCGCCGGTGCATTCGGCGATGACGAACAGGTCGAGATGATCCTGCAGGTTGGAGCCGACGCCGGGCAGATCGTGCACCGGTGTCACGCCGACCGCCTTCAGATGGTCGGCCGGGCCGATGCCCGACTGCATCAGAAGCTTCGGCGAGCCGATAGCGCCGGACGAGACGATCACCTCGCGCTCGGCGCGCAGGATCGTTGGCTGGCCGCCCGGCCTGTCGACGATCTCGACGCCGACGGCGCGGCCCTTGTCGACGACGATGCGTGTCACCAGAACGCCGGTCCTGACGGTGAGATTCTTTCGCTCGCGGATCGGCCGGAGGTAGGCGACAGAGGCGGAGGAGCGCTTCGCGTCCTTCTGCGTCAGCTGATAGTAACCGACGCCCTCCTGGGCTACCCCGTTGAAGTCGGGATTGAAGGGGATGCCCATCTCCTGTCCGGCACGGAAATAGGCCTCGCAGATCGGCAGCGGCGCGATCGGGTTCGACACGCCGAGCGGGCCCTGGTCGCCGTGAAAATCGTTGGCATAACGCTGATTGTTCTCGGCGCGTTTGAAATAGGGCAGCACGTCGCGATAGCCCCAGCCGGCAAGACCTTCTTCCTTCTCCCAGGCGTCGTAGTCGCGGGCGTTGCCGCGCGTGTAGATCTGCGCGTTGATCGACGAGCCGCCGCCGATCACCTTGGCCTGCGTGTATCGGAAGACACGGTCCTGCATGTGCTTTTGCGGCACCGTCGACCAGCCCCAGGCGGCGATGCCCTTGGTCATCTTGGCGAAACCGGCCGGCATGTGGATCAGCGGATGCCAGTCCTTGCCGCCGGCTTCGAGCAGCAGCACCTGATGCGACGGATCTTCGCTCAGCCGGTTGGCGAGTACGCAGCCGGCCGGGCCAGCGCCGACGATGATGTAGTCGGTCATGGCGTCACCTGTTCATAGCCTCGGCACCGACAGCGCGCCGTCGACATTGATGACCGAGCCGGTCGAAAAGCCGAACTTGCCACCGGCGAGTGCTGCCACGGCTGCACCGATATCTTCGCTCTTGCCCCAGCGCATCGCCGGCACCAGCCCGCCGTCGATCAGCCCGTCATATTTGGCGGTCACACCGGCGGTCATGTCGGTGCGGATGATGCCCGGGCGCACCTCGAACACGGCGATGTTTTCGGCGGCAAGCCGCAGTGCCAGGTTCTTCACCCACATCGAAAGCCCGGCCTTGGAGATGCAGTAATCAGCACGTTCCGGCGAGGCCATGGCGGCACTGACCGAGGTGATGGTGATGATCGATCTCGCACCATCGCTCGGCAGGCCGAGCATCGCTTTGGCGACGTGCTGGCTGAGGAACACCGTGCCGCGCAGATTGATGCCGAGCACCCGGTCGAAATTTTCCGGCTTGAGCTCGAGCAGATCGCCGCGCAGGACGGCGCCGATGCCGGCATTGTTGACCAGGCAGTCGATGCGGCCGAAGGCGCTTGTCGCGGCCTCGATCAGCGCTGCATGGCCGTCGAGGTCGGCGATGTCGCAACTGACATAGGCGAATTTCGCGCCGCGCCCGGTGATGTCGGCGGCGAGCCCGTCGGCGGCTTCGTCGGCAAGGTCGGAGACGAGGATGTCGAAGCCTGCATCGGCCAGCGCCTCGGCGCAAGCAAGGCCGATGCCGCGCGCGCCGCCGGTGACGATCGCTGCGGGGCGGCTCATGTTGCAAGCTCCGTCTTGCGGATATGATCGGCGACGCGCAGCGCCTGTGCGGCGATCGACAGCGCCGGATTGACGGCGGCCGAATTCGGCAGGAAGCCGGCATCGACGACGAACAAATTGCTGTGGTCGAAGGAGCGGCAGAACGGGTCGAGCGGCGAGGTCGCTGGATCGTTGCCCATCTTCACCGTGCCGCACTGATGCGAGGGCGTGCGCTTGTCAAACGGCCGCGACAGCACGATCGGATAGCCGCAGGCGCGGAAATTCTCGCGCATCACCTTGGTCAGTCCGTCGAGCGACTGCATGTTGGAGCGCCGCCACTGCATGACGATGTCCTTGCCGTCGACCATGATGCGGCTCTCGGGATCGGGCAGGTCCTCGCACATCAGATACCAGTCGACGGCGCGGCCAGCCATGAAATCGAGCGCGAATTTGGGCGCGCGCCTGACATTGGCCTTGAGGATGTTGCCGTCGATCTTGCCGAGGAGCTGGACATTGCCGAGCGGCTTGCCGCCCTTGCCGTCGGACAGATAATAATCGTTCAGCATCAGCGTCTTCTGGTAGACGGATTTGTTCCGGCGGCGTGGATCGATCGCCAGCATGGCGCTCGAATTGTGGTTCATGAAGTTGCGGCCGACCTGGTCGGAGCGGTTGGCCAGGCCTTTGCCACCGCCTCTGCCCTGAGGGGTGGGCGAGCGCAGCAGGATGGCGGCGGAATTGACTGCGCCGGCCGATAGGATGACCAGCTTCGGCGCGACTTTCTTCAGCGTACCGTTCTGTCGATAATGGACGGCGATGATCGTCCTCGCATCCGGCGATGCCTCGAGATATTCGACATGGGCGCCGGTCTCGAGCTTGATCTTCTGGTCGGTAAGGGCGGCGGCCAGCGGTCCCGTTTGGGCGTCGACCTTGCCGGTCCCGGTGTTGGGAAACGCGTCCCACGGCGTGCTGCCGTCTTTCAGCCAGGCTTCGATGTCGACGCCGAGCGGCAGCGATGCCGGGTGCAGGCCGAGGCTCCTGAGCTCGGCGCGGGCGCGCGCGATCGGCGGCTCGTCGGGTATCGGCCCGAAAGGGTAGGGCATCGAGTGGAATGGCTCGGTCGGGTCTTCGCCGAGTGCACCGCGCACGCGGAACAGCTGCTCGGCCCTGGAATACCAGGGTTCGAATTCCTCATAGGAAAACGGCCAGGCCGGCGAGATGCCGCCATAGTGCTCCATCTCCGAAAAGTCTTCCCTGCGGTAGCGGATCAGCACCGCGCCGTAGAATTTCGAATTGCCGCCGACATAGTAGTAATTGCCCGGGTTGAAAGGCGCTCCGCCGGCCTCGAGCCACAGCTCCTTCGGCCGATAATGGCCGTCGACGAAGATCGCGTGGGTGTCGCGTGTGTGCGGCGTTGCTGGCAGTGGTTCGCCGCGCTCCAGCATCAGGATCGAGGCGCCACCGCCGGCAAGGCCGGAGGCGATCGTGGCGCCGCCTATGCCGGAGCCGATGATGACGATGTCGGGATTTGTCATGGCCGTTAGACGATGCGTTTCTCGGTCGCCGGATCGAAGAACACCGCCTTAGTCAGGTTGAAGGCGAGCGGCGTAACCGTGCCGGGCTGGATTTTGGCATCGGCGCGCAGCCGCGCCACCACGGCCTTGCCGCCGAGATTGGTGACCGCGAACGTATCCGAGCCGGCCGGCTCGATGACCTCGATGTGACAGTCGGCGCGGGCGATGTTCGCGGCGTTGCGTTCGGCACCCTCGGGATCGGTCAGTGCTTCCGGGCGGACGCCGAAGATGATCGGTTTTCCCTGGAATGCCGACAGGCCGGCCGGCGCATTGCCCAGCGGCAGCGAGATCGGCTGGCGCGCCTCGCGCTCCATGACGACGGAGAAGCCGCTGCCGTTGCTGCCGATCGTCGCCGGGATCAGGTTCATCGCCGGCGAGCCCATGAAGTCGGCAACAAACAGGTTGACCGGATTGTTATAGATTTCGGCTGGCGTGCCGAACTGCTGCACCTCGCCGTCGCGCATCACCGCGATCTTGGTGGCCAGCGTCATCGCCTCGATCTGGTCGTGGGTGACGTAGACGATGGTGGTGCCGGTGGTGGCGTGCAGGCGCTTGATCTCGATGCGCATGTCGACACGCAGCTTGGCATCGAGATTGGACAAAGGCTCGTCGAACAGGAACAGCTTTGGATCGCGCACCAGCGCCCGGCCCATGGCGACGCGCTGGCGCTGGCCGCCGGAGAGCTGGCTTGGCTTGCGCTTCAGCAAATGGCCGATCTGCAGGACCTTCGCCACCTTGTCGATCGCCTTCTGGCGCTCGCCGGCCGGCACGCCGCGCATCTCCATACCGAAGGCAATATTCCCGGCCACCGTCATGTTCGGATAGAGCGCGTAGCTCTGGAACACCATGGCGATGTCGCGCTTGGAGGGGTGAAGATCGTTGATCGTGCGTCCGTCGACGCGGATTTCCCCTTCGGTGATGGTTTCCAGGCCGGCAATGGTGTTGAGCAGCGTGGACTTGCCGCAACCGGAAGGCCCGACCAGCACGAGGAAGCCGCCCTTTTCCAGGTCGAGGTCGATGCCTTTCAGGATCTCGACCGCTCCGAAACGCTTCTTCAGCCCGTCAATTTCCAGAAAAGCCATGCGATTATCCTTTGACGGCGCCGGCCATAAGGCCGCGCACGAAATAGCGGCCGGCGAGCACATAGACGAGGAGCGTCGGCAGCGCGGCGATCATCGCAGCCGCCATATTGACGTTGTATTCGACGACGCCGGTCGAGGTGTTGACGACGTTGTTCAGCGCCACCGTCATCGGCATCACGTCGCCTGAGCCGGCATATGCGGAGGCGAAGAGGAAGTCGTTCCAGATGTTGGTGAACTGGTAGATCACCGTCACCACGATGATCGGCAGCGAGTTGGGCAGCATGATGCGCCGGAAGATCTGGAAGAAGCTGGCGCCGTCGATCTGCGCCGCCTTCACCAGCTCGTTCGGAAACGCTTCGTAATAATTGCGGAAGAACAGGGTGGTGAAGCCGATGCCGTAGACGACGTGAACGAACACCAGGTTCACGGTTGGATTGCCGAAGCCGAAGGTGAAGCCGGTCGCGTTCTGCAGCTTGACACCGAACCGGCCGAGGCTGCCGAGGATCGTTGCCATCGGCAAGAGCACGGACTGGAACGGGATGAAGCAGGCAAACAGCATCAGCCCGAACACCAGCGTCGCCCCGCGAAAGCGCCACTTCGTCAGCACATAGCCGTTGAGCGCGCCGAGCAGGGTCGAGATAATGACCGCCGGAACCACCATCTTGATCGAGTTCCAGAAATAACCCTTCATGCCGACGCAGGTGAGACCCGAGCAGACTTCGCTCCATGCCCTTATCCAAGGGGCGAAGGTCGGCGCCTGCGGCAGCGCCAGCATGTTGCCGTTCTGGATCTCGTCCATGGTCTTGAACGAGGTCACCAGCATGACGAACAGCGGCATCAGATAGAACAGCGCAAACAGCGCCAGCAGCCCGTAGATGACGATACGGTTGACCGTCCTGGCGCTGATACCGCCTGTGCTCTGGCGAGCAGGAGTGGCTATGGCGCTCATCGCGGCTTCTCCCGAAGCTCGGAATAGAGATAGGGAACGATGATCGCGGTGATAGTCATCAGCATGATCACGGCGCTGGCCGAGCCGACGGCCATTTCGTTGCGCTTGAAGGTGTACTCATACATGAAGTTCGACGGCAGCCAGGCCGAGCCGCCCGGCCCGCCGCTGGTCAGCGCGACGACCAGATCGTAGGACTTGATGGCGAGATGCGCGAGGACGATCAAGGCGGACAGGAAGATCGGCCGCAGCAGCGGGATGACGATGCGACGGTAGAGCTGGAAGGTGGTGGCACCGTCGATCTGCGCCGCCTTCAGGATCTCGCCGTCGATGCCGCGCAGGCCGGCCAGGAACATCGCCATGATGAAGCCTGACGCCTGCCAGACACCGGCGATGACCACAGTGTAGATGACGAAGTCCTTGTTCTTGATCCAGTCGAAATGGAAGCTCGTCCAGCCCCATTGGTGCAGCGTCTGCTCGAGGCCGAGGCCGGGGTCGAGAAACCATTTCCAGGCAACGCCGGTGACGATGAAGGACAGTGCCATCGGGTAGAGATAGATCGGCCGCAACATGCCTTCGCCGCGGATCTTCTGGTCAAGCAGGATCGCCAGGAACAGGCCGAGCGCCAGGCAGATGGAAATATAGAGGAAGCCGAAAACCCCCATATTGGTGATCGAGGTGTACCAGGAGGACGGCGGATCGCTTTCGAAAGTCCAGCGCCACAGCCGCTGATAGGCGCGTGGCCCGGTGATCGCATAGGAGGGAAAGGTCTTGGAATTGGTGAAGGACAGATAGATCGTCCACAGGATGAAGCCGTAGACGAAGACGATGGTGGCGGCGAAGCTCGGCGCCAGCACGAGCTTCGGCAGCGCATCCTGCAGGCGCGAGCGCACCGAAGCGCCCGGACGGGCACCGTGCTCCGGCGTCAGCGTGATACTGGTTTCAGCAACTATGCTCATCGATCCATTCCGTATCGCGGGTCCGGAATTCTGTCGTCGCGGCCTCTGCGGCACGAAGCGTGCCGGTCAGCGCAACCGCAAAACCCCTCCGCAGGGAATCTCCCCGGCTTGCGCCGGGGAGATCGTTCACATGGGCGCGTGCTTACTTGGCGTCTTCGATCGCACTGACCAGTTGGGTCACCGCCTCGTCCGAGGTCTTGATCTGGCCGTGGACGAACTTCGAGACGACATCCTTGTAGGCGTTGGCAACCGCCGGAGGGGCGCCGTAGCCTTGCGCCAGCGAGCCGAACAGCGTGCCGCCTTCATTGGCGGCCTTCAAATCGGCCATGCCCTTCTTGCCGCATGCGTCGAAGTCGGTGTCCGGCACGTCGGTGCGGGCCGGGACCGAGCCCTTGACGACGTTGAAGGCCGACTGGAAGCTCTTCGACAGAGTTGCGGTGGCCAGAGCGATCTGGGCGGCCTTGCGGTCTTCCGGAACCTTGAACATGCCGAACATGTCGGAGTTGTAGATCACGCTGCCGTCGGTGCCCGGGAAGCGATAGCAGAGAAAGTCGGTGCCCGGGACCTTTTTGGCGGCGTTGAATTCGCCCTTGGCCCAGTCACCCATCACCTGTACCAGCGCATCACCCTTGATGACCATGGCGGTGGCGAGGTTCCAGTCACGGCCCGAGAAGTTCGGGTCGACATAGGTGACGAGCTTGGCGAGGTTGTCGAACGACTTCTTCATCGTGTCGGACTTGAGGGATTCCTCGTCGAGGTCGTTGAAGGCCTTCTTGTAGAACTCAGGCCCGCCGGTCGACAGCACGACCGAGTCGAACATGGTCGCTTCCTGCCAGTTCTGGCCGCCCAGCGCGAGCGGGATGACGCCCGCCGCCTTGGCCTTGTCGAGCAGCGCGATGAAGTCGTCGAAGGTCTTGGGCTCGGTGCCGCCGATCTTGTCCATCACCGCCTTGTTGATCCACAGCCAGTTGACCGAGTGGACGTTGACCGGAGCCGCGACCCACTTGCCGTCATAGACGGAGAATTTCTGCAGGGCGGCGGGAACGGACTTGTCCCAGCCTTCCTTTATCGCCGTCTCGGTCAGGTCGCCCATGACGCCGGCCGCGGCGTAGTCGAGCACGGTATAGCCAAGCATCTGCGAGGCGGTCGGGTAGTTGCCGGCCGCCACCATCGCCTTCAGCGCGGTCATGGCGGCGTCGCCGCCACCGCCGGCCACCGGCACGTCCTTCCAGGCAAAGCCTTCCTTGGCCAGATCTTGCTTGAGCACGTTCAGAGCGGCAGCTTCGCCGCCCGACGTCCACCAATGCAGCATCTGGACTTCCTTGACGTCCTCGGCATGGGCCGCGAACGCAACGCCCGCTGCGAGACCCGTCCCGATAAGCAGTTTGCGCAACATGTACTTCCTCCCTTGTTGAACTTACAACGACCGGCGGATGGCCACCGGGTTCTTCCCAACTCAGCCGACCCACCATCCGGTGCGCTGGCCGCGATGAAACTGGATTGTCTTTTCCTCGGTATAATCCTCGACGGCGCGCTTGCCGAGTTCGCGTCCCAGACCGGACTGCTTGTAGCCGCCGAAAGGCAGTTCGGGATAACCTTCCATGAACGTGTTCACCCAAACAGTTCCCGAACGCACATTCCGCGCCACCGACATGCAGGTATCGATGCTGGCGCTCCACACGCCCGCCGACAGACCATAGGGCGTGTTGTTGGCGATGTGCAACGCCCTTTCAATCGATTCAAAAGTCAGCACCGAGAGCACCGGACCGAACACTTCCTCGCGCGCAATGGCCATGTCTTCGGTGACGTCGCGAACGATGGTTGGATCAAGATACTGGCCGGCGCTCGCAGCAAGCTGCTTGCCGCCGCTATAGATCCGGCCGCCGCCGTTTTCCGCTGCCGTCACGTAGCCGGTGACCTTGGCCATGTGGTCGGCGGAGATCATCGCGCCGACCTTGGTGCGGTCGTCGAGCGGGTCGCCAACAGTCACCTTGGCGGTGAGGGCTTTGACGGCGCCGAGGAACTCATCGGCGATCGCCTCATGGACGATTAGCCGGCTGCCGGCATTGCAGCATTCGCCGGCGTTGAAGAAGCCGCCGAATACCGCCGCGTCGGCGGCGGCATCGAGGTCGGCATCGGGAAAGACGATCTGGCCGTTCTTGCCGCCGAGCTCCATCGAGACTTTCTTCAGCGAGTTGGCGGCAGACGCCATGGTCATCCTGCCGACCCGGGTGGAGCCGGTGAACGACACCATCTCGACCAGCGGGTGGCTGACCATCGGTGCGCCGATATCGGCGCCCAGACCGGCAAGGATGTTGACGACGCCATCCGGCAGGCCGGCCTGCATCAGGATCTCGCCGAGCACGAAAGTCGAGGCCGAGGTCATCTCGCTCGGCTTGATCACCGCCGTGCAGCCGGCGGCGAGCGCGAAGGGCAGTTTCTGGCTGACGATAAGGAACGGGAAATTCCACGGTGTGATGATGGAGACGACGCCGATCGGTTCGCGCAGCACGACGCCGAGCATGGCGTCGCCGAGATTGGCGTAGCTTTCGCCGTGAAGCGTGCGGGCAAGTGCCGCGGCATAGCGCCAGATATCGACGGCGCCGCCGATCTCGCCGCGCGCCTGGGCAATCGGCTTGCCGGATTCCAGCGCGTCGAGCCGGGCAATCTCGTCCAGCCGCGCCTCGATCAGGTCAGCAGCCTTGAGCAGGATCGCGGCGCGCTCGGCGGCCTTCATGCGCGGCCACGGGCCGGTCTCGAAGGCCCTGTGCGCGGCCTGTACCGCAGCCTCGACGTCCGCCGCGCCGGCCTGTGCATAGCGCGAGACGGTGAAGCCGTGGCCGGGGCTGCTGCGCCCCAGCGTGCGGCCGTCCCGAGCGTCCACGAACTTGCCGTCGATCAGCAGCCGGTAGCTTTTCGGCGCTGCGGCTGCCTCGGCGGGCATGGCGATGTTGAGAGGTGCGTTCATGTGAGTTTCAGGTTCCTAAGATCTTGAGAAGGCCGGTTTCTGCTTGGCGCTGAAAGCCTCGACGCCGGTCCTGAGATCGCTTGTCAGCGCGATGAAGCCGCTGGCCAGCGCTTCGGTCGCGGCAGCACTCTCCTCGCTTTCCGCAATGGCAATCATCAGCTTGGCGGCCTCGGTCGCGAGTGGCCCGCGCTCGGCGATCTTGCCGGCCCAGGCCTTGGCTTCGGCGAACGCCTTACCGGTCTCGACCACCCGGTCGACAATCCCCAGAGCAAGAGCCTCGGTAGCCAGAAACACTTCGCCGCCGAGCGCCATCCGCCGCACTGCCTGTGCGCCGAAGCGGCGCACGGCGCGCTGGGTGCCGGACCAGCCGGGAACGACGCCGATCGAGGTTTCGGGGAACCCCAGCTTCACCTGTGTTTCCGCCACGCGGAAGTCCGCAGCCGCCGCCAGTTCCAGCCCGCCGCCCAGCGCATGGCCGGCAAGCACGGCGATCGTCGGCTGCCGCAGCCGCGCCAGCCGATCAAAGACGCGATGGCCGTAGCGCACCCATTGCACCTGGAAATCGGCGGCGCTCATTTCTGCCCAAGCCTCGACATCGCCGCCGGCGCAAAAGCCCTTGCCTTCGCCGCAGATCAGCACGACGCGGACGGTCTGCGCCGCCTCGGCTTCGTCGAGCGCTGCTTCCAACCCCCGCAGCATCGGAATATCGAGCGCGTTGAATTTCTCCGGCCGGCGCAGCGTGACAATGCATATGGCGCCGTCGGTTTCAAAGGTTACCAGACGCTCAGCCATGTGCGCCTCCAAGCGACGCGCCGCCATTGAGCGACAGGCCGATCGGCCGGTCCCGGTAGAGCGCATCCGGCGTCACTTGCAGCTCGTTGGCGACGGCGAGCGGGATCTCGGCCTGCGCCAGCACATCGCGCTCGAGATCGATGCCCGGCGCCAACTCGGTCACCATCAGCCCCGCCGGCGTCAGCTTCATCACGCAACGCTCGGTGACATAGGTGATATCCTGTCCCTGCGCGACGGCACGCTTGCCCGAGAAGGAGATATGCTCGACCTCGTCGACGACTTTCTTGACCTTGCCCTCCTGGTCGATGCGGATGCCGTCACCGGCAAGCGACAGCTTGGCGCCGGCGTTGAAGAAACCGGAAAAGACGATCTTCTTCGCTCGCGCGGTGATGTCGACGAAGCCGCCGGCGCCGGCGGTGACGTGGGGCCGCGCCGAAAGCTTCGAGACGTTGACAGAGCCATGGCGGTCGATCTGCAGGAAGGACAGCAGCGAGGCGTCGAAGCCGCCGGCCTGGAAATAGATGAACTGGTGCGGAGAGGGCATGAAGGCGTCGGCATTCGACGAGCAGCCGAACTTGAAGTCGAGCAGCGGCACGCCGCCGACCGCACCCTGCTCGATGACCCAGGTGACCTTGCCGTGCTGGCCTTCCTCGATCAGGATGCGCGGCACATTGGCCGAGATGCCGAAGCCGATATTGACCGCCATGCCGTCGGCAAGCTCCATGGCGACGCGGCGGGCGATGACCTTCTGGACGTTCATCTCGGCGTTGCGGAAGCTCGACAGCGGCCGGAAAATCTCGCCGGAGATGGCCGGATCGTAGGGCGTCAGCGTCGTCTGCAACTGGTCGGGCGCCACGACGATATGATCGACCAGCACGCCGGGCACTCGTACATCGTGTGGCTTCAGCGTGCCGTTCTCGACGACGCGCTTGACCTGCGCGATGACGATGCCGCCATTGTTGCGGGCGGCCAGCGCCTGTTCAAGGCCGCCGAGATAAGCACCTTCATGCTCATAGGTGAGGTTGCCGCGCTCATCGGCGGTGGTGGCGCGGATGATCGCCACCTGCGGCACGATCGAGCGGAAATAGAGCCACTCCTCGCCATCGAACTGCTGCACCGAAACGATCGGCTCGCTGGCGGCAGCATTCATGGCGCAGCCCTGGTGGCGCGGGTCGGCGAAGGTGTCGAGCCCGACCTTGGTCAGCACGCCGGGACGCTTGGCGGCGGCTTCGCGATGCATGTCGAACAGGATGCCGGACGGCACGTTGTAAGCAGCGACCGAATTGTCGCCGATCATCTTCCAGATCTGCGGTGGTTCGGAAGATGACGGCCCGGATGGATAGGAGCCGCACAAAGTGCGCTTCAACAGGCCGGGCTTGGCTAAGTGATCGATGCCCTTGATGCCGTACATGTCACCGGCGGCGATCGGGTGCAGTGTCGTGATGTCCTTGGGATGGCCTTCGGCGTCGAAGCGCTCGCCGATCGCGGCAAGCACCGCATCCGGGCAGCCGAGGCCGCTCGACGACGACACGGAAACGACCACGCCATCCCTGATCAGGCCGGCAGCCTCAGCCGCGGAAACGAGCTTGCTCACGCGGCACTCCCGAGCTTCGGGTCGATGGCAACGGCCTTGCCGGACCTGGCCGACTGCAATGCCGCTTCGGCTGATGTCAGCGACCAGACGCCGTCTTCGCCGGTGGCGGAAGGCTGGCCCTCGCCACGGATTGCGGCGTGGAATTGGTGCAGCGAACGGGCATAGAGATCTTCGCGGTCGAAGCTCAATTCCTCCTCGCCCTGTGCCGTGCGCAGCAACACCGAGCCGACCGGCTTCTGCGTCATCACATCCCTGGCGATCAGCGAGCCTTCGCTGCCATGCACCTCGAAGCCGGTGCCGGCGAATCTGGTGGTGAAGCCCTCATGCGACTGGGCGATGACGCCCGATGCGAAACGCCAGAGGCACATGGCGCCGTCTTCCAGCCCGCCGGCGGCCATGCCGGCCGATTGCGTGAACGCCGAGATCTCGACCGGATCGTCGCCGAGCACGAAGCGCAGCGTGTCGGCATCGTGGACGGTGATATCGAGCACCACGCCGCCGCCCGCGTCCGGCCTGGTGATGCGCCAGCCCTGCAGGTTTTCCGGCAGATAGACGGAGTGGAAGACGCGCGCGGCGATCGGCCTGCCGATGCGGCCGGCAGCGATCGCTTCGCGCATCGCCCGGTGCGAGCCCGCATTGCGCAGATGGTGATTGGTGCCGAGCACGACGCCGGCGGCCCTGGCCGCTGTGACCATCTTGCGGGCGTCGGCGCTGGTCAGCGCCAGCGGCTTTTCGCAAAGCACATGCTTTCCCGCCTCGATGGCGGCGAGTGTCTGTTCGAGATGCAATTCGTTGGTGGTCGAGATGTAGACGGCGTCGATGTCAGAGCCGAGCAATTCATCAAGCGTCGAGACCGCCGCCGGAATGCGGTTTTCCCGAGCATAGGTGGTAGCCCGCTCCGGGCTGGAGCTCATCACTGCGGCGATCTCGCCGTCCGGCTGCGCGCGGATGGCGCCGATCATGAACTGTCTTGCGATCGTGCTGGCGCCGATCAGCCCCCAACTGACGGTCATGCCGCGTCTCCCATTCCTGCGCAGCCATGCTCCTTGCGATCGGGGCCGCAGCTTTCCCTGACCACGAGGTTGACGGCGCCGATATGATCCTCGGCGCGCGTGGTGCGCGATTGGATCATCTTCAGCACGACATGGGCGGCGCGCTCGCCGAGGCCGGCGGTGTTCACCGCGACGCTGGTCAGCGCCGGCATGTAGTGCTCGGCCTCGGCGACGTCGTCGAAGCCGACGACGGCAAAGTCCGCGCCGGGTTCAAGGCCGCGCTTGCGCAGCGCCAGCAAGACGCCGAAGGCGACCGCATCGTTGAAGCAAAGGGCCGCGGTCGGCGGTGAGGCCATGGCAAGGGCGGTTTCCAGGCAGGCAATGCCGCCCTTGCGGCTGGTTTCGCCCTCGAAGACCAGCCTGTCGGCTGGTGCGATGCCGAGCGCTTCACAGGCCTCGCGAAAGCCGCCCAGCCGCTCGTGATAGACGACGAGATCGGACGAACCGCCGAAGAAGGCCAGCCGGCGGTGGCCCTTGCCGATCAGATGGGCGGTGGCAAGATAGGCGCCGCGATGATTGTCGGGCGTGATCACCGGGATGCGGCTTTCGGGGAGGCGGCGCATGACGAAGACGACCGGAACGCCTGCGGTCTCAAGGCGGCGGAACGCGCCCGGCGTGGTGCCGCGCGCCGGCGACACGACGAGCCCGGCGACACCCTGCTCCATCAGCGATTTCAGAACCTCTTCCTGGCGCACCGGGCTCTCCGCCGTGTTGGCGATGAAAGGCACGATCCCGGCCGACTGGAAGACGCGCTCCATGCCGACCGCCATCTCGGCGAAAAACGGATTGGTAAGATCGTTGATGACCATGCCGATGACGTTGGAGTGGGCCTTGCGCAGATTGGCGGCGCCGCGGTTGTAGACATACCCGACATCCTCGATCGCCTTGCGCACCTTGAGCGCGGTCTCAGGCCGGATCAGCCGGCTGCCTTGCAACACCAGCGATACCGTCGATTTGGACACGCCCGCCTCACGGGCGATGTCGAGTATCGTTGCCTTGGCCCGGCTGGCCATCCAGATCTGTCCTCCCGGAGGTTTCTTATGCGATTTTATTGGAACGATCTAATCTCTGCGAGGCATTTGAGTCAATCGTGTTTTTGCGAACCCGAGAAAAATGCGGCTCAGTGGGCGCAATCCTCTGGCAGGCATGGCTTTCGCCTGCTGCGATGCAGCAATTTTGAGCTGCACGAGGCAGGCGGTCAAAATATCTTGATTTATTGGAACGTTCCATTTAATAGGCGCGGGCAAGGGAGAGAGCCATGGACATCACCTTGCCCGGGGAAGGCGGCGGCCGTATCCGCTACAGGCTTGTCGGCCAGCCGGTGCAGCCTGTGGCCGGCGCGCGGTTCTCGCGCATCGCCTACGCCGCCGCCCATGTCGTTGCCGATCCCCTCGCCATGACCGATCCGTGGTCGAGGCCCGCGGTCGACTGGGAGAAGACGATGGCGTTTCGCCGTCACCTTTGGCGGCTTGGCTTCCGTGTCGCCGAAGCGATGGACACCTCGCAGCGCAGTATGGGTTTCGATTGGGCAAACGCCAGGGAATTGATCCGCCGCTCGATCGCTGAGGCGCGCAGCGTCGACGGCGCCGATCTTGCGTCGGGCGCCGGCACCGACCATCTGGCGCCGGGGGCCGCCAGCACGCTCGACGATGTCATCGCGGCCTATGAAGAACAGCTCGGCTTCATCGAAGGGCTTGGCGGCAAGGCGATCATGATGGCCAGCCGCACGCTGGCGGCGATCGCCAAAGGCCCCGACGATTATGTCGGCGTCTACGACCGCATCCTGTCCCAGGCGTCCGGCAAGGTCATCCTGCACTGGCTGGGCGACATGTTCGACCCGACGCTGAAAGGCTACTGGGGCAGCAGCGATTTCGAAACCGCGCTGGAGACGGTGATCGCGATCATCGAACGCCATGCCGGCAAGGTCGAGGGCATAAAGATCTCGCTGCTCGATGCCGGCAAGGAGATTGCCCTCAGGGACCGGCTGCCCGAGGGCGTGGTGATGTTCACCGGCGACGACATCAATTACCCCGAGCTGATCGCCGGCGACGGCGACAGACATTCGCACGCGCTGCTCGGCATCTTCGATGCGATCGCGCCGGTCGCCAATGCAGCGCTGGCAAAGCTGGCCGCCGGCGACCGCGCCGGCTATGACGCGCTGATGGCCCCGACAGTGCCGCTGTCGCGCAAAATCTTCGAGGTGCCGACCGAATATTACAAGGCCGGCATCGTCTTCATGGCATGGCTGAACGGCCACCAGGAGCATTTTTCGATGATCGGCGGCATGCAATCGGCGCGCGGCATCCGCCACTATTCCGATGTCTTTCGCCTTGCCGACCAGGCAGGGTTGCTGGCCGACCCCAAGCTTGCCATTGCCAGAATGACAAGCCTCTGCGCGGTAGCGGGCGTCTGATCGCGAGCGCTACAGCGTCCGATCCAAAGGTTGCTTCGCGTGGCTTTGCGATTTGCCTTGTCTGGGCAAATCTGTATGCGGTATGCGTCCGGCAACAGAGAAGCCGATCCGGCGCTCCGCCGGCCAACTGGCATAGCTGCCGTTCTGCATTGGGGTAAGCTGATGACCTTCGACCTTCAGGGCAAGCGCGTTTTCGTGGCCGGACATCGCGGCATGGTCGGCTCGGCCATCCTGCGCCGATTGGCCGACGAGGATTGCGAGCTCCTGACCGCCTCGCGCGCCGAGCTCGATCTTCTCGACCAGTCCGGCGTGCGGCACTGGATGGCCGACCGCAAGCCGGATGCAGTGGTGATGGCGGCGGCCAAGGTTGGCGGTATCCTGGCCAACAACAGGCTTCCGGTCGATTTTCTGCAGGACAATCTCGTCATGCAGAACAATGTCATCGACAGCGCCTTCCGCAACGAGGTGCAGAAGCTGCTGTTTCTCGGTTCATCCTGCATCTATCCCAAATTCGCGGCGCAGCCGATCTCCGAGGACGCCTTGCTGACCGGGCCGCTCGAGCCCACCAACGAATGGTATGCGATCGCCAAGATCGCCGGGCTGAAACTGTGTCAGGCCTATCGGCGCCAGTACGGCGTCGACTACATCTCGGCGATGCCGACCAATCTCTACGGTCCGGGCGACAATTTCGACCTCAATTCCAGCCATGTCGTGCCCGCTCTGATGCGCAAGGCGCACGAGGCCAAGCGCGCCGGGCGCAAGAGCCTGGAGGTGTGGGGATCAGGCACGCCTATGCGTGAATTCCTGCATGTCGACGACGCCGCTGACGCGCTGGTCTGGCTGCTGAAGAATTATTCGGGCGACAGCCACATCAATGTCGGCTCGGGGGAAGACATCACCATTGCCGACCTTGCCCGCACCATCGTGTCGGTCGCCGGCGCCGATGCCGCAATAACATTCGATGCGACGAAGCCGGACGGCACGCCGCGCAAGCTGATGGACGTATCGCGTCTGTTCGCCACCGGCTGGCGCCCGCGCTACTCGCTGCGCAGCGGATTGGAACAGACCTATTCGTGGTTTCTCCAGCACGTCGAGACCGGCGATCTCCGCCTCGGCGCGGCCTGAAGCTGAATTGGCGAGCTCGGCATCAGGATTGGATGAGGCTGAGAACGACAGCCGATGAAAATACCGACGGCCAATCGAGGGATTGTCTGGATGGTGGGCGTGACAGGGATTGAACCTGTGACCCCTGCAATGTCAATGCAGTGCTCTCCCGCTGAGCTACACGCCCATCCGAAGCCGCGCATACACCATTTTTGGTTCGGCACGTCAATAGCGGGAAAGGGGAAAGAATGGCTGGCTTGCGGCGTCGGTCAAGACGCGACAAAAGCGCGTCAGGCGGCCTGCAGCATCTTTTCGACTTCGTTGACGAGGTCGCGCAGGTGGAACGGCTTCGATAGCACCTTGGCGTCTTTCGGCGCCTTGGAGTCAGGGTTCAGGGCGACGGCGGCGAAGCCGGTGATGAACATCACCTTGAGGTCAGGATCGATCTCGGTGGCGCGACGGGCGAGCTCGATGCCATCCATCTCGGGCATGACGATGTCGGTCAAAAGCAGCGAAAAAGGCTCCTCGCGCAGCCGCTCATAGGCACTGGCGCCATTGTCGAAATCGCTGACCTGATAACCGGCGCGCTCCAGCGCCTTGACGAGGAACCGGCGCATGTCGTCGTCGTCTTCCGCCAGCAGAATGCGTGCCATCTTGTCCCGTCCGAATCACCCAACCGACAATGCCGTGCGGCAAGCCCGTTAACCATGCTGTATATGAGGAGGTGACGGTAAACATCAAGTGAACGTTGGGCGCACAATCCTGATTTGGCTGGCGCTTCGGCGGCTGGACATGCGAGCGGCGAGGTGGCACTTTCCTATCATGATGCATTGGTATTCCCGGGTTCGTTCAAATTGAAAACGGCAGCCGAGGATTTTTCGGTCGTTCCACCCTTCGAAATCCGATCGGGCGCCGAACAGCGCGTTCCCTTCCTCTTCAACTCGCCGCATAGCGGCCGCTACTATCCGGACCGGTTCATGGCGATGGCCAAGCTGGACCGCAACGCGATCCGTCGCTCCGAGGACTGCTATGTCGAGGAATTGTTCGGCGGTGCCGTCGCGCTAGGGGCGCCGATGCTGGCGGCAAACTTCCCGCGTGCCTATCTCGACGTCAACCGGGAGCCGTGGGAACTCGACCCGCGCATGTTCGCCGAACCGGTGCCGTCATTCTGCAACATCCGCTCAGCGCGGGTGGCCGGCGGACTCGGCACCGTGCCCAAGCTTGTAGGCGAGGGGCTCGACATCTATTCCGGCCGCTTGCCGCTGGCGGAAGCCGTGGCGCGCATCGAAGCGGTCTACAAGCCCTATCACGAGACGCTGAAACGGCTCTTGACCAGAACCCATGCGCGCTTCGGCTATGCCGTGCTGATTGACTGCCACTCGATGCCGGCAAGCATAAGGGTCGGCGACAGCGGATTGCGGCCGGATTTCATCGTCGGCGACCGTTTCGGCATCTCGGCCGCGGCGGCGTTGACCGAAACCGCGATCGGCCTGCTCACCGGCATGGGCTACAGCGTCGCCCACAACAAGCCCTATGCCGGAGGCTTCATCACGGAGCACTATGGCCGCCCAGTGCGCCATCTGCATGCGCTGCAGATCGAGGTCAATCGGGGGCTCTACATGAATGAGCGGACGTTCCAGAGATCATCTGGTTTCGACGCCCTGGCGGACGATCTGGCGCGGTTTTCAGCCGAACTGATGGCGATGCCCGATCACAATTTCATGGATCTGCCTCTGGCCGCAGAATAGCGCCGGAATCGCGGCACTCGCCGCTCATGCGGCGGCACAAAAAAAGACCGCATCGTTTGCACGACACGGTCGAAGTCTAGGGAGGAAACGCCCAAGGAGGGCATGGACAGGAACCCTGTCCGAGAACAAACGTATTGTGCGCTGCACAAATGTCAAGGCGCGTTCCGGGTTTTTTAATTCACTGTGAAGTGGAAATTGCATTTCCACGATGATTGCGTTGCATTCGAGCAACAGTTAGCGTCCAGCGAAAGGCTCCGAACGCCCTTGTTTCGGCATAAAACCGAGGGCTAACGGGCATCTCAAACATGCTGGAGCGGGAGAATCAGTTGGACGTCAGCATCGAGTTCATGCGGCGCGTTGCGCATGCCGCCGCAGCCGAGACCTTGCCGCGCTTCCGCAATCAGGGCGCGGTCACCAACAAGGAGCGCGGCAGCTTCGACCCCGTCACCGAGGCCGACCGCGAGGCCGAGCGGGCCATCCGGGCGCTGATCAACGCGCAATACCCCGATCACGGCATCCTCGGCGAGGAGCATGGCAGCGAAAACATCTCCAGCCGGCATGTCTGGGTGATCGATCCGATCGATGGAACACGCGCCTTCATCTCCGGCCTGCCGGTATGGGGAACACTGGTCGGGCTGACGGTCGACGGCGATGCCGTCGCCGGCATGATGTCGCAGCCCTTCACCGGCGAGCTGTTCTACGCCAATGCCTCCGGCTCGCATTATGAAGGTCCGGGTGGCCCGCGAAAACTCGCGACGCGCAAGACGACGAATCTCGCCGAGGCGACGCTGTTCACTACCACGCCGGCGCTGTTCAAGGGAGACGCGCGCCTGCGCTATGACGTATTCGAGAAGCAGGTCCAGCTCGCCCGTTACGGCACCGACTGCTATGCCTTCGCCATGGTGGCCGCGGGCAGCGTCGATATCGTCGCCGATCCCGGATTGAAACCCTACGACATCGTCGCACTGATCCCGATCATCGAGAAGGCAGGCGGCGTCGTCACCACTTTCGAGGGCGGACCGGCGGAAAAGGGCGGCGACATCCTGGCGGCGGCGACACCGGAACTGCACGCGGCGGCGATGGCGGCGCTGCGCGGCTAGGCATCCGGTGCACCCGCGCGTCTGGTTTTGCGCAAATCCGACGGAAACCGCGGTACGGTTCCAAAGTGCGTCGCGCGTTGAATGGGGGCGCGCTCGCATTTTTTGTATGTCGTTATCGTACAACCGCTGCGCACCTTCGACATGCATTAGCTATCGGCAGGCCAAGCGTCCGAGAGACGCAGGCCCCACAAAATGAGCGCGAAAGAGATAAGGCCGGTCGGCGCGGACGAATACGCCACACCTTTGATCACAGCTTCCTGAAAGGCGCTTCCGTGGAAGGCTCCGGCCGCTAACGGCATAGTCTCGTTGCCGGCCGCCCAGGCGCTGGCGATCACGTAGGCGGCCAGGATCGCCAAAGCCGAATAGATCAGCAGCCAGAATGCAATCCGCGACGTCGCCGCGCCGAGATTGAGCCTAGACCATGTGAGGCCTAGCGCCAGCAAGAGAACGCCCTCCAGGGCGCTGAGCGTGTGCGCGGACAGTCCGAGCCGCGGTGCGGCGAGATACGGTATTGCAAACCCTTGGAATGACGAAAACAGCAGCAGCGCGACGCCAATCTGCAGTAGCCGATGCCCCTGACGTGACAGCGTGTTTGATGCGTTCATGGTCGTTTTTCTCCCGGCGAATGGCCTCCAACCTCTTTGGCAGCAAGCTAGCGCTCGATGCCTGAACGGGAATAAGGGGGCACGCTGCGCCGGACAAGCGACCCGTGCGGGCTTTGTTGGCGGGCGCCGCGAAGCGGTCAAACAGCGTCGCCGGTTCCGGGGATGAAGGCATCGAATGCCGCAAGCAACTGCTCGCGATAGAGGTCGGCTTCCTGGAGGATCTCATGGCGGGCGCCGTCGATCATCACTAGCGAGCCGACGCGCAGACGTCTCGCATAGGCTTCGACTGCCCTGGTCGAGACAACTTGGTCGGCGCCGGCGGCGATCATCAGCAAGGGCACCTGGATCTTGGCCATGAAATCCGGGTCGCTGACGATCAAGGATGCCTCCGTGGCCGCCTTCAGCCAGCGGATCGTCGGTCCGCCGAGCGCCAGCTGCGGATAGGTTTCGTAGATCAGCGTGTTGCGCCGATAGCGCGCCGGGTCGCTGGTCAGCTTGTTCATGGCGAAGGGCACCGATTCCTTCGGCCGCGGCCCCCATGCGGCATAGAGCCGGCCGAGGCCGAGAAGGCAGAACAGCGAACAGATGCGGCGAACGGTTATTACCGAAACCGGCAGGTCGGGCACTGTGAAGAACGGTGCGATCAGCACCATGCGGCGCACGCGGTTCGCCATCGAGGGCGCGGCGAGCAGCGCAATCACCGCGCCAGCCGAATGGGCCAGTATGTAGTAGGGTCCTCGGCAATCGGGCAGCACGATCTCTTCGAAGAACTGCTCCAGATCGCCGGTGTAGTCGAAGAAGCTCTGGACGTAGCCGCGCTGTCGGTTGCCGATCATCCGGTCGGAAGCGCCCTGGCCGCGCCAGTCGAGGGTTGCCACGCCAAAGCCCCGGTCGGCAAGGTTGCGAATGGTCTCGAAATACTTCTCGATGCACTCGTTGCGGCCGGTCAGGACGACGACGGTGCCCTTCATGGGGCGGGCAACCGCGGCAAACAGCCCATAGCGGATCTTCTTGCCGTCGCGCGTGGTGAAGAAGCCACCGGCTGCGTTTTCCGGCAGCGGATTGCCCGGAGTTTCATGGAAGACGGGGGTCTGGTGGAAAAGATCGGTCATACGGTGTTTGGCTGGTGTCGGGGCCGACGGGCGCAAGTCAGGCATAAACGCCCATGCGCCAAAAGCAAAGGAATTCGGGACGCCGGGGAGCTCGACAGGCAGCGAAGAAATAAGGCCGGAAGCAGCCTTGGGCGTACTCCCGGCCTCTGTCGACCCGGGAGGAAGGGACGTTGCACCCGGTTCGGCCTCGTCGTGTCGCCTTTTTCGCGACCTGTTCGTTATCTCGAGAACAGTTTTAATGCCGCTTGGCTGAACGCTCGCCGAAGCCACGGTTCATCTGCCGTTCATCGGCATCGGGACGTCGGCCGGGACCGGTCCTGTTTGGACGCGGGAAAATCTTGAAATGCCGTCGTCCGCTTCCCAAATTTGTCATGCGGTCGCCAATGTCGGGGCCGCTGGCCCATCCGGAACGCTGTTACGGGTTTCGCACCGGCCATACGCAACCTTGTTGCTCAACAGGAGAACACATCATGCGTCACGTTGATTTTTCCCCGCTCTACCGTTCGACCGTCGGTTTCGACCGGCTGTTCACCATGCTCGATTCGCTTGCGCAGCCGGAAGGCCAGACGTATCCGCCTTACAACATCGAGCGCACGGGCGAGGATGCCTATCGCATCTCGATGGCTGTGGCCGGCTTCTCGGAAGATGAGATTTCGATCGAAGCTCACCGCAATGTGCTGACCGTCAAGGGTGAGCGCAAGGAGGAAGGCAATGGCGAAGGCTCCGAACTGCTCTATCGCGGTATCGCCAGCCGAGCCTTCGAGCGCCGCTTCCAGCTTGCCGATCACGTCGAGGTTGTCGGCGCCGCGCTGAAGAACGGGCTGCTCTCCGTCGACCTCAAGCGCAACATCCCCGAAGAGCTGAAGCCGCGCAAGATCGCGATCACCTCGGCTCCGGCCAAGGCCAAGCAGATCGAGGCCAAGACTGCCGCCTAAGCCAGGCAGCTACGTTCTCCGGGGACGCCAACTCCCCGGGAAGAAAGGGCGGTGCAGCAATGCGCCGCTCTTTTTGCTGGGTAAGGCTTGCTATCCGGCGAGCAGGTAGCCGAAACGGTCGACCTCGTCGGGCGTGGTCGCGAAGCTGGTGACGAAGCGGTAGAGCGCTTCGTCCTCGCCGATGTGGCCGTCGTAGCCGAGCGGCCTGTGCCAGTCGTGGAAGGCCGCGCCTGCCGCTTGCATGCTTTCGGCCTCGGCCTTTTTCATGACCGCGAAGACCTCGTTCGCCTGCGGCAGCCAGGCCAGCCGGGCGGAAGGGGAATCTTCTATCGCCGCGGCAAGCCGTGCCGCCATCGCATTGGCGTGCCGTGCCGTATCGAGCCATAGCCCACCCCTGAAATAAGCATCGAATTGCGCGGCGATGAAACGCGATTTCGAGAACAGCTGGGCCGCGCGCTTGCGCAAAAAGGCCAATTCCTTGGCTCGCTCGAGGTCGAACAGCACGATCGCCTCGGCGCACCAACAGCCATTCTTGGTGCCGCCGAAGGAGAGGATGTCGATACCGTGCTTCCAGGTCATTTCGGCCGGCGTCGTTTCCAGCGCGACGAGCGCATTGGCAAAGCGGGCCCCGTCCATGTGCAGCGGCAGTCCATGCTGCTTTGCGATCGCCGAAATCCTGGCGATTTCGTTCAGCGTGTAGACGGTTCCGACCTCGGTCGACTGAGTGATCGAAACGGCAACCGGCCGCCCGGAATGGACGTTTTCGGGTGCGAAACGGTCCACCGCCCGTTCCAGATTGCCGGCATCGATTTTGCCGAGCGCGCCTTCGACTGTATAAAGCCGCGAACCGCCGGTGAAATATTCCGGTGCACCGCATTCGTCCTCGATGACGTGCGATTCGCGATGGCAGAAGGAAATGCCGCCTGGCTTGTTATAGGTAGTCAGCGACAGCGAATTGGCAGCGGTGCCGGTGGCGACGAAAAACACCGCGACTTCGCATTCGAAGATCTCATTGAAGCGCTGGTAAACTGCCTTGTCGAGGACGCCGTCGCCATAAGCGGTGGAGAAGCCCTCGGCATGGGCCGAGAGGCCGGCAGCGATACGGGGATGGGCGCCTGCCCAATTGTCGGAAGCGAGAATCATGCGTCTGCCTATGCTGGGGAAATCGGGGCGAGCTTGGCCGCTTTCGCATGCCGGCCGCAAGGGGCAGACACCGAAAATCCGCTAAAGCCAGCGAAACGCATGAGCGTACATGCAGCGACGAAAGGTTACGCTGATACCGCGTTCCGCGCAATTTTCTGTCGCGAAAGCTTCAAGAATTTTGTGAATCGGTCTTGTGTGCATCCAAAATTTCTGTCATAAAAATTTAGGACAGTAGTGCTGTCTTATTTTGTCGCACAAAACTGCCCGCATTGGCATTATGATTGCGCCTCTGCGGCCATTGCCGCGAGCGACAGCTAGACAGCCTGGCTCTGGCCTGTACGAATACCATATGCGAACGATGCGGAAAGCCGCACGGTCGGCAAGAATTTCGCAAGACGTGCCGCAAGATTGAAAGGGGAGCCACGCGCTTCCCGACGGAAACCAGCGCCCGAAGGGGACGGAACGGAGGACAGGACGATGACGGACATGACGCCATCTGCGACGAAGGCCGCGCAGACGAAAGCGGCAGCCGTCAAAAATCCGTCTCTGACCAATATTTGGCGAACCAACACCGGCTATGCCGCGCGCGGCCTCTACGATCCGCGCAACGAGCATGATGCCTGCGGCGTCGGCTTCATCGTCAACATGAAGGGCGTGAAGTCGCACCAGATCGTCGAGGACGGCCTTGCCGTGCTCGAAAACCTGACGCATCGCGGCGCGGTCGGCGCCGATCCGCTGATGGGCGACGGCGCCGGCGTGCTGGTGCAACTGCCGGACCGCTTCTTCCGTGAGGAGATGGCCAAGCAAGGGGTCGAACTGCCGAAGCCCGGCCACTATGCCGTCGGCCAGGTGTTCATGCCGCGCGACCCGGAGCTGCAGGCGCATATCGAAGGCATCATCGCCGAGGTGGCGCAACTCGAGGGCCAGCCGCTGCTCGGCTTTCGCGACGTGCCGGTCGACAATTCGTCGCTGTCCAAGGCGCCCGACATCGCCGCTTCCGAGCCGGTGCACCGGCAGGTGTTCCTGGGCCGCGGCGCCGAGATCGAGAACGACGACGATTACGAGCGGCGGCTCTACATCCTGCGCAAGGTCATTTCCGGACGTATCCACGAGGAGACCAAAGGCGTCGACAACGGCTTCTATGTCGTCTCGATGTCGTCGCGGACCATCGTCTACAAGGGCATGTTCCTGGCCTATCAGGTCGGAGCCTACTACAAGGACCTCACCGACCCGCGTTTCGAGACGGCGCTGATCCTGGTCCACCAGCGCTTCTCGACCAACACGTTCCCGTCGTGGAAGCTGGCGCATCCCTACCGCATGGTCGCCCACAATGGCGAGATCAACACGTTGCGCGGCAACGTCAACTGGATGGCGGCGCGCCAAGCTTCGGTCGATTCCGAACTGTTCGGCAACGACATCTCGAAACTGTGGCCGATCTCCTACGAAGGGCAGTCGGACACCGCCTGCTTCGACAATGCGCTCGAATTCCTGACGCAGGGCGGCTATTCGCTCGCCCACGCCATGATGATGCTGATCCCGGAAGCCTGGGCCGGCAACAAGCTGATGGGTCAGGACCGCAAAGCCTTCTATGAGTATCACGCAGCCCTGATGGAGCCGTGGGACGGGCCGGCGGCGGTTGCCTTCACCGACGGCCGCCAGATCGGTGCCACGCTCGACCGCAACGGGCTGCGGCCGGCGCGCTACATCGTTACCGATGACGACCGCGTCATCATGGCCTCGGAAGCCGGCGTGCTGCCGGTGCCGGAGGAAAGGATCGTCAAGAAGTGGCGGCTGCAGCCCGGCCGCATGCTGCTGATCGACCTGGACAAGGGCCGCATCGTTTCCGACGAGGAGATCAAGTCGGAGATCGCGACCAGGCACCCCTACAAGAGCTGGCTCGCCAACACCCAGCTCATCCTCGAAGATTTGAAGCCGGTCGAGCCGCGCGCCCTGCGCAGGGACGTCAGCCTGCTCGACCGCCAGCAGGCGTTCGGCTACACCCAGGAAGACACCAAGCTGCTGATGTCGCCGATGGCGACCACCGGCCAGGAAGCAGTCGGCTCGATGGGCACCGACACGCCGATTTCGGCGATGTCGGACAGATCGAAGCTGCTCTACACCTATTTCAAGCAGAATTTCGCCCAGGTCACCAACCCGCCGATCGACCCGATCCGCGAGGAACTGGTGATGAGCCTGGTGTCCTTCATCGGGCCGCGGCCCAACATCTTCGACCTGGTCGGCAATTCGCGCCGCAAGCGGCTCGAAGTGCGCCAGCCAATCCTGACCAATGGCGATCTCGAAAAGATCCGCTCCATCGGTCACACCGAGGACCGTTTCGACACCAAGACGATCGACATCACCTATGCTTCGAATGAAGGCGCGGCCGGCATGCAGGGCGCTATAGACCGGCTATGCGAGCGCGCCGAGGCGGCGGTCGCCGGCGGCTACAACATCATCATACTGTCGGACCGTCAGCTCGGCCCGGACCGCATCGCCATTCCGGCGCTGCTGGCAACGGCGGCCGTGCATCATCATTTGATCCGCAAGGGATTGCGCACCTCGGTCGGGCTCGTCGTGGAATCCGGCGAGCCGCGCGAGGTGCATCATTTCTGCTGTCTCGCCGGCTACGGCGCCGAGGCGATCAATCCCTATCTCGCTTTCGACACGCTGCTCGACATGCACAAGCGTGGCGAATTGCCAGCGGAGGTCGATGCCTACGAGGTCGTCTCCCGCTACATCAAGTCGATCGGCAAGGGCATCCTGAAGGTGATGTCCAAGATGGGCATCTCGACTTATCAGTCCTATTGCGGCGCGCAGATCTTCGATGCCATTGGGCTGAAGTCGGAGTTCGTGCACAAGTACTTCACCGGTACGGCGACGCTGATCGAAGGCGTCGGGCTGGACGAGATCGCCGCCGAAACGGTCAGCCGTCACACCGACGGCTTCGGCAACGACCCGGTGCTGCGCAACAGCCTCGAGGTCGGCGGCGAATACATGTTCCGCATGCGCGGCGAGGCCCATATCTGGTCGCCCGACGCAGTGGCGACCTTGCAGCACGCTGTGCGCCAGGGCTCGTGGGAGACGTTCAAGGACTATTCCGCCCAGATCGACAGCGAGACGGCGCAGGCGCAGACCATTCGCGGCATGTTCAAGATCAAGCTTGCGCAAGAGACCGGGCGCAAGAAGGTCGAACTCGACGAGGTGATGCCGGCGGCCGATATCGTCAAGCGCTTCTCGACCGGGGCGATGTCCTTCGGCTCGATCTCCAGGGAAGCGCACACGACGCTGGCGCGCGCCATGAACGCCATCGGCGGCAAGTCGAATACCGGCGAGGGCGGCGAAGAGGCCGACCGCTATCTGCCACTGCCGGGCGGCGGCAAGAACCCCGAACGCTCGGCGATCAAGCAGGTCGCTTCGGGACGCTTTGGCGTCACTGCCGAATATCTGGTCAATTCCGACATGATGCAGATCAAGGTCGCGCAAGGGGCAAAGCCCGGCGAGGGCGGCCAGCTGCCGGGCCACAAGGTCGACGCAACCATAGCCAAGGTCAGGCATTCGACGCCGGGCGTCGGCCTGATCTCGCCGCCGCCGCATCATGACATCTATTCGATCGAGGATCTGGCGCAGCTCATCTACGACCTGAAGAACGTCAATCCGGCGGCCGACGTATCGGTCAAGCTGGTCTCGGAAGTCGGCGTCGGCACGGTTGCGGCCGGCGTCGCCAAGGCGCGTGCCGACCACATCACCATATCAGGCTATGACGGCGGCACCGGCGCTTCGCCGCTGACCTCGCTCAAGCATGCCGGCAGCCCGTGGGAGATGGGCCTTGCCGAGACGCACCAGACGCTGGTGCTCAACGGCCTCAGGTCGCGCGTCGCGCTGCAGGTCGATGGCGGCCTGCGCACAGGGCGTGACGTCATCATCGGCGCGCTGCTCGGCGCCGACGAGTTCGGCTTCTCGACCGCGCCACTGATCGCGGCCGGCTGCATCATGATGCGCAAGTGCCATCTCAACACCTGCCCGGTCGGCGTCGCGACGCAGGACCCGGTGCTGCGCAAGCGCTTCAAGGGCACGCCCGAGCACGTCATCAACTTCTTCTTCTATGTGGCGGAAGAGGTGCGGGCGCTGCTTGCCGAGATGGGCTACACCCATCTCGACCAGATCATCGGCGACACCGACCTTCTGGAAAAGCGCGAGCTGATCCAGCACTGGAAGGCGCGCGGACTCGACTTCAGCAAGATGTTCTACAAGCCCGATGCGCCACACGAGGCGGTGCACTGGACCGAGCGGCAGAAGCATCCGATCGACGACGTGCTCGATCGCAAGCTGATCGAACTGGCAAAGCCGGCGCTTGAAGCCAGGCAGCCGGTCGGCATCGAACTGCCGATCCGCAACGTCGACCGTTCGACCGGCGCCATGCTGTCGGGCGAGGTGGCAAAGCGCTTCAAGCACAAGGGCCTGCGCGAGGACACGATCTCGGTGAAGCTCACCGGCACGGCCGGCCAATCCTTTGGGGCCTTTCTGGCGCGCGGGATTTCGTTCGAACTGGTGGGCGCTGCCAATGACTATGTCGGCAAGGGTCTGTCGGGCGGCCGCATCGTCATCCGCCCGCCGGAGAACACGAAAATCGTTGCTGCCGAGTCCATTATTGTCGGCAATACCGTGCTCTACGGCGCAACCGAGGGCCAGGCCTATTTCTGCGGCGTTGCCGGAGAGCGTTTTGCTGTGCGCAATTCGGGTGTCGCCGCGGTCGTTGAAGGCGTCGGCGACCACGGTTGCGAATACATGACCGGCGGTATCGTCGTCGTCATCGGCCAGACCGGCCGCAACTTCGCCGCCGGCATGTCGGGCGGCGTCGCCTATGTGCTCGACGAGGCGGGCGATTTCGCCGAACGCTGCAACATGGCGATGGTCGAGCTGGAGCCGGTTCCGGAAGAGGACGACCTGATGGAAAAGCTGCTCCACCATGGCGGCGATCTCGACCATAAGGGCCGTGTCGACGTATCGGGCGATATGACCAGCCACGACGAGGAGCGGCTCTACCAGCTGATCTCCAACCACGTCCACTACACGGGCTCGGTACGAGGTCGCGAAATCCTCGACGATTGGGCGACTTTCCGGCCGAAATTCCGGAAGATCATGCCGGTCGAATACCGCCGCGCGCTGATCGAGATGGAGCGGATGCGCATGAACGTGGCGGCGGAATAGATTTGGAAATTGCCGGGGGCCCATGCGTCCTGGCAACCATCTTCATCAACAATCCTGACCTCGGACTGAAGGTTGCCACGGCTGCCTTATGAGGTTAACGGGTGCGTCGCCAGGCGTACCTTCCGGACAGCAGGGACTGGACTATGGGCAAGGTAACAGGGTTTCTCGAGATCGACCGGCAGGTGCACAAGTACCAGCCGGCTTCCGACCGCATCCGGCATTTCCGTGAGTTCACGCTGCCGATGTCGGACAAGGAGGTCGAGAAACAGGCTGCGCGCTGCATGGATTGCGGCATTCCGTATTGCCATGGACCGACCGGCTGCCCGATCCACAACCAGATCCCCGACTGGAACGACCTCGTCTACAATGGCGACTGGGAAAACGCGATCCGCAACCTGCATTCGACCAACAATTTTCCGGAGTTTACCGGCCGCATCTGCCCCGCACCTTGCGAGGAAGCCTGCACGCTGAACCTCGAGGATATTCCGGTCGCCATAAAGACGATCGAGCAGGCGATTGCCGACAAAGCCTATGAAACCGGCCATATCCGGCCCTATCCGCCGGAACGGAAGACCGGCAAGCGCGTCGCGATCATCGGCTCGGGGCCGGCGGGAATGGCGGCTGCCCAGCAACTCGGCCGCGCCGGCCATGACGTTCACGTCTATGAGCGCGAGAGCCGGCCGGGCGGGCTGATGCGCTACGGTATCCCCGACTTCAAGATCGAGAAGCATTATATCGACCGGCGCATCGAGCAGATGCAGGGCGAAGGTGTCAGCTTCCATTGTGGCGTCAATGTCGGCGTCGACAAGCCGGTAGCCGAACTGCTCGCCGAATATGACGCGGTCCTCTATTGCGGCGGTTCCGAAACACCGCGTCCGGCCAACATCCCTGGCGACGATCTCGACGGCGTGCACGACGCGATGCCGTATCTGGTTCAGCAGAACAAGCGTATCGGCGGCGAGCCGATCCAGTCGGTGGCATGGC
Organism: Mesorhizobium sp. M0410; assembly: GCF_040321435.1. NCBI lineage: Bacteria > Pseudomonadati > Pseudomonadota > Alphaproteobacteria > Hyphomicrobiales > Phyllobacteriaceae > Mesorhizobium > Mesorhizobium sp. M0410. Next base: position 224,532 of record NZ_JAMYRN010000003.1, read on the forward strand.
CGTCGCGCCCGATCGTCGCCGGCGGCCAGCACGTCGTCGTCGTCGGCGGCGGCGACACTGCCTCCGACTGCGTCGGTACCGCCTTCCGCCAGGGCGCGGTGCGCGTCACCCAGCTCGACATCCGGCCGCAGCCGCCGGAAAAGGAGGACAAGCTGTCGGTCTGGCCCTACTGGGCGACCAAGATGCGCACGTCGTCCTCGCAGGCCGAAGGCGCCGAGCGCGAATTCCAGGTGGCGACGCTTGAATTCATTGGCGAAGACGGCCAGCTGACCGGGGTAAAATGCTGCGAAGTCGACGAAAAGCGCAAGCCGATCGCGGGCACGGAATTCGTCATCCGCGCCGATCTCGCTTTCATCGCCATCGGCTTTGCCGGGCCAGCCGCTCGCGGGCCGGTCTCGGAACTCGACGGGCAGATGAAGATCGTCACCGACAGCCGCCGCTCGAAGAATGTCGAGGCCAATGACCGGGACTACAGGACCAGCGTCGAAAAGCTCTATGCGGCGGGCGACGTGCGGCGCGGCCAGTCGCTGGTCGTCTGGGCGATCCGCGAGGGCCGCCAGGCGGCGCGTGCAATCGACGAGGCGCTGATGGGATCGAGCGTGCTGCCGCGCTGAGCCCGTTCCGAAACTCTACAGAAAGAGGCGCCAGCTTTACTGCCGGATCGCCGTCGTCGTATCGGATGCGGCCGCCGTCGCAGGCTGTGTCTTGGGCGGCCAGGAGAAATCGTCAGCGCGGCCCGGTGAGGCGTCGGGCGCCTTGCCCTCGACGATCAGCCTTTCCCCCGGCAAATTCTTGTCAGCTTTTGCCGGCGGGGCGGCGCCGAGAAGTTCCGAACCGCCGTCCAGCGCCGGATCGCTGAGCAGCATCGGCACGGTGCGATCGACAGCTATCGGCGCGGCAGCAGGTGCCGGCGCCTCGACGGGAGCGCCGGCCGGGGCAGAAGCCGTCACCACGCTTCCCGGCGCGGCCAGCCCCAGGATCTTCATCAGCGGCTTTTCGGTATAGAAGGCGAGCTTGCGCTTGCCGGCCTTCGACATGTTGATGCCGTCGTCGGAGCGCAGGCGCACCGATTGGCCGTTGATGTCCGGTCCGCTGGTGATGAAGGCGCCGTTCTCGTCGACAAACCCGTCCCAGACGTCGACGAATTCGCCGCCGTGGCTTTCGGCGGACGAGCGGAAGATATCGTTGAAGGCCAGCATGTCGGAGGTCATTTTCGAGACCCGGAAGGCCGGCATGCCAACCCACAAATACGGCACCTTGGTTGCGGCGATGGCCTTGCCGAACGCATCGGTCCGGCGCTCGTATTCCTTGGTCCAGTTCTCGGATCGCGGCTGCTCGCGCACATCGCCGACGCGCATCTGCTGCCGGTCGTTGGATCCGAGCATGACGACGACGGCTGCCGGTTTTTCGGCAGCGATCAGCGACTTGACCTGTTCTGGCCAGTTGTAGACATCGTCACGCACGAAGCCGGACGATCCGTTGGCACGGACGACGATCCTGACGCCGGTGTTTTCGGCAAAGGCGGCGTCGAGCCCCTCAGCCAGCCCAGACGCCATGAAATCGCCGACCACCAGAACGACGCGTGCATCCGGCGCCTTCTCGGCCACTGGGGTTGTCGGCTCGGCCGGCGGCGGCCGGCGAACTGACCGGGGCTTTCTCAGCTTGGGCCTAGGCTTTGTTCTCTGGAATTCTCTCTGGAATTCGGGCGGCGGCTGCTCAAACCGCTCGCTTCTGCGCGGAAACAACAGGTCGCGCAGCGACCAGCCACGACTTTCCGGCTCCTGCGCCATGGCCGAGGTATGAAAGGCACTGGCGGCGCCGACTGCCAGAACGGCGATCGCCAGAACCAGAATCGGCACGCGACGAACAATTAACCGGATGCGCGCAGCCGAAACCAATCACCCTCTCCATCCCGTAACCGGCTCTAGTTCTGCCTGAGCCATTTGAGCACTTCCTTGCTAGGATACCCGTCCTGGGTCAAGCCGGCCTTTGCCTGGAAGGCCATGATGGCGGTTTTCGATCCGTCACCGATCTTGCCGTCGAACTTGCCGTCGTAAAAGCCGTGCTCGGAAAGTCGCTTCTGAAGCTCCTGCCTTTCCTCGAAGGAGAGCTTGGTAAACGGTCGCTTCCAGTCCTGCACAAGCCCGCCATAGCCGGCGATTTCGTCGGCAAGAAGGCCCACGGCGAGCGCATATTTGTCAGCATTGTTGTAACGCTTGATGACCGAGAAATTCGTGATCATCAGGAAAGCCGGCCCGCCGCGGCCGCCGGGCAGCTTCAACGTCGCCTTGTCGGCACCGTTCTTGAACGGCTTGCCGTTGGCACGGGTGACGCCCAGCGCCTGCCATTGCGACAGCGACTTCGAGCCTCCGGGCAGCTTCTTGCCGTCCGGAAGGCTGACTTCATAGCCCCAGGTCTTGCCTGCCTGCCAGCCGTTCTTCCGCAGCAAATTGGCGGCTGTCGCCAGTGCGTCGGGAATAGAATTCCAGATGTCGCGCTTGCCGTTGCCGTCCATATCGACCGCATAGGACAGGTAGCTGGTAGGGATGAACTGGGTATGGCCCATCGCGCCGGCCCATGAGCCGCTGAGATGGCTTTCGTCGATGTCGCCGGTTTGCAGGATCTTCAGCGCCGCGATCAGCTGGGTGCGGGCAAATTTCGCTCGCTTGGGGTCCGCATAACCAAGCGTCGCCAGCGAGCGCACGACATTGCGCATGATATCATCGCGCTTGAGGGTTTCGCCGTAGTTCGATTCCATCGACCAGATGGCCAGCAGGATGTAGCGGTCGACGCCGTATCTTGCCTCGATCCTGTCCAGCCAAGGCTTCCATTTCCTTGCCATTTGCTGGCCGACGGCGACCGACTGGTCATGGACGCGGTTGTCGAAATAATCCCAGGCGGGTGCGGTGAATTCGGGCTGAGTACGAGCCTTTTCCAGCACCACCGGGTCAGCATCGTTGATGCCCTTGAATGCCTGGTCGTAGACGGAGCCGGAAACGCCGCTCGCCACGGCGGTAGCACGGAAGCTGGCGACCCATTGGCGGAAGCCGGCATCGGCAAAAGCCGGCCCGCTGGGCATGAGCAAAGCAAGCGAGAGGCTGGCGGCCGTCAGGACGCTGGTGAAGCGCCTTGCGGCGTTGCGAACGGACATCTTTTCCTCCTTCTTCATCTCAGGAAGACTATTCATCGCCGAACCCGGTTAGCATTTGGTTTACCATAGGTGCCGTGCGGGGTGAAAAGATGCGTCAATGCTTTACCAGCTGAGATTTATGACCCACCGTTCAGTAATCCTCGATTTCGGCATGAAAATGTCTCGAATCGGGATTGCCGAACAGGCATGCAAATGGATAATTGGCACATGAAGAGAGTTCGCAAGGCAGTGTTCCCGGTTGCCGGTCTCGGCACGCGCTTTCTCCCTGCTACCAAGGCCATTCCCAAGGAAATGCTGACGGTCGTCGACAGGCCGGTCATCCAGTATGTGGTCGATGAGGCGCGCGATGCCGGGATCGAGCATTTCATCTTCGTGACCGGCCGCAACAAGGCGGTCATCGAGGATCACTTCGATGTCCAGTTCGAGCTCTACGACACGCTTGCGCAGCGCGGCAAGGACGACCAGCTCGCCCGCCTGCAGCGGCTGCAGCCGGCGCCGGGGCAGACCAGCTTCACCCGCCAGCAGGTACCACTCGGCCTTGGTCACGCCGTCTGGTGCGCGCGCGAGCTTGTCGGCGACGAGCCCTTTGCGCTGCTGTTACCCGACATGATCATGCAGTCGGAAAAAAGCTGCATGAAGGATATGGTCGAGCTTTACGCCGAGACCGGCAACAACATCGTCGCCGTGCAGGAATGCGATCCGGCCGAGGCGCACAAATACGGCATTGTCGGCCGCGGCGATGACGCACATCACGGTTTCCGCATCACCGGCATGGTGGAAAAGCCGAAGACCGGCACGGCGCCGTCGAACCTCTACATCAACGGACGCTACATCCTGCAGCCTGAGATATTCAAGATACTCGAAGGCCAGGAAAAAGGCGCCGGCAACGAGATCCAGCTCACCGATGCAATGCTGAAACTGCAGAAACAACAGCCCTTCTACGGCTATCATTATCGCGGGCGCACGTTCGACTGCGGCTCGCCCGAAGGCTTCGTCGAGGCCAACGTTGCCTTCGCGCTGTGGCGCAGCGACATGAATGCAAGCATGGCCGGTGTCATTCGCACACTTCTCGACGAACTCGCGCCGTCAGAGCGCCGCGGCCTAGCCTTATAGTGTCAGCACCGGTTGCCGCGCTGGTCGGCGAAAGCGCGCCGCGTTCGATCGGCCTCATGCGACGCGCTTAGGCTCTTGTTTTATGCCAGTCGTTATCGCAAAACCGCTGCACACCTTTGCGCGACATGCATTTAGCGCTGCAACTTCACGCCAACGAAAATGCTATTGGCCGTGTAGTCGCGCCCAACCAGGTTGCTGGTCAGTTTTTCAGTCCTGGCGCGGGTGGTTAGCCCGGTGTAGCGGTTCAGCCACCACGTCAGCCCTGCCTCGGCGCTCAGCGTCAAATCATGATCGTCGGAGCCGGTATAGTCGCGCCATTCAAGGCCGAGAGCGGCATTTCCGGTCAGGTTGGCGCGGATCTGCCGCTCGCCCGTGAGGCTGCCGGAATAGAGCATGGAGCCGCTTTCGCCCGCATTCGTCGTGTTCTCGGCGGTCGTCTGTGCGGTGAGCCCGATCGTGGTGCCGCGTTCCGGCGACCATTTGAGATCGGCATTGACCGTCGCGCCCGAAATCGCCGGCAGGGCGTCGTCGTCGATGGCTTCGCGCAGCCATCCGACCGAGAACTCGCCGGTAAGCTTCTCGCGGAGATCGAGCTCGACGCCGGCCCGTGCGCCAAGCCTGGTCGAGGAGCGCTGGAAGCCGTTTGGATCGACGCGCAAATCATAAGCGCGCCGGCCGATCTCGATTTCGGTGAACGGCGTGATGGCAGGCGAGATCTCGTAACCAGTGCGCAAAATGGCCGTGTAGAGCGTCGAGTCGCGGCCCTTCTGCGACAGTGATCCGCCCGACGAAAGCTTAGCGTCGCCAAAGATGTCGTGCTCGACCGCGCCGGTCAGCGCGAAGCGCATCTTGCCGGCATCCTTCTCGACGGCGAGACTGCCGTTCACTGTCTGGCGCACCGGCTGGCCAACGGCGCCGACGACTGCGTCCGGCGCCGAGGCCGATTCGGGCACGGCCTCATAGCCCAGCTTGGCGATGGCGCGCAGATCATTGTCGAGATCGATGTTGAGTGTGCCGTCGACGTGGCCTTGCGCCTCGTGAATGTCATAGCCGGACAAGGTTTCGCGGAAGATGCCATAGCCCTCAACCGTCGCTGAATTCTCCTGCCAATCGGAGACGGCGTTGAAGCGCAGCGTCGTTTCCGACAGCAGGGCCGGCTTGCCGAGGCTGCTCGAATCGGCGTTTGTCGAAGACGTCAGGCCTTGCTCGAGCGTCGGCCGGATCACGAACGAGCCGAGCTTGATGCCGGTGGCGGCGAACGGGTCGTCCTCGTTCTTTTTGTTCTGGCCTTCGATGGCTTCGGTGCGCTCGGCGCCGGGGTCGAGCCTGAGCCTTTCGGCGGAATCGATGGTCACCGCACGGCGGTTAGCCGTATCCTGCTCGTCTATGGCGGCGGTATCGGTGTCCTTGGTCGTCGCTGCAGTCGCGGTTCTCTTGCTCGTATGGCTGTCCGTGGTCTCGGCTTCGGCGTTGGCGGCGTTGGCGGCGCGCGTCGCGCTTGGCCGCCGTCGCGGCGGCGGAGCTGGGTTGTCGGGAAATGGGTCGCCGCTGGCCGCCGGCGGATCGAAAGTGCCGCCGGTTGCGGCCGCTTCGCCCGTGCCGTCGTCAGGCAACGCCCCCTGGCTGGTCGGACGATAGGTAGGCAGCGGCGTATTGTCGTTGGGGGTTGCAGCCGCCTGGGCGGCTTGGGTTCCAGCCATGCTCGTTTGCCTGATCTTGTACTGCTGGTCGTCCAGGTTTGGCGAATCCGAAACCTCGCCGCGCAGCTCGGTTTCCTGGGCGCAAAGCAGTGTCGGACGCGACAACGCAAAGACAGTGGTTGCCAGCAGCAATGCGCGAACCGCCTTGCCCTTTCGTCCCATTTTGTTTTGAGGCTGAAACCCGGACATCGGCACCACTGCTTGCGCGGCGCACGCGCGCCATACTTACGAAACCGTAAATGGGGATGGTTAACGGAGCGTTGAGGGATGGCCCGTCAGGGTGTTCGGAGCGGCAATTCCGTTGGACAGGCGCGTGCCGAAGCGCTAATCGCATCGTCCATGGACGTGAAATCCCCAGACAGGAAGCGGCACGACGGGCAGGCCGCGATTGCCTCGGCGCTGAGAACGGTGGCGACAGAGCAGGCCGGCGTCGCGGCATTGGCCGACGCGCTCGAAAACGGGCTGGCCGAGCCGTTCGCACGGGCCGTCGACATGGTGTCGCAGATCGATGGCCGCGTCATCGTCACCGGGGTCGGCAAAAGCGGCCATATCGGCTCGAAGATTGCCGCAACGCTCGCCTCGACCGGCACGCCGGCCTTCTTCGTTCACCCTGCCGAAGCCAATCACGGCGACCTCGGCATGATCGCCAGGAACGACGCCATCATCGCCCTGTCGTGGTCGGGGGAAAGCCTCGAGCTCAAGGGCATCATCGCCTATTCGAGGCGCTTCTCGATCCCGCTGGTCGCGGTCACCGCGGGCGAAAAATCGGCGCTGGCGCGTGCGGCCGACGTGGTGCTTCTGCTGCCGCGAGCACCGGAAGCCTGCCCGCACGGCCTTGCGCCGACGACCTCGACGCTGCTGCAAATGGTGATGGGCGATGCGCTGGCCATCGCGCTGCTCGAGGCACGCGGCTTCACCCCGGACCATTTCCGCACGTTCCATCCCGGCGGCCAGCTCGGAGCCAACCTGACTCAGATCCGCGAGATCATGCATGTCGGTGACAGGCTGCCGCTGGTGTCGTCCGGCACCGGCATGCGCGAGGCAATCCTCGAATTGTCGCGCAAGGGGTTTGGCTGCGTGGCGGTGACTGCGGCGGACGGCAAGCTGATCGGCATCATCACCGATGGCGACATCAGGCGCCATATCGGCAGCGATCTCTTGGCCATGAGCGTCGATCAGGTGATGACCAGAGAGCCAAAAATGGCCGCGCCCGACACGCTGGTGGCGACGGCGCTGCAGACGATCAACGACTCGGCCATTACCAGCCTGATGGTGGTCGAAGGCAGGCGGCCGATCGGGCTCGTCCATCTGCACGACCTGCTGCGTATCGGTGCTGCCTAGTCTGGCGAGTTTTCTAGACCGCCTCGACCGTCAGTTCCAGATCGGTATCAGCGGCACCCGTCACGCGCACCTGCGTGCCGGCCGGGAGGTCGGGGCCGGAGACACGCCACAACGTGTCGCCCAGCTTGATGCGGCCGCGCCCATTCTTGATCGGCTCGGCAAGGGTCGCCGTCCGGCCGACCATCTGTGCGCCGCGGCGGTTGAGCAGAGGCTGGTCGGTCTCATCGTGGCGTCCGCCCACCAGCCGCTTGCCGACATAAGCCGAGACCAGCGACAGCACGAGGAAGGCGACGACCTGGACCTGCCAGGTCCAGAAACCGGCGTCCCAGATGAGCAGCGAGACGACGCCGATCAACAGCGCGGCAATGCCGATCCACAGCATGAAAATGCCGGGCGCGATGACCTCCATCACCAGCAGGATGAGGCCGAGGACCATCCAGCTCCACGGGCCGAGTTCGGAAACAATGCGGTCGAACATGGCCTCAGGTCTCGCTGGGACGAACCACGGGCGGGCGGGCCTGTCGTGCTGGACCGGCGGTGCCTTCGCCCTTGAAAACTTCCCTGGCGATTTCGCCAATGCCGCCAAGCGTGCCGATCAGTGAGGAAGCCTCTATCGGCATCAGCACGAGTTTACTGTTTGTCGCGGAGCCGATCCTGGTCAGCGCTTCCGTGTATTTCAGCGCGACGAAGTAGTTGAGCGCCTGCACGTCACCCTTGGAAATCGCCTCCGACACCACCTGCGTGGCGCGTGCTTCAGCCTCGGCCGATCGCTCGCGCGCCTCGGCGTCGCGGAAGGCGGCTTCCTTGCGCCCCTCGGCCTCCAGAATCTGCGACTGCTTGAGGCCCTCGGCGGCGAGGATCTGGGCGCGCTTATTGCGCTCGGCCATCATCTGGCGGCCCATCGATTCGACGAGATTGGCCGGCGGGTTGATGTCCTTGATCTCGACACGGGTGATCTTGATGCCCCAGGGATGCGCGGCCTCGTCGACGACGCGCAGCAGGCGCTCGTTGATGGCGTCCCGGTTCGACAACAGCTCGTCGAGGTCCATCGAGCCCATGACGGTGCGGATGTTGGTCATCGTCAAATTGAGGATAGCGTTCTGCAGGCCGGCGACCTGGTAGGCGGCCTGCGCCGCGTTGAGCACCTGATAAAAGGCGACGCCGTCGACGGCAACGGTGGCGTTGTCGCGCGTGATGATCTCCTGCGTCGGGACGTCGAGCACCTGCTCCATCATGTTCATCTTGGCGCCGATACGATCGACGAAGGGCACGATGAGGTTGAGGCCCGGGCTCAATGTCTTGGTGTAACGGCCGAAGCGTTCGACGGTATAATTATAGCCTTGCGGAATTGTCCGGATGCCTTTGAAAAGCACCAGCACGACAAGGGCGACAAGAACAAGAAGCGCGATATCGAAACCACTGAAACCCATTTGGCTCTCCCCTCAAAGGCCGGCCATGCCGGACAGTTCCACGCGGCCGGCTTGATCAAACACTTAAGTGTGTTTCAGCAACGTTACAATCAGGTGATTATGGATTGCCGGTGAATAGACGGGTGATCTGTTCAGGCCCAGCCGGACAGCTCGCGCCGTACCATTGCCTCGATCACCGCCATGCCCTCGGCACTGTCGTTGAGGCAAGGGATGTGTGTGAACTTTTCACCGCCGGCATGGTGGAAGGTCTCGGCCGCTTCCCTGCCGATCTCGTCCAGCGTCTCGATGCAGTCGACGGAAAAGCCCGGGTTGACGATGGCGATCGATTTCACGCCTTCGCGCCCTAGTCTTTCGACCGTCTTGTCGGTGTAGGGCTGCAGCCATTCCTGCGCGCCGAAGCGCGACTGAAAGGTGGTGATCAGCTTCTTTTCATCCCAGCCGAGCTTTTCGCGCAGCAGCCGCGTCGTCTCGAGGCAATGGGCTTGGTAGGGATCGCCCTTGTCGGAATAGGGTTTCGGAATGCCGTGATAGGAAGCGATGACAATTTCCGGTTCGAAGTCGAGGCTCGCCAGATGCTTTTCGATCGAACGGGCGAGCGCCTCGATATAGGCCGGCTCGTTGTAATAGGGCGGCACGCTGCGAATGGCCGGGGCGCGGCGCATCTTCATTAGCGCGCGAAACAGCTGGTCGTTGGCAGTCGCAGTCGTCGTCGCCGAATATTGCGGATAGAGCGGGAAAGACAGGATGCGGTCGCAGCCTTGCTCGACCAGTCTCTCGGCCACGCTCGCGGTCGAAGGGTTGCCGTAGCGCATCGCCCAGTCGACAACGACATTGGGTAGGTCGCCGAGCGCGAGCCCGAGCTTCTCGGCCTGGGCGCGGGTGTAGGTGCGCAGCGGCGACTCGTTGCGCTCCCGGTTCCATATCCTGGCATAGTTGGCGCCCGACTTCTTCGGCCGGGTGGTGAGGACCACGCCGTAGAGGATCGGATACCAGATCGCCTTGTTTAGCTCGATGACGCGTGGATCGGACAGAAACTCCCGGAGGTAGCGCCACATCGGCTTGAAGCCGGTGCCGTCGGGGGTGCCGAGATTGATCAGCATGACACCGACCTTGCCGGTCCTGACCGGAGGGCGCCCTGCCGACGGCGAGGCGGCGGTCTTCTCGGCTTTGATTTCAGCAGGGTTGGCAAGCGTCATGAGGTTCTCCAACACCGCGAACCAACGGTGCCGCGGCGAAATTAGCGATGCCGCGCCGGTTTTCAAATGCTGCGTCTGGCCGCACCTTATCCCAGAAATGCAACACCCGCCCGGTCTGCCGGGCGGGTGCATTGCGTTCCTGCGGCCGGATTACTTCGACGCCGCCGGGATCGTCAAAGTTGCGCCGACCGGCAGCCGGCGTGGCTCGTAGGCTTTGTTGGCATCGGAAATCATTTTCCATTTGGTGCCGTCGCCATAGGCCTTCACCGCGAGATCCCAGTAGGTATCGCCGGCGACGATTACATGGCTGCCTTCGGCCGGTGCCGGCTCAGCCGGCTTGGCGGGCTCGGCAGGTTTTGCCGGCTCGGTTGGCGCCGGTTCACTTGGGGCCGGCTGACTCGGGGCCGGCGCTGTCTCGGCGGGCTCGGCCGGAGCAGGGGTCGCCGGAGCCGGTGTGACCGGAGCCGCAGGTGCCGCCGGCTGGGCCGGCTCGGCGGGTGCGGGTGCCGCCGGCGCGGTTTCCGCCGGGACGGCCGGCGGTGTCTTGGAAATATCGCCTGAGCCGGCCGGCATTTCGGGCATTGCCGGTTCAGCAGGCTTTACCGGCGCAGCCTCAGCAGGTTTTGGCGGTTCGGCAGGCTTGGCCGGTTCCGCGGCCGGGGTCACGGTCGCGGCGATCTCGGTGATGCGGCCGTCGAGCTTGGGCGTATAGGGCCGGTGCGCGCCGAGGTAGTCGGCGACGACCTGTTCCAGCCCGGGGCCGTAATCATAGGCGTTCTTGGCCTTCTCGGCGAACACCTTATAGCCGTCGCCGCCCTGGCGGACATAGTTGTTGGTGGCGACAAGGTAATCCTTGTCCGGCTTGATCGGCGTCCAGACGCCGCCTTCCATGACCTCGACCGATTTGACGCGTCCGTTAGGCGGTGCCGATCTGTCGAACGCATATTTCAGGCCGGCAACCTGCGGGAAGCGCCCGGCGCCGTCCTCGACCTGGCTGAGGCCGCTTTCGAGGCCGGCAACCAGATCCTTGCCGGAGATATGGAAGGTCGCCAGCGTGTTCTGAAACGGCAGAACGGTGAGAATCTCACCCATAGTGACGGTGCCCTGGTCGATCGAGGCGCGCAAGCCGCCGCCATTCGAGATGACGATCTCGACACCCTGGCCCCTGACCCGGTCGAGGACGGCGTCGGAGACCAGATTGCCCATCTCGCATTCGCGGGCGCGGCAGTTTTCCCGACTGCCGTCGATCGCCTTGGTGGTCTCGGCGACTTCCTTGTTCTTCAAAGCCTCGATCGGCGCGCCGAGTTCCTTGATGCGGGCAAGCACGGCGGGGTCGGGCGTGATCGATTTGTCGAGATGTATGGGATCGCCGCTCGCCTCTTTGACAACGCCGTTGTCGTCGAACACGACCTTGAGCTCGCCGAGATATTTCGAATAGGACGCCGCCTGGACGACCGGCACTTTGTAGCCGTCCGGATTGTCGACCATCGTCGGATAAGGGCCTTCCGCCTTGGGGTCGGTGTTGGAGAGCAGCGAATGGCTGTGGCCGCCGACCACCACGTCGACGCCCGGGATCTTGGCGATCACGTCGCGCTCGCGCTTGTAGCCGATATGGGTGACCGCGATGATTTTGTTGACGCCCTCTCCCTTCAGTTTCTCGACCTCGGCGGTGATCGACTTGACGTCGTCTTCGATGGCGATGTTCGGGCCAGGCGAGGCAAGCTCCGGCGTGTCGTTGGTGACCGCACCGACGATGCCGATCTTCTGGCCGCCGACCTCGACCACGATCGATGGCTTGACGCGGTCGCCGAGCTTGGATTGCGCATTGGCCTTCACGTTGGCGCCGAGCACCGGAAACTGGATCATGTCGAGAAACGGCGCCAGCGCCGACTCGCCATCGTCGAACTCATGGTTGCCGAGAGCCTCGGCATCGAACTTCATCTGGTTGAGGAATTCGCCTTCTGTCTTGCCCTTGTAGGTCGTGTAGAAGAGTGAGCCCTGGAAATTGTCGCCGGCGCTGAGCAGCAGCACGTTCTGGCCTTCCAGCTTCTTGCGCTCCTGCGCGATCGCTGTGACGAGGCGGGCGGCGCCGCCGACGCATTCACCCTTGGTCTCCTCCTCGGCCGAGCAGGTCGATTCGTACTTGTTGTTGCTCTCGATGCGGCTGTGCCAGTCGTTGATGTGCAGGATGTTCAGCGTGTAGTCGGCAAAGGATGCCCCTGCCGACAGGCCAAGCGCCGATGCCGACAGCGCGGCGATGGCAGCGATCTTCTTCATTCTCGTCTCCCGGATGACTCGAGTACAGCGCCGCGCGTCATTTGGGACGCGCAAAGGACGCTGTACCATTTTTATTTTGCGCATGATCCTTTCCGAAAATCGACTCCGATTTTCGGGGTCATGCGCAGACGCGTTTAACGCTCTTGTTTGACTTGGATGTAACAGCCTCTCGGGCCATGTTCACATCGCGTTTCAGTCGATGCAAGCGGAAATCGGCATCAGCTTTGCCGGCGCAAGAAAACGGCGGCTTGAAGCCGCCGCCTTGTGCAAAGTCAATTCGGAATCGAACTTCAGGTGCGCCTGGTCAGCACAAAATTCTGTCCGCTCGCGCTGGTGCAATTGAGCTGGCTGGTCGAGACCATCAAGCAGTTGAAGCTGATCGGCGTCTGGCGGATCAGCGAAGTGCCATGGATCTCGACCGAGGTGCCGCCGGTCATGGTGTAGCTGCCATCGGCAAGCTTCTGACCGGTATCGGTGGCGACGGTCGCGAAGCTGCCGCCCTTGAAGGTGGATAAGCCGGTGCCCTGCGCGTCGATCCAGGAGCCTTCGACCCCTTTGGCGGTGATCACCGGTGGCTCGCCCGGGCCGGTGGTGGTGCAGGCCGCCAACGTGACGGCAGCGGCCGCGGCAATGCCAGCCGAAAGCAGTCTTTGCGCAATCGTCATCATCAAGATCCTCTCCTCTCGCATCGGCTCGAAAATCGATCCGATTTTCGGAAAGCACGATGCGCACATTCAAAGTGCTGGAGCGTACTTTGTGCGTCCAAATGGACGCACGTCGCTCTAGGCCGCCCCTCTTCAATCGCCCGATTTCCGGGCGATTGCAAGCTGGCGGAGTGTCGAGGCAACGCTGCTATCGAACGAGGATGTTGCGGAATTGCCACGGGTCTTTGGTGTCGAGGTCCTCGGGAAACAGACCAGGCCGATTGTCGAGCGGTGTCCAGTCCGTATAATAGCTCCTGACCGGCCCCAGATAGGGGTTCTGCACGTCGAGGCAGCGCTTGTAATCCATCTCGTCGGCTTCGACGATGCCGGCCTCCGGATTTTCCAGCGCCCAGACCATGCCCGCCAGCACCGCCGACGTGACCTGCATGCCGGTGGCGTTCTGATAGGGCGCCAGCTTGCGCGCCTCGGCCAGCGACAGCTGCGAGCCGTACCAGTAGGCGTTCTTGGCGTGGCCGTAGAGCAGCACGCCGAGTTCGTCGATGCCATCGACCAATTCGTTTTCGTCGAGCACGTGATGCACGGGCTGAGCCTTGCCGGCGGCACCGAACATCTCGTGCAGCGACAGCACGGCGTCGTTGCAGGGATGATAGGCGTAATGGCAGGTCGGCCGGTACTGCACCTTGCCCTTCTTGCCATGCAAGGTGAAGAAATCGGCAATCGAAATCGCCTCATTATGCGTCACCAGGAAGCCGTATTGCGGACCGGCCGTCGGGCACCATGTGCGCACGCGCGTGTTGGCGCCGGGCTGCTCTAGAAAGATAGCGGCCTTCGAGCCGTTCTTGTGCTTTTTGGCGTTCTTCGGCATCCACGCCTCGTGCGTGCCCCAACCGAGCTCGGCCGGCTGCAGGCCTTCCGAAATGAAGCCTTCGACCGACCAGGTGTTCCAGAACACGTTCATCGGCTTGGGTTTCTTGGTGCGCTGGGTGTCGCGCTCGGCGATATGGATGCCCTTGACGCCGGCCTTCTTCATCAGCTTGGCCCAGCCTTCGCGATCGTGCTGCGCGGGTTCCGCGAAGTCGAGGCCAAGATCTGTGGCGAGGTTGACCAGTGCCTGCTTGACGAACCACGAGACCATGCCGGGATTGGCGCCGCAGCATGAGATCGCCGTGGTCCCGCCCGGGTTCTTCGCGATTTCGGTACGCACCGTTTCGCGCAGCGCATAATTGGTGCGTGAGGCGTTGTCGGCCTTTTCGTCGAAATAAAAGCCGAGCCAGGGCTCGACCACCGTGTCGATGTAGAGGACGCCAAGCTTGCGGCAGAGCTTCATCAACTCGAGCGAGGAAGTGTCGACCGACAGGTTGACACAGAAGCCCTGGCCGCCGCCATTGGTCAAAAGCGGCGTCAGCAGCTTCTTGTAGTTCTTCTTGGTCACTGCATCCTGCATGAAAGTGATGCCGCGCTCGTCGAGCAATTTGCGGTCGCCGTCGCGCGGGTCGATGACGGTCATGCGCGACTTGTCGAATTTGAAATGGCGCTCGATCAGCGGCAGCGTTCCCCGTCCGATCGAGCCGAAGCCGATCATCACGACAGGGCCGGTGATCTCACCGTAAACGGGCCAGTTTTCATTCGCCATTTATCGATTACTCCCTCAAAAAACGCTTCGGAACAGCGGCTTGGCCGCGGCGCGACAAACCATAGATCATTGTCACAATAAAGCGAAAAGCGGACGGCCGGCCTCACGCCGCGCCATCCCGGCTACGGCTCGACCTGTCTTGCGAATTCAGGCTTGAAGAGGGCATGTGCCTCGGAGACCGGCAGTTCAAGCAGATCGTCGGCGCAGGCCTGGATGGCATGCGGTAGGGTCTGGAGCCCGAACACCAGAACCTGCTTGTCGCCCTCACGCCAGAGGCTGACCGCCAAATATTCGCCGATGAGATCGTCCATACCGCATTCGGCTTCGTGATCAATATCGGTCTGGTCGGTCGGTTTCTTGCGCCGCTGCTTGACCAAGGAGACGAGGGAAGGACCGGGCTTGCCATCCACCGTATCCGAGAAAATGTCCTGAAGGCCAAGCAGGACGCCGCGCCGCACATCCATGATGTAGGCGTCCGAATAGTTGGTCGGATGCGCTCCGCCGCAGAAGATGCTGCCGGACTCCCGCCAGCTCATCAGCAGCGGCGTCAGCGAGCTCACTTCGAATGTGCTGTCCGCATAGCCTCCGAGCGTGCCGTCGTTCACGCCGTCAATCGGCCCGCCTTCGTTGAAACCGGCATATTGCGCCGCCACGCAGCCCAGTGCGCCGATGTTTGCGCGCCAGTGCCTGTCTTGCAGCAGAGCATTCGCGGCCTCGATCGGAACGTTGCCGGACAGTTCGACAATGCGCGGCGTGGCGAATTTGGTGCGGGGGTCGACGACATAGCGGTAGGTCGCGTCCGGCCAGCCAGTCGTCTTGCCGTTATCAAGCTGAGTGTTCAGCCGCAGATAGTCATACGGGGACGTCTCCATGGTGATCGGCGTGTCATTGGCGAAGAACTTCATGAAGCTGAAATCGTAGAGATCGAGCGGGCTGCCGGGCTCGTTCCCGGTCACCTGCCGACTTGCGACCCGCTCCAATCTGAGCGGCAGCGCCCTCTTTCCGTTCCAACTGCCTTCAAGGGTCTTGCCGTTACTGGACGAGGCCAGGCGCCACACGGCGGCAATCGGCGCGGCCTTTCCGTCATCGCAATTGTCGGCGCCGCATGCCTCCTCCTCGGCCAGTTCGAACCTGCTGCCCTTTTGGGACCGGGCCTGCAGCGGGATGTCGACGCCCTTCGAGCGGTAGAAATAGCGGCCGGCCAGCGGGCTGCCGGGCGCCGCGGGGTCGTCGGTGAATTCGACGACGATATCGCTCTTTCCAAGCTTGCCGGCATAAGTCACCGGCTCTGCCTCGGCTGCTGTCGACAGTACCAGGATCGCGGCCATGAACGTGACCGGCCTGCTAAGATGCTGGATCATTGCTCCCCAAGCCACAAGTTAGAGTTGTCGTCCGCCAGTAGTCACGGTCGGCTGTCAGGCCCTTTTAGTCAAGTTGTGCCTCGTCCAGCACCAGACGCTGCTCAGCGAAAAAAAGCTGCGACGCCGCCCCTGGTGCGGATGCCGCATCCGCCCGTTTCAGCGGATTTTTGTCCTCGGCGCGGCTGTGGAGGCTCGAACCACCAGTTCTACCGGCAGAACGACCTGGCGGGGGGCTTCATTGTCAAGAACCATTCGGGCGGCAAGCCTGCCTTTTCCGATCACGTCTTGCGCGACAGTAGTCATCGGAGGCGTGGTGCGTGCGGATTCAGCGGTGCCGTCAAAGCCGACGACCGATACGTGGCCCGGCACGTCTATGCCGCGGCGAACCGCCTCGTCCAATATCGTGATCGCCTGCCAGTCCGACATGGTCAGGATCGCGGTTGCTTCAGGCACCCTGTCGAACACCACTGCTCCGGCAGACGGCTCGCCTGGGATCGTCTCGATGATCGGGACATTATCGATTGACAAATTCGCCTCCGCCAAACCCTGTTTGAAACCGTCGAGCCTTTCATCGTCGAGCGGGAAGCCGGCCAGAAGCGGGCGCGTTGCGTGTCCGGGCATGTGGACAATCGGCGGGCCGGGAGTCCGGCGCACCGAAAGGATGGCAAAATGCCGGTGCCCCAGCCCGGTCAAATGCCGGACTGCAGCAACCGCGCCGCTCCGGCCGTCGATCTTTATCGAGTTGATATCGGGACCTGCGTCGCTTTCGAGAATGACGAAGGGCAGACGGCGTCTCTGGACCGAAACTATGAGACCAATGTCGGCGCTGTGACCAAGGATAAAGCCGTCAACCAGGGCATCGCGGATGCTGGCGAAGCGCGTGTTGTCGGTGCCGTTTACAAGGCTGAGCGTCGTTCCAGCCTCGTCGCAGGCGAGCGAAACGCCGAGCACCAGCTCGCGGCGGTATGGGCTTCTCATCACTTCGGAGATGGCATAGGCGCCAGGCGGCATGAACCCGATGGCATTGAACTTGCCGTCCCGCAGCAATCGTCCTTTCGGATCGGGGCCGCCAAACCCGAGCGCTCGCGCGGCCGCTTCGACGCGCTCGCGCAATTCAGGCCTGACCAGCTCCGGCCGGTTGAAGACGTTGGAGACAGTCCCCCGGGAAACTCCGGCAGCCTTGCCGACATCGGCTAGGGTGGGCATTGGCGATTCACTCGTTTTCCCTGAGGTAGACCATTTTTTGGAGCGCTCCAAGAATTTATTGACTCCAAACCGAAATAGGTGGATCGTGTCTCTTGGAGCGCTCCAAGAGCACATATTCGAAGTGTTTCTGCGACTAAGACATTGAGAATCGTCAAATGGCGTGGCCGCAGCGGCCATGCCCAAGGAGAGGATGATGGCAGAAACCAATGTTTTTCCAGCCTCGCTCGTCGGCAAGACTTTCGACTGCGTTTTCGGCCCCTTCGTGCCGCGGCTGACGTTTCTCTCGGCGCAGGAATTGCACATCCAGGCGTCGATCGGGACCACCGAAATCGACGAGGTGGTCAATGTCGGCCTGACCAGCGTACGCCAGAATCTCGTGCTCGCGAGCTGGACGGAGAAAAGCGGCAACTTCATTGTGCAGTTGCAGGACCACGAGGAGGGGATCGTTCATAATTATGCGCGGCTGGCCGATGGGCAGCTCTTCTGTGCCCAGGGCGCCATTCAAGTCGTTCCTGCATAAGGGAGGAAAATGCGATGGAACTCGCTTACGACAGTCATCTGCTTGCTCGAATTCTGCTGAGTGTCGCGACCGTGGGCTACGGTGTGGTGATGATCAAAGCCGACTTGAACGCCACCCACGCCACCAACCCGCTCTGGACTCCCCACGCCCGGTTTCACGTGGTCTGGCAGGTGTTGAGCTATACCGGAGTGGCGCTGATTGCGCTCGGACTCATCTGGATCAAGGGGCAACTCGAAGCCGAGCGGCTCTATCTCGCGGGCGGATTGGCCGCGGCCATGTATGGAGCATTCTTCGCGGCCATGCTCTCGCGGCCGATCTACGGCGGCGTGCTGTATGACGAGAACGGCTATCTGCCGTTCCGGCCGCCGTTTGGACCGGCGGGCTGGCGGTGGGATGTCAACGTCACAGTCTTTACCGCGATGTCCGCGATCCTGCTGCTGGGCGTGGCTGCGATTTAGGGAATCCCAGGAAAAGTGTGAAACGGTTTTCCGTCCGGAATTGCGCAAGAACAAGCAAGGACAAAGAGATAGAGCGGTTCGGCGCTTCCGTGAAACGACGAACTGCTCTAGCAACTGTAGTACTAGGACAGCGCCAGCGCCCCGAGCCGCTCGACCAACCGGTCACGGTCGGCGGTCATCCCCTTGTAGTCGAGCTGTGCCTCGTCCAGCGCCAGAAGTTGTTCGGCAAAGGACGCTGCGAGCGCCGCGCGGTCGCGGAGGCGCTCCAGCACGGCGAGCGGGTCGAGATGAATGCGGATGGTGAAGAGTATGTCGCCCGAGACCGGGAGCTTTCTCAGCGTCTGACGCTCGACGCGGATGAAAGCATGAGCGTCGATGTCGCCGTCCGGGAATCTCGACGGGCGATTGCTGGCGCGGTCGATGCGTTCGATGTTGGAGAGCGGATGGTAGAGTGCGTCGCCCGCCTGGATCGACCAGTTGTAGCGCTCGACGGCTTGGCCCTGGAGGCCATCGAACATGCGGTTGATGAGATCGGCCGGGCGTGTGCCTGGACCGAAACCCGGTACCGGCGCGTGGATCTGCTGCAGCGGCTTGCCGAATTTTTCGATCAGCGACCAGGACGACGGGAAGCAGAGCGAGCCGGCCGCCAGACGCCAGCCGCTCTCGTCGCGGCGCATCAGGATCAAATCCTCCTGGACGAGCAACGAGGCCGCGACAAGCGGCGCATCGCTGAAAGAAGCTGAGGTGCCTGAGCCCTCGAGATTGTCGATGCCGTCGATCACCTCGATCGCATTGTCGGTACGCCTGTGGGTCTCAGGAAAGTTCGCCGCCAGATGCACACCGAGCAGATCGAGTACTTCGCGCTGGGCGTCGCGCGTTGCTTGCTCCTCGACAAAAACCTTGTCGGGAATTTCCGTGTAAAGCCGGCGTTTCTTGGCAAGATAGGGCAGCAGATATTCGTCGACCTCGATCCAGCTATCGAGATTGAGCGGCTTCAGCCCGATGGTGAACAGTTTCGACGAGCCGTCATAGGGTGTGTGGGTCGGTGGGCGGAAACTCATGCTTCTTTGTAGACTTCCAGTGCGGCGGCGGCCATTCTCGCCGTGAATTCGGTGATTTCGTAGTCGGCGGCACCTGCCTTGGCGAAGGGATCGTCCGCCAGTCTGGCATCGAGCACTTCGCGTGGACCGCGCGCGATGATGATGCCGCCGGTCCTTGGCCGCTTTGGCCCGGAGGCGACAAAGATACCTTGCGTATAGCAGGCCTTCAGCCACTCGACATGCGCTTGCTGCAGACGGTCGATCTCGGTCAGCGGCACCTTGTAGTTCAGCGAAACCACGAACATTGTTGTCTCCCGATGCTTCAGCCCAGCCGCGCCGGGATCAATCCGCGCAGCGAGTTGCCGACGAACAGCGCCTTGGCCGATTTCAGTTCGTTCCACGTGTAGACCGCTTCACCGGCGCGGCCTTGATCCAGCAGTTCGCCGCGCAGGACGCCAGCCAGCAGGCCGCAATCGAGCCGCGGCGTGGCCAGCACGCCGCCGCCGAAATCGGCAAAGACGTTGGTGATCGTGCCCTCGCAGATTTCGCCGCGCTCATTGGCGAGCAGCACCTCGTCGGCCCGGCCGGCCAGATATTCGGCGCGGGCGCGCGTATAGGTTTGTCGGCGGCTGGTCTTGTGACGCAGCAGCGTGTCGCTCGAATCAAGCCGCACCCGTGCCAGCTGCAGGGTCCAGACCTTGTCTGCGGCGAGCGGCTCGTAGGGCTGCACCGAAACCGCTGCTTCGCCATTGCGCGACAGGACGAGGCGGGTGCGCAACGCGATGTGCTGGCGGCCGACCGCATTCATCAGCGCTTCGCCGACCCGTTGCGGATCGCAGGCGAAGCCGAGTTCGTTTGCCGAGCCGTAGAGCCGCGCGAGATGGCGGTCTAAACGGAGGAAACCCGAGCCGGGTTCCCAGCGCATTGTTTCGATCAGTTCGAAATCGGCAGTGTTCCCGTCGCGAAACGGGCTTTCAGCAGACACTCCTGGTACTCCTCTTCGGCTGTCGAATCGAAGACGACGCCACCGCCGACATTGTAGACCGCCTCGCCATCGGCAAAGAGCGAGATGGTGCGGATCGCCACCGAAAAGCGCATCCGGCCGCCGGGCGCGATCCAGCCTATGGCGCCGCAGTAGACATCGCGCGGGCCAGCTTCCAGCTCGCGCAGGATCTCCATGGCGCGGATCTTCGGCGCGCCGGTGATCGAACCGCAGGGGAACAGCGCGGCGAAAATCTGGCGGATGGTAAGGCCGGGCAAGAGTTTCGCCCGCACGCGGCTCACCATCTGGTGGACGGTCGGGTAGCTCTCGATGCGGAAAAGCTCCGGCACATCGAGCGTGCCAACCTCGCTGATCAGTGAGATGTCGTTGCGCAGGAGATCGACAATCATCCGGTTCTCGGCCTGGTTCTTCTCGTCGTTGCGCAAGAACGCTTTCAGGCGATCGTCCTCGGCTTTTGTTGCGCCGCGCGGCGCGGTGCCCTTCATCGGATGCGTCTCGATCATGCCTTCCGCGTCGACCTCGAAGAACAGTTCGGGCGAACGCGACAAGACGATCGGATCGCCGAGCGCGACCAGCGCCCCATACTTCACCGGCTGGCGTTCAGTCAGCGCGTTGAAGGCGACCAGTGGATCGCCCGACCATTGTGCGTGGACCGGAAAGGTCAGATTGCCCTGGTAGCAGTCGCCCTTGCGGATATGGTCATGCAGGCTGGCAAAGCGTTTGGCGTAGTCATCCGAAGACCAGGCTGCCTTAGCGTCGAAGATTGGGCCGTTGCTGGCCGGCAGATCGCCTGGCGCGATCGTCTCTTCGGCTGGCGCATCGAACACGCCGAGGCAGAAAAGCGGGGCGCGGCGGCCGGCCGGCAGCAGCGGAACGAGCTTGGGTTCGAGCAGGTAACCGGCCTCATAGGAGAAATAGCCGGCCAGCCATTTGCCGCCGTCATGTGCTGCCTGCGCTGCTTCCAGGACCGGCAAAAAGTCCGCCTCGCCATGCGCTGCGATTATCTCGGCCGGCCGGTCGAAAACGAGCTGACGCGCGGTCTCGTCGTTCCGGAAAATTGCAAAGGGCAGGGGCATAAGGCTCGAATGCTGCGGTCACCAGCGATCGATCTATATGGGGGCTCGACCGTGTGCAATCGAGGGAGCGGCGTCTCAAGACGCAAAGGCGCGGGGCAAAAACAAATGCGGCGCCAGTGGGCGCCGCCTTGTTCCAAAATGCCACCTCGCGATGGGTCAGGTGTTGCTGGCTTCCCCCGCGGTCGGGAAGCGGCGCGCAAATTCCTTCTCGTCACCGGCGGCAAGCAGTTTCGCCTGCTCGATCCAGCGTTCACGTTCGATGCGGCCGTCGAAATTCAACGTCGCCTCGATCCGCTTGACATCGTCGGGCGTCCAGGCGGCGATCTGGGCATAGGTCGTGACGCCAAGCCCTTTGAGCAGCCGCTCGTTGGTGGGGCCGATGCCGAGCAGGCGACGCAGATCGTTGGCTTTGCCTGCCGCGGTGGCTGTTGCCTTGCCGGTCGCGGCTTTCTTTGCAATTGGCGCAGCCTTGCTTGCCGCCGGCGCGGTCCTGGGCGCGGCGCTCGCCTTCGATACAGGCGGTTTCTGCGTTGCCGTTTTCGCGGCACTTGCGCGTGGCGCGGTGGCGGCCTTCGCCGTTGCAGATTTCTTCGGCGCCGGTTTGGCCGGTGCGGATGTCGACATCAGGGTTGACGGCGCCTGCATCGCGGCTTTGATCGCGCCGGTCCTGGCGGCTGGCGCCTTGGCTGTTGCCGCCTTCGCGGTTGGCGCCTGGGTGGTTTTCGCCTCGCCCAGCCGGCGTTCGAGATCGGCGCGGGCGCGGCCGCATGCATCCAACTCACCGGTCAGACGGTCGCTATCGGCCCGCAATCTGTCACGTTCGCTGCGCGTGCGGTCTAGATCGCCGCGCAAACTGTCGAGCTCGCCACGCAGGCGTCCCCAAATGAACCAGCCAACCAACACACCTACCAGGAACGCCAGGAGCATGTAGAAAAAAGTGCCCATTGTCTTTCTCTCTCCAGTCCCATCCGTCCGCCCTGGCCTGTAGAGCCATGACCTCGGCGAAGGACCATTCGATGGTGGTTCCGCAATTTGCAGAACAGCCGGCTTCGATCGAGCTGTCGGCGACCGGTTTGCCCCTGGCCAACAGCCATTGTCGCATCCGCCGACACGCCATGACCGGTCGGGACTTTCCGACCAGGCCCATTCGTGCCCGGCTGAGCTTGAGGGCGGACGCTATCATACAGCTTACGGGAATCTAACGGAAAACTTCCATGGAAAGTTATTTAAGAACAAATAACCAAGACAAGAATAGAACCACCGCCAATATGCATTGCAGCTAAACTGTTCTGGAAAACCCGGTCATCCGGTGTTGCGCATCACCCAGTGTTGCGCATCAATTGTCCAGTGCTTCCAGCTCGTCGATCAGTCCGCTGATCACGCCAAGCCCGATTTGCCAGAAGGCAGGGTCGGCCGCGTCGAGGCCGAACGGCGCCAGAAGCTCGGAATGATGCTTGGTGCCGCCGGCGCGCAGCATGGCAAAATATTTCTCCTGAAAACCGCGCTCGGCGTTCTGGTAGACCGCGTAGAGCGAGTTCACCAGGCAATCGCCGAATGCATAGGCATAGACGTAGAAAGGCGAGTGGATGAAATGCGGAATATAGGTCCAGAAAACCTCGTACCCCTCGCGCAGCTTGATCGCCGGCCCGAGGCTTTCCGCCTGCACTTCCAGCCAGAACTGGCCGAGCTTGTCGGAGGTCAATTCGCCGCTCTTGCGCTCGGCATGCACCTTGCGCTCGAACTCGTAGAAGGCGATCTGGCGCACGACGGTGTTGATCATGTCCTCGACCTTCTGGGCGAGCATGGCCTTGCGTTCGCGCTTGTCGGTGGTCTGCTCGAGCAGCGAGCGGAAGGTCAGCATCTCGCCGAACACCGATGCCGTTTCGGCCAGCGTCAGCGGCGTCGACGCCATCAAGGCGCCCTGGCCGCCGGCCAGCACCTGGTGCACGCCGTGGCCGAGCTCGTGCGCCAGCGTCATCACGTCGCGCGGCTTGCCCATGTAGTTGAGCAGCACATAGGGATGCGCCGAAGGCACGGTCGGATGCGCGAAGGCGCCAGGCGACTTGCCGGGTCTCACCGGTGCATCGATCCAGTTGCGGTCGAAGAAAGTTCTGGCGATCTCCGCCATGTCGGGCGAAAAGCGCTGGTAGGCGGAAAGCACGGTGTTCTTGGCCTCGTCCCAGCCGATGACCGCCTGCGGGGTCTCCGGCAGGGGCGCATTGCGGTCCCAGTGGTTCATCACCTCCATGCCGAGCCAGCGCGCCTTCATCGCATAATAGCGATGCGACAGGCGCGGATAGGCGTCGCGAACCGCGGCGGCGAGTGCATCCACCACGCTGCGTTCGACGCGGTTGGCGAGATGGCGGGAATCGGCAATATCCTCGAAGCCGCGCCAGCGGTCAGAAATCTCCTTGTCCTTGGCCAGCGTGTTGGTGACCAGCGTAAAGACGCGCAAATTCTTGCGGAAGGTCGTGGCCAGCGCCTCGGACGCCCGGCGGCGCACCTCGCTGTCTGCGTCCTGCAGGCGATTGAGCGCCGGCTCCAGCGTCAGCTCCTCGCCGTCGACGTCGAAGCGCAAATCGGTCATCGTCTCGTCGAACAGGCGGTTCCAGGCCCCGCGCCCGGTAATCGATTTTTCATGGAAGAGCTGCTCGATGCGGTCTTCGAGCTGATAGGGCTTGTCCTTGCGCAGATCGAGCACCCAGGGCCGGTAATGGGCGAAGGCCGGATCGGCGGCGAGTGCGGTTTCGATCGCGCCATCGTCGATGAGGTTCAGCTCGAGCGCGAAAAACAGCAGGTGCGCGCTGGCATCGGTCATCTTTTCCTGGATATCGCCATAGAGCTTGGCTCGCTGCGGATCCGACGTGTTGCCGGCATAGACAAGCCCGGCATAGGAGACGATGCGGCCGATCAGCTCCTCCAGCGCTTCATAGGCCTGAAGCGCCTCGCCAAGCCTGCCGGCGCTGCCACGCCCGGCCTCGGCGGCGAGCGTGCCTTTCCAACGGCTCTCGAAGGCGATGGCATCGGCGGCGGCCTTGGCGATGTCGCGCTTCAATTCGGGCGCTTCCATGCCCGAATAGAGATCGGCCAGATTCCATTCCGGCAGGTCGCCAAGCTCCGCCACGCCCTGACCGGGCGCCGCCGCCAGCTTTCGAGCAAAAACCATGCGCATTGCCGATCCTTCCAGACACAAAAATTCGAAGAAACGAGAAGCCGGTCAAATCCTAAGGAATTCATTCACCGGGTTTTTTGAAAGCTTATTTAGAACCCTGTGCCAAGATGATCCATAGGGCGCATTCTCGGGCGGGCACGGTCGGATCAGTCATGGCAGCTTCCATACTCATAGTCGATGACGATCCCGTGCAGCGCAGGCTGCTCGAGGCGGCGGTGACGAAATTCGGCCACACCGCGATCGTCGCCGATGGCGGCGAGGCGGGTCTCGAGTTAGTCGACGGACCCAATGCGCGCGACGTGTCGGTGGTCATCCTCGACCTTATGATGCCTGGGCTCGACGGCATCGGCGTGCTGAAGGCGATGCGCGAGCGTGGCATCCACATTCCCGTCATCGTGCAGACCGCGCAGGGCGGCATCGAAACCGTCGTTTCGGCAATGCGTCACGGCGCCTTCGACTTCGTCGTCAAGCCGGCCTCTCCCGACAGGCTGCAGGCGTCGATCGGCAACGCCCTCAAGGTCGAAGCGCTCGAAGGCGAAGTGAAGCGCTCGTCACGGCAGCGCGGCGGCCATCTGACGTTCAAGGACATGATCACCCACAGTCCGGCGATGGATCGGGTGATTCGGCTCGGCCGCAAGGCGGCGGCGTCCAACATTCCGATCCTGATCGAAGGTGAATCCGGCGTCGGCAAGGAACTGGTGGCGCGCGCCATCCAGGGCAGCGGCGACCGCCGCTCGAAACCTTTCGTCACCGTCAATTGCGGCGCCATCCCCGACAATCTGGTCGAATCGATTCTGTTCGGGCACGAGAAGGGTTCGTTCACCGGCGCCACCGAAAAACATACCGGCAAGTTCGTCGAAGCGCACACCGGCACGCTGTTCCTTGACGAAATCGGCGACCTGCCGCTCGACGTGCAGGTCAAGCTGTTGCGCGCGGTACAGGACGGCGAGGTCGATCCGGTTGGCGGGCGCTCGACCGTCAGGGTCGACATCAGGCTGATCTCGGCAACCCATCGCAACCTGCTGCAGCAGGTCAAGGACGGCAAGTTCCGCGAGGACCTATTCTATCGGCTGAACGTCTATCCAATCTTCGTGCCGCCATTGCGCGACCGTCGCGACGACATCCCCTATCTGGTGGAGCACTTCATGGAGAAGGTGGCGCCCGCCGATCCGCGCCACCGCCTGCGAGGCATCTCGGCTGCGGCGCTTACCATGCTGCAGGCCTATGACTGGCCGGGCAACATAAGGCAGCTCGAGAACGCCGTCTTCCGGGCCTCGGTGCTCGCCGACGGCGACATGCTGACCGAAGAGGAATTCCCGCAGATCCGGGCGCAGGTCGAGGGCACGGTCAATCTCGATTCGGGTATCGCCTTGCCCAATTCAGTGGGGCCAGCTTCAGGGTGGCCAGTTTCCGGGTTGGCTTCGGGAAGCCTGCCGCGTGATAACATATCGGCCGCTGGCGGCATCGCAGCCGCCGACGCCGATGCACCGGCCAAGCCTCGTTTCGGCACGCTGCGGGCGCTCGACGAGCGCGGCAATGTGCGTGCACTGGCCGACGTCGAACTCGAAATGATCAAGCTCGCCATCGATCACTACAACGGCCAGATGAGCGAAGTCGCCCGCCGCCTCGGCATCGGTCGGTCGACGCTCTACCGCAAGCTCAAGGAATACGGCATCGACCCGGAAACCGGCCGCGTCGAACGGCTCGCTTCCTGAGTCACAGGGCCAAGCCGGTTCGCATCCGGACATCATTCCACGCAACTGCGCCTCGAAATGATGTGCTCGCCACAGTGTTCACGTATTAAGGCGGACGGTAACAGATCGTGTTTCGAGCTGGCGCCAAAACATGATCTAAACCAGCGGTTTACCAAGATATCCGGCGCAATATTTTTGGCGGGATATCGCCACCGTGTTACCGCATTTCGGCTTCAATAAGCGATGATTAACCATTAGGATCGATATTCGGATGCACACACCACGCATCCGTTTGGTCAAATCCGGGGACAAAACGGCAGCCTGCAAGGCCTTTTGATTT
The DNA here is from genome assembly GCF_040321435.1 of Mesorhizobium sp. M0410. Taxonomy (NCBI): domain Bacteria; kingdom Pseudomonadati; phylum Pseudomonadota; class Alphaproteobacteria; order Hyphomicrobiales; family Phyllobacteriaceae; genus Mesorhizobium; species Mesorhizobium sp. M0410. The sequence goes on from NZ_JAMYRN010000003.1 coordinate 250,908, forward strand.
GAACAGAATCGAACGACACGAAAACGGGCGGCATTATCACATGAGCGTCTGGCCGAGATGGCTGGCAGCGGTGATTGTTGCCGTCGGGTTCCTTGCAGCGGCGGCAACCGGCGCCAGCGCCGAGACACGTTCGCTGAAGCTCTATCATCTCCACACGCATGAAAAGGCGGAGATCGTCTACAAGCGCAACGGCCGCTACGATCAGGCGGGGTTGCGAAAGATCAACATCATCCTGCGCGACTGGCGTCGCAACGAGCCGACCAAGATGGATCCGCGTCTGCTGGACCTAGTCTGGGAAGCGTACCGGGAGAGCGGCGCCACCGATTACATCCAGGTCGTCTGCGGCTATCGTTCGCCGGCCACGAATTCGATGCTGCGCAGCCGCAGCAGGGGCGTCGCCGAGAAGAGCCAGCACATGCTCGGCAGGGCTATGGATTTCTACATTCCCGGTGTCCCATTGAAGAAGCTGCGAGATATCGGCCTCAGGATGCAGGGCGGCGGCGTCGGCTACTATCCCAGCTCCGGCTCGCCCTTCGTGCATATGGATGTCGGCAATGTGCGCCACTGGCCCGGCATCAGCCGCCAGGAACTGGCGCGCGTGTTCCCCAACGGCAAGACGCTGCATGTGCCGAGCGACGGCAAGCCGCTGCCTGGTTATCAACAGGCGCTCGCCTCCTACAAAGCCCGCAAGGGCGCCGGCGCGCCGGCCATTGAACTGGCCAGCGCAAGCGGCGGCAAAAAATCCCACGGGTTCCTGGCAGCCTTGTTCGGCGGTGGCGACGACGAGGCGGACGACAGCGCCGATGTGGCGATGGCCGAGCCGGCACCAAAGCCCCGTAACGTGAAGCCGGCGCCGTCCGCCAAGAGCAGCAACCTGCCTGGTATTGCCATCGTGGCGCCTCAGGATGCCAAGCGCGCCGAGATTCCGGACGTCGCCGATGCTCCGGCGCCTGAACCGGAGAACGACACGCCGGAGACGATCATCGCGGCATTGCCGGCGCGCAGCATTCCGCTGCCGGATTTTGCTCCGCGTCCGAAGACCGACGTCGGCGCTCAGCCGCCTGAAAACGTTCCGTTCGGCGTGGCGGATGCGGCTGGATCGACTGAACAGGCGGTGGCGACCGCGCAAGCGCCGGCAAGCGTGGCGCCGGCAAGTGTTCCGTTCGGCATAGCAGACCCGTCTGTCGCTGCCGGCCCGGTGCAGGTCGCGGCAAACAACATTCCCGTGCCGAGCTGGCGGCCCGATCATTCGCTGCCGGCCGATCTGTCGCCGGCGGGTCTTGCGCCGCAGGACAAGCAAGTGTTGCTGGCGCTGGCGAGTGCGGCAGAGCGGAGCAACACCGCCACCGACGCATTCTCGGTATTGCCGTCGGCGCGGCCCGACACTTCCCAGCCCGACGAGGTCAAGGCCGTTCTGGAAAGGGTCAGCGCGACCGACGAATACAAGGTCGCGTCGCTTTCCGAGCAAGCATCGGTGTTCGAGGAACCGGCTAGCGACGACCGGGCCTCGAACGACGGGGCATCGCCGCGCGAGGCCATCGTTGCCCGCCCGGCCGGCTCCGATCCGGCTGCCGTCATCGGTGCAGGCGTGAAGACCACACGCAAGGAACCCAGGGCAACCGCCCGCGACCTGAAACCCGGCCCCAAGCCGGTGGTGGTCGCCGCCGCGCCGCAGGCCGCCCGTTGGGCGCTGCACAGCGGTGAGTATGTAGCAACCGTCTCAGATGCGACAACGGCGCCGCGCTACGCCTACGACTTCGTCCGTACGGCGCCGAGCGAGGTCTATACGGTAGGCTTCCAGCCGGGCAACGAGATGGCCGACGCCAACCGGTTCACCGGCAAAGCCGTCAAGTTCATGTCGGTGGCACGCTTCAAGACCGAGTAGGCCCCGCTCGGCACCTCGCGCGGCTGCCTCCACGCCGACACTGGCTTCCTTCATCCCGGGATGCTAACCAGCGGTCAGCATTCTCCCGCTTCGTCTAATGGTAGGACAGCGCCCTTTGAAGGCGTGAATCGTGGTTCGAGTCCATGAGCGGGAACCAGCCGGCGAACGAGATCGGCGGCGACTTTGATGCAGAAGATGCTAGCGCCCGAGCTTGCTTGCCGCGCGTGCCAAGGCTTCGATCTCGTCCCATTTGCCGGCCTTGACCAGATCGTCCGGCGCCACCCAGGAACCGCCGACGCAGATGACGTTGGGCAGGCTGAGATAATCGGCGGCGTTCTTGCCGGTGATACCGCCGGTCGGGCAGAATTTCACGTCGGCAAGCGGCGAGGCGAAAGCCTTGAGCGAGGCAATGCCGCCCGACTGTTCGGCCGGGAAGAATTTCAGAAAGCGCAGGCCGGCTTCGCGCGCGGCCATGACCTCTCCCGGCGTGATGGCGCCGGGCAGCAACGGTACATCGCTGTCGTTGGCTGCCGCGAGAAGCTCGCGGGTGATGCCGGGGCTGACGATGAACTTCGAACCGGCGGCCGCCGCCGCGCCGAACTGCCGGGCGTCCAGGATGGTGCCGGCGCCGACGACGGCGTCTTCGACCTCGCCCGCCACCCGGCGGATCGCCTCCAGCGCGTCGGCGGTGCGCAGCGTAATCTCGATCGCCGGCAGGCCGCCGCGGGCCAGCGCCCGGGCCAGCGGCACCGCGTCGGCGGGATTGGCGATCTTCAGCACTGGTATGACCGGCTGGCCGTTGAGGAGCGACAGGAGCTTTTCGGTCGTGCTGGGCATTCGTCTTCATCTCCTCTGTTGATCAAGTCGATCGGTTAGCAGAAGGCGATTTTTCTGTCCACGAAACGCGGCGTGTCGCGATGTCACGCGTGGTGTTCGAAACCTCCCGGCTCTGCCTTGATCCGGCTGTCGTGAGCGTTTAGTGGCTTGGTGATGACACCGCCCAGCCAAGCCTTCCGCGTTGCGGCGCTTTACCGCTTCGCCCGGCTCGACACCTTCGAGGCGCTGCGCGCGCCGCTTGCTGCCTTCTGCTGCGCACGTGGCATCAAAGGCACGCTGCTGTTGGCGCGAGAGGGCATCAACGGCACGGTCGCCGGCAGTGAAACGGCAATCGCCGCGCTCATCGATCATCTCGAACCCATCGACGGTCTCGCCGGCCTCGAGATCAAATTCAGCAGCGCCGCAACGATGCCGTTCCACCGCATGAAGGTGCGGTTGAAGCGCGAGATCGTCACCATGGGCGTGGACAATATCGATCCGGCAGGTGCAGGCACCTATGTCGCGCCGGCCGACTGGAATGCACTGATCTCGGATACGGGTACCATCGTCATCGACACGCGCAACGCCTACGAGGTGTCGCTCGGCACCTTCAAGGGCGCTGTCGATCCCGCCACCAACAGCTTCCGCGAATTCCCGGCCTGGGTCGAGCAGCATCGGCACGAGCTCGACGGGCGCAAGGTCGCCATGTTCTGCACCGGCGGCATACGCTGCGAGAAGGCGACGGCCTATGTGAAGTCGCTAGGCTTCGAGGATGTGTTCCACCTCAAGGGCGGTATTCTGAAATATCTCGAGGACGTCCCCACCGAACAGAGCCTGTGGCAAGGCGAATGCTTCGTCTTCGACGAGCGCGTTTCGGTGTCGCACGGGCTGGTCGAAGGCGAGGCCGAACTTTGCCGCGCCTGTCGGCATCCGCTAGCCGCAGAAGACCGGCTGTCGCCGAGATATGCTACCGGCGTTTCATGCCCGCATTGCTTCGATGCCCGTTCGGACGAAGATCGCGCCCGTTACGCCGAGCGCCAGCGCCAGGTCGAGTTGGCGCAAGCACGCGGGGACCGCCACATCGGAAGTTAGCTCACGTGAAGCAACTTCACGTCAAGCAACAGAGAAGCGATCGATGACCCACAGCCATGTCCCGTCGTTCTGCCGGCGCGCCACCTCGGTGGTGATCGTGCCGTCGGGAAGCCGGGTCGAGGTGAGCGCCAGGTCGCCATTGACGACAGCCGGACGCTGATCTCCGGATTGAAATTTTCGGCCGGTTGCGGTGATCTCCGCGAACAGCGCCCGGATGGCTTCGCGGCCGAACGTCAGCTGTCCGCCACCGCTGTCGATGACTGCATGCGGCTCAAAAAGCGCGGCCATGCCGTCAATATCCCCGATCCATTGCCGTGAAATCAGCAGGCGCTCCAGTTCCTGGGGGTCGCGTGCCGGTTCGCGGTCAGTCTCATCGGTCATGCCAGGCTCCTCTCAAGCGACATGCCGCGACATTAGTTGAAGTCGAGGGCGGTTTCGACACGTCCAATGTCCAAGCGCCACGTGTTTTTGGGCGCGGAAGGAGGCTGCAGCTCTTTGATTTCTGCGTGTAATCCCAGCAGATGTCGGTGCGAGGTCATGCGTGGCACCGGGCAAAAGGATGCACCCCGTCATTGTAATGTCAAACTGCGGGACCTAGGTCTTCGACGTCCAAACCTGCCCGCGCACCTTCGGCCGGGCCAATTCTGGAGGCATAGATGTTCGATCCCAAGAAGCTCCTCGACGATCTGCTCGGCTCGCAAATTCCTGGCACCGGATCGACCGTTCGCGACAAGGCTGGGCAGGCGGTGCAGATGGCCAAGGACAATCCGCTTGCCGCCGGTGCGCTGGCCGCGGTGCTGCTCGGAACCGGCCCAGGCCGTCAGGTCACCGGTGCGGCGGTGAAGCTTGGTGGGTTGGCTGCGATCGGCGGCCTCGCCTACAAGGCCTACCAGAACTACAAGAACGGCAACGCGCCGGCCGAGACGCAAGCTGCAGGCGAACCGGAATTGCTGCCGCCGCCGGCCGATACCGCCTTCCATCCGTCGCAAGCGCCGCAGGGCGAAGACGAATTCACGCTGACGCTGGTCAGGGCGATGATCTCGGCGGCGAAGGCCGACGGCCACGTCGATGACGAAGAGCGGCAGAAGATCGCCGGCAAGCTCAGCCTCGCCGGCGTCGGCGCCGAAGCGGAGAAATTCCTGATGTCGGAACTGGAGGCGCCGCTCGATCTGGATGTGCTGATCGCAGGAGCCAAGACCGATGCGCAAAAGCTGGAACTCTACACCGCCTCGCGTCTTGCCATCGATCCGGACACGCGGGCCGAACGCGGCTATCTCGACCTGCTTGCCGGCCGTCTCGGCCTGCCGGATGCACTGGTCGACCATGTCGAGGCGACGGTGACGGCGGCGAAGGTGCCGGCAGCGGGCAGCACAGCCAAGCCGGTCGCAGGCTCGCGCTGGTAGCTCGAAAGAGGAAGCCTGGGAACTCGGCGCCGTTGGCGTTAGCTTCTCGTTAACCGCGGAAGCGCATGATTTCAGGCAGTCGGATCGGCTTTCCTCCTCCCATGCCCGGTTCGGATCAGGGGCGGTCGCCAACGGCCGCCCTTTTTGTGAGCACAGGCTTTGGGCCGGCTTGCCATGGTTCTCGCCATTTGCGATGCCTCATCCCTTTCAGGGAGTACAGCCATGACCGACTATAAAACCGCCATCGTCACCGGCGCCGGCACGGGCATCGGCAAGAGCGTCGCCACAGCGCTGCTCAAGGCCGGCTGGAATACGGTCTTCTGCGGTCGCCGCAAGCCGGTGCTGGAGGATGCGATCGCCGCGGCCGGGCCGACGCGGGCCAAGGCATTGGCCTTCGCCTGCGACATCAGCAAGGCCGATCAGGTCGACGATCTGTTCGAGACGGTGGCAGCGGCTTTCGGGCGCGTCGACCTGCTCTTCAACAATGCCGGCACGAGCTACAAATCGACATTGATCGACGACATCCCGGTCGAAGTGTGGAACGATATCGTCGGGGTCAATCTCACCGGCTCGTTCCTGTGTGCTCGCGCCGCGTTCGGCGCCATGCGCAGGCAGCAGCCGATGGGCGGCCGCATCATCAACAACGGCTCGGTATCGGCCTATGCGCCACGGCCGGGCTCGGTGCCCTATACGGCGACCAAGCACGCCATCACCGGGCTGACCAAGACGCTGGCGCTGGACGGCAGGCCCTTCGACATTGCTTGCGGTCAGATCGACATCGGCAACGCGCTGACCGACATGGCGCAAGCGATGACGGTCGGCGTGCCGCAAGCCAACGGCACCATTGCCGCCGAAGCGGTGATGGATGTCGAGCGCGTCGCCGATGCGGTCCTCCATATGGCCAGCCTGCCGCTCGACGCCAACGTGCTGTTCATGACCGTGATGGCGACGAAGATGCCATTTGTCGGGCGGGGCTAAATTAGTCTCACCCGGTGAAATCAGGGCCGGGTGACCGGAAGCGGCACGCCGGGTAAATATAGCGAAATCGGGCGGATTTCGTAGACGGCGGTCGGATTGACGCGGCGAAGGTCGCGCGCAATGTCGATAGCGGCGTCACGGTTGGCACAGTCGACGACATAGAGCCCCAGCAATTGTTCCTTGGTCTCGGCGAAGGGGCCGTCGATAACCATTCCGGTGCCTGGCCCGCGCAAGGTGCAGGCGTCTTGTGTCGCGCCGAGCCGGGCCGCAGGCCCAAGGGTGCCTTGACGGTAGAGCCGATCGTTGATCTGGAGAAGATCGGTCATCAGCGCCGCATCCTGCTCAGGCGTCAGCGCCGTGATCGCTTCTTCCTCGTGATAGGCAAGAATGGCATAGAACATCTGGCGTCTCCTTTCGTCGTCCTCACTTCGCCAGGAACGCCTCGATCCGCTCCAGCGCGCGCAGGATGTTCTCTTCGGAATTCGCGTAGGACAGCCTGACATAGCCTTCGCCGAGAATGCCGAAATCGGGGCCGCCGATCAGCGCCACGCCGGCATCCTCGAGCAGCGCCGAGGCGAGCTTCTTGGCCTTCCAGCCGGTCTTGGAAACATTGGGGAAGGCATAGAAGGCGCCTTTCGGCGTGATGCATGAAATGCCGGGCAAGGCATTCAACCCCTCAACCACGACCTTCCTGCGGCGGTCGAAGGCGCGCATCATCTTGTCGACGTCGTCCTGCGGGCCGTCGATGGCGGCTATGCCGGCATACTGGCTCGGCGCGTTGACGCAGGACCAGCAATTGACCGCCAGCTTGCGCACCTTGTCATAGAGATGCGCGCCCTTGTCGCCGTTCGGCCAGATCGACCAGCCCATGCGCCAGCCGGTCATCACCCAGGTCTTCGACCAGCCGTTGAGGACGATCAGCCGATTACGGATTTCGGGGAAGGTGAGCAGCGAACAGTGCGTCTCGCCGTCATAGGTCATCACGTCGTAGATCTCGTCGGAGAGGATGGCGACGTCCGGGTGTGCTGCCAGGCCCCTGACCAGCTTCTCGATCTCGGCTCGGGGGGTGACGCCGCCGGTCGGGTTGGCGGGCGAGTTGAGGATCAGCAGCCTGGTCTTCGGGGTGATCAGCGCCAGTGTCTCCGCAGCCGAAAAGGCAAAGCCGTTCTCCTCGCGCATCGGCACCGGGATGGGGGCAGCGCCAGTGAACTCGATCATCGAGCGGTAGATCGGAAAGCCGGGATCAGGATAGAGAATTTCGGCGCCCGGCTCGCCGAACATCAGGATCGCCGCGAACATTGTCGGCTTGCCGCCGGGCAGGATCATCACCGCTTCCGGCGAGACTTCGACGCCGGTGGTGGCCAGTGTGCGGCGTACCACCGCTTCGCGCGTCGCCAGCAGGCCGTTGGCCGGCGTATAGCCGTGATGGCCGTCGCGCAGCGCCTTGATCGCCGCCTCGACGATATGCTGCGGCGTCTTGAAGTCGGGCTGGCCGATGCCGAGATTGACGATGTCGCGGCCTTGATGGGCAAGTGCCGTGGCGCGCGCCAGCACCGCGAACGCATTTTCCTCGCCGAGGCGGTCGAAGGCCGAAATCGTGTGGAGCATTTTTCCCGTCCGTGTGGTTCTTTCAGCGAGCGTGCGTTTTTGTGAGCGTCCGCCCGAAAAAGTCAACGGATCGGAGCTTCGCGTGTCGGAAAATCTCAAGAATTGGCAACCGCGCCCGCGGCCGGAACGCAAGGTGCTGGAGGGACGAACTGTCAGGCTTGAGCCGCTTAACGCTGAAAAGCACGGCGACGGCTTGTTTGAAGCATCTTCGGTGCCCGACATAGATGGCCGCTTCGCCTGGCTGCCCGACTACCCCCCGCAGACCCGTGCCGCCTTCCAGCCCTGGCTGGACAAGGCCGAAGCCAGCGAGGACCCGCTGTTCTTCACCGTCATCGACAAGGCCAGCGGAAAAATTGCCGGACGCCAGACGCTGATGCGCATCGACGCCGCCTATGGCGTGATCGAGATCGGCAACATCTATTGGGGTCCGCTGATCTCGCGTAAGCCGGCGGCGACGGAAGCGCAGTTCCTATTCATGAAATACATCTTCGATGAGCTTGGCTATCGCCGCTACGAATGGAAATGCAACAACCGCAACGAGCCGTCGAAGCGCGCGGCGGAACGTTTCGGCTTCAAGTTCGAGGGCATTTTCCGCCAGCATCTTGTGGTCAAGGGCGAAAACCGCGATACCGCGTGGTACTCGATCATCGACAAGGAGTGGCCGGCATTGCGCAGAGCCTATGAGGCATGGCTCGATCCGGCCAATTTCGAGGGCGACGGCCGGCAGAAGCGACGGCTCGAGGATTTTCGCGCTGAGTTCGGCGCCTGACCATGATCCCGAAAAGTGGACGCCGGTTTTCGGATAAGATCATGGTCAAACATGAAGACAGAGCCTCCGTCCCGGGTCTGCCGGGATGGATCAGGCTCTAGCAGGAGCTCATAGATGGCGCATACCCACGACCATGCTGCGCAGGGCCACGACCACAGCCATGGCGCAGGTGATGTGCACGGCTCGACCGACAAGAAGCGCGTGCTGATCGCTGCTTGCTTGACCGCCGGCTTCATGGTTGCGGAGACGCTGGGCGCCATCTTCACCGGCTCATTGGCGCTGCTGGCGGATGCCGGCCATATGCTTGCCGATTGCGTCGCGCTCGGCCTGGCCTGGTATGCCTTTCATCTTGCGAGCCGGCCGGCGACCGTGCGCCTCACCTACGGTTTCGGCCGGGTCAAGACGCTGGTCGCCTACACCAACGGCATCGCCATCTTCGCCATTGCGCTGTGGATCGTCTACGAGGCTTGGGGCCGCTTGCTAGCGCCGGCTCCGGTGCTCGGCGGGCCGATGCTGGTCGTCGCGATCGCCGGCCTGCTGGTCAATCTCGGCTCGTTCTACGTGCTGCACGGCGGCGACCGCGGCAGCCTGAATATGCGCGGCGCCATTTTGCATGTGCTGGGCGATCTGCTCGGCTCGGCGGCGGCGATCGTCGCGGCGCTGGTGATCCTGGCGACGGGCTGGACACCTATCGATCCGATCCTGTCGGTCCTGGTCTCGCTGCTGATCCTGTCCACGGCCTGGTCGCTGATGCGCGAGGCTGCCCACGTCCTGCTCGAAGGCGTGCCTGCAAGCCTCGACCGCGACCTGATCGCGAGGGACATCGAAGGTTCGATCAAGGGCGTGCGCGAGGTACATCACATGCATGTCTGGTCGCTCGACGGCTCCAGCAACATGGCGACGTTGCATGCCTGCCTCAATGACGGCGTCGACGCGCATATGGCGGTAAGCGCGATCAAGAAGCGGCTTGCGGCGGAACATGGCATAGCCCATGCCACGGTCGAACCGGAATTCGGTCAATGTGCAGACAGACATGAGTATGATGACGAGCACGAGCATGCGCATGACACGGCAGCGCACCGCGGCCATTATCACTGACTTCGGGAGTTCTGGGCATTGGCAACGATCGACATGAACTCTCGCCGCCCTGGTGCCGCGTGATGGACCGCGACACTCGCAATGCGGCGATCGGCGCCGCCTGGGTTTTGCTGCTGTTCGGCATCGCAGCCTATAATCTTCCAACAGTGATGCTGGCGGTCGGCAAGATCTCGACGGTTCTTGCCGGCGTCGTCGCGGCGATCTTCATGGTGGCAATCTTCGTCGTGTTCTGGCTGCGTAGCCGCAGCCAGCGCAAAAAGGGAAAGTGACATGCGCATTCTGATTACCGGCGCGGCAGGCATGGTCGGCCGCAAACTCATCGCCAGGTTGGCCAAGGACGGGGCGCTCGGCGGCCGCAAGATCGCCGCGCTCGATCTTCACGATATCGTGCCGCCGCAAGCACCGGTGCTCGAAGGTGTCAGCATTACCCCCCACACCGGCGACCTTGCCGCGCCGGGCGCGACGACAAATCTGGTCGCGCTGCGCCCCGACGTGATCTTTCATCTCGCCGGCGTGGTGTCGGGCGAGGCGGAGGCCAATTTCGATCTCGGCTACCGCGTCAATCTCGACGGCACAAGGGCGCTGTTCGATGCCATAAGGCTGGCGGGGTTTGCGCCGCGCGTCGTCTTCACCTCGTCGATCGCCGTGTTCGGCGCACCGTTTCCCGACGTCATTCCGGACGAGTTCCACCCGACGCCGCTGACCTCCTACGGCACGCAGAAGCTGATCGGCGAGGCGCTGCTTGCCGACTATACGCGCCGCGGTTTCTTCGACGGCATCGGCATCAGGCTGCCGACCATCTGCGTCAGGCCGGGAAAGCCGAACAAGGCGGCCTCGGGCTTCTTCTCCGGCATCATCCGCGAGCCGCTGAGCGGCCATGAAGCGATCCTGCCGGTGCCGCGCTCGGTCATCCATACACACGCCAGCCCGCGTTCGGCGGTGAATTTCCTGATCCATGCGGCTCAGATCGACGGTGCCGCCGTCGGACCGCGCCGCAACCTGACGATGCCGGGCGTCGCCGTCAGCGTCGGCGAGCAGATCGAAGCGCTGGAGCGTGTCGCCGGCGCCAAGGCGGTGAAACTGATCCGCGAGGAGCCCGACGAGACGATCTGGGCTATCGTCAAGGGCTGGCCGACACGCTTCGAGGCGCAGCGCTCGAGGGACCTTGGCTTTGCCGCCGAGACGAGCTTCGACGAGATCATACGCGTCCATATCGAGGACGAGTTGGGCGGCAATATCCCTAGTTAAAGCGCTCCGATCGGACGCAACGAGGTCAGGCGCCGGTCAGGCTGGCCGAGAGCAGCAGCAGGCCGAACAGGAAGACGAAGGCGGCGCCGCCGATCTCGACGAAGGAATGGATGCGGTTGCCCATGCGGCCGTCGCCGGCGAAATACACCGCCCAGTTCTTGGCGGTCACCGCAAGCGTTGCCAGGGCCGAGACGGTGATTGCGGTGCCGAGGGCCATGGCCAGCACCGACAGGATGCCGCCGAACCATAGCCCGTTCAGCAAGGCGAAGCTCAGCACGATCAGCGCGCCGGAGCAGGGGCGGATGCCGACGGCAGCGACAGCCGACCAGGCCGTGCGCCAATCGAAGCGATCGCCGGAAAGCAGCGCCGGGTCGGGCGCATGCGAGTGGCCGCAGGTCTCGCAGACCTCGCCCGCCGCATGGCTGTGGTGATCGTGCGCAGCATGGGCGTGGTCGTGTGCGCCGTGGTCATGATGGTCGTGCGCATGGTCGTGATCGTCATGCGCATGAAGCGCGTGGGAATGTGCCGCATGGGCATGCGCGGAATGTGAATGGCCGGCATGTGAATGGCCGGCATGGGCAGCCGAGAGGCTGTAGCCGGGGCTTGCGCCGAACAGGCGAAGGATGGCCGGGCCGGCCTTGCGCCAAAGCAGCCAGGCGCCGAACAGGGTGACGAAGACATAGCTCATGATTTCGAGGAACCATGCGGCGTCGGTCATCGATATCGCGGTGCCGCGCAACACGAAATAGGCGAGCAGCATCACCACGATCGCGGTCAGCGCCTGCAGCAGGGCCGAGACGAAGGACAGCATGATGCCGCGCTTGAGCGCCACCTCATTGGCCACCATGTAGGACGAGATCACCGCCTTGCCGTGACCGGGGCCGGCGGCGTGGAAAATGCCATAGGCAAAGGACAGGCCGATGAGCAGCCACAGCCTGCTGCCATCCTGGTTCATCGCGCCGGCAAGCGCATGATAGAATTCCTGCTGGCGCAGATTGATCCACATCAGGATGTGGGCGAACGGGCCGGTGGCGGTTGGAGCCATGCCGTCATTGGTGCCGATGCCCAGCGAACTCTGGGCGTGGGCGGAGCCGAGAAAGTGCGTCATCACAAAGGCGGCGGCCAGAAGACCGAATGCCAAACGCAGGGACGGTTTCGCCACTGGATCTATCCTTCCGGCTGACAGGTCAGTTCGAGCTTGGTGGCAAAGATCTTGCTCATGTCGGTACCTGTCGGATCGTTGAAGAAGGCCTCGGTCAGGGTCTTCTGGTTTTCGGCGATCGCCTCGTCCGGGTTGGGGCGGACAACCTTGCTGGTGCAGGCCGGCGGCAAGCCATCGACCTGCAGATTGGCATCCTCGGTGAAATCGATCGCGGTGTAGAAGGTCGGATCGTAGACGCCGATATCGATCTTGCCGCTAAGTTTGATCGGCACCTTCGGTTCGGATTCAAACAGGATGATCAGCTGGTCATTATCGAAATTGGCCATCAGATGCGGCGGCGGGGTCATTGCCACGTCCTTGCCGTCGACGGTGACGAGCTGGAAGTAGTTGAATTCGGCAAGCGAGGCATGGACGGTGTCGGCAACATCCTTCAGCTCCTTGTCGTCGAGCTTCAGGTCGGAATTCTTGTCGAACTCCATCATCACCGTGCTCGAAAACAAATCGTCGAACCGCCAGACATGGCGCAATGCCTTCACAGTTTGGTGATCCGGGCCCAGGACCACTTCGAGGCGGGCTTCGGCGAAGACGTGGGGATGCACCTCAGCCGGTCCGACGGCGGCAAACGTCGCGGTCAAGGCCGAAGCCAGCATGATGGCTTGCTGTTTCAGGTGCATTCTCGGTCGCGATTCAATCGGCTTCGGTGAATTGCCGACAGTTACCAGAAAGGGGGCGAAAATGGGACCGCAAGGCGGCTGAAAGCTCATGCGTTGTCCAGCGCCTTGAACCACTGCACCAGGAAGTCGACGAAAACGCGAACTTTCGCAGGCAGATAGCGCCGGTGCGGATAGACGGCGAAAATGCCGCCACCAGGCAGGATGCGGTCATCCAGCGCAGTCACCAGCTTGCCGCTTTCGATGTCGGGCGCGGCGATGAAATCCGGCAGGATGGAAAACCCCAAGCCCGCCACGGCCGCCGCCCTTGCCGTCATCGGGCTGTTGACCTCCATCGGGCCGGAGACCGAAACGCTCACCGTATCGCCACTGTCGCCCTTGAAAGGCCAGTTGGTCAGCCAGCGGCCATTGGTGTCGATAATGCAAGGCACACGCGCAAGATCCTGCGGCCTGACCGGCATGCCGTGCTTGGCGATCAGCTCGGGAGACGCGCAAAGCCGCACCGAAAACGGCGCCAGGCGCCTGGCGATCAACGAGGAATTTTCCAGCCGCGAAATGCGCACCGCCAGATCGAAGCCCTCCTCGACCAGATCGACGAAACGGTCGTCGAGTTGAACGTCGAGTACGATATCGGGATGCTGCTTGGCGAAGTCGATCAGCGACTGGCCGATCGGCGCGTCGGCGAAAGTGCGCGGCGCCGATAGCTTGATCCTGCCGCGCACGTCGCCGGAGGATTCGCGCACCGCATCGGCAAGGCTGTCGACCTCGCGCACGATCTCCGAGGCGCGCCGGTAATAGGTGTGGCCCGCCTCGGTCAGGGAGAACTGCCTGGTGGTCCGGTTGAGCAGCAGTGCGCCGAGTTCGTCCTCCAGTTCGCGCACATATTTCGACAGCAGCGCCTTCGAGCGGCCGATCTTGCGCGCCGCCGCCGAAAAGCCTTCGGCCTCGACCACGTCGATGAAGGCGCGCATGCGGGTCAGCGTATCCATGTCATGCGCCTCCTTGGTGGGCTGAAAGGATGCGGGCGGCCAGCGCAATCAACTGCCGGTCGCTGTTCTTCGGACCGAGCAGCGAAAGCCCGAACGGCGCCCCGCCGACCTTGCCGAGCGGCAGCGTGATCTGCGGAAAGCCGGACAGGCCGGAAAGACACAGCAATCTCAGCGCGCGCTCGCGATAGGCCTGCAAATCGTCGAATGACGCGGCCTTGAGCGGCGCGGCACCCGGCGCGGTCGGCAGCACAAGAACGCCGTCATCGCCAAGCAGGCCGGCAAGCGCGAGGCGAAACGAAACGCGACGTTCCGTTTCACGTTGTGCGGTTGCCGCGTCGATGGTCGCGCCGTGCTCGAAACGCTCCTTGACCCCGGGTCCGAGCATGCGGTCGCCGCCGGCGATCCAGGCGCCGTGACTTTGCCAGGCTTCATAGCCTTGCAGCTTGCGCAAGCACCAATAGAGATCGTCGGTGGAATGCGACAGCGGGCCGACGGTGCGCGGTGCGCCCAGCACGGACGCGACACTGCGGACCATGGCGCGATATTCCGCGGCCTCCAGCGTGCCGAGCACGAGGCCGTCCAGTGCATCGAGAGCGATGGGGCGCCTCAGTTCGTGGCGATGCGGATCGTCGCCGAGCAGCAGCGTGCCGACCTTTTCATAGATGACGATGTCGCTTGCGAACCAGCCGAACGTGTCCAGCGAAGGCGCCAGCGGCATGGCGCCGTCGAGCGAGATGCGGCCATGCGTCGTCCTCAGGCCGATCAGGCCGCAGAAGCTTGCCGGCGCACGGATCGAGCCGCCGGTGTCGGACCCGGTGGCGATGTCGGCCAGCCCGCCGGCGACTGCCGCGGCAGAACCAGAGGACGAGCCGCCGGTGACGCGGTCGGGTGCTGCCGGGTTGACCGGCGACGGGAAATGCGCGTTCAACCCAAGCAGGGAAAATGCGAGTTCGTCGGTCTGCGTCTTGCCGACGAAGCGCGCGCCCGAATCAAGCAGCGCCTGGACGGCCGGCGCGGTCGCCATGGCCGGTGAAGCGTCCCGGTACTTCTGCGGGTTGCCGCAGCCGGTGCGGTAGCCGGCGACGTCGAAGATGTCCTTGACGGCCAGCCGCAAGCCGGCAAGCGGGCCGGATTGCGCATTGGCTACAGGGATTGGATCAAGGTCGAGAAAAGCGTTCAGCGGGCCGCGAGTGCCTGTCATGCGTTCGATATCCGGATGTGCTTGCCGCAGCATTTTTCTTCTGGTTGCCGCAGCATTGTTCGATGCCACAAATTTTACAACCTGCCATACGATTTTTATTGATTGTGAAATCTTTCGATCTTATATCGCGCTTGCCCAAAGTCGCACGTGCGTGTGGGTGTCCGCCGATCCTCGAATGGTGAGGGCAATCGGTAAGGTAACTGGAGCCAACCCCTCCAGTCGGTTTAGCGGCCAACCGCCAACCGAGGACACCTTGAAGCAACGACGGTGCGGGCCTTTCTGGTGTTCTGCCGGTCGTCCAAAGACCGGGGTTACTGAAGAGGCACACCTTCATTGCCGGCAGTGCGGACGGGCCTCCCATCCAAGCCAAGGCAGACAAAGCGAACCGAGGCCGGGCAAGGCCAAGGTTCACCGCCGCGAGACGGCGCTTCATGGTTCCGGGGTCTCCACCGGCTGGTTCCATGGATTTGACGTCCCGCCTTTGTCCACCGCGTGTTCGCGAGGCCGAGAGCCCGCGTCCGCAAGCCTTTGTGCGCGCCGAAAGGCGCTGATGGAGAGACCCGATGGCTACCCAGCGCATCCTTGACTTTCTCGCCACCCGACGTCCAAACGGCCCGTGCCTCGTCGTCGACCTCGATGTCGTGCGCGACAATTTCCGCGCCTTCGAGAAGGCGCTTCCCGATTCCAAGATCTACTATGCGGTGAAAGCAAATCCGGCGCCGGAAATCCTGCGCCTGCTTGCTGCGATGGGCTCGTCCTTCGACACCGCTTCCGTTGCCGAAGTCGAGATGGCGATGGACGCCGGTGCGCCGGCGGACCGCATCTCCTTCGGCAACACCATCAAGAAGGAGCGCGACATCCAGCGCGCCTACCAGCTCGGCATCCGGCTGTTTGCGGTGGACTGCGTCGAGGAAGTCGAGAAGATCGCACGTGCTGCTCCCGGCGCCCGTGTGTTCTGCCGCGTCCTGACCGACGGCGAGGGCGCCGAATGGCCGCTGTCGCGCAAGTTCGGCTGTGTGCCGGCGATGGCGGTCGACGTGCTGCGCCATGCCAAGGCGCTCGGCCTCGACGCCCATGGCGTGTCGTTCCATGTCGGCTCGCAGCAGACCGACCTGACTGCCTGGGATCGCGCGCTCGCCGATGCCAAGAAGGTGTTCGCGACGCTGGCCGACGAAGGCATCGTGCTGAAGATGGTCAATATGGGCGGCGGCTTCCCGACCCGCTATCTCAGGGATGTGCCGGTGGCTCAGGCCTATGGCCAGGCGATCTTCTCGGCGCTCAGGAAGCATTTCGGCAACGCCATCCCCGAGACGATCATCGAGCCGGGCCGCGGCATGGTCGGCAATGCCGGGGTGATCAAATCGGAGGTCGTGCTGATCTCGAAGAAGGCCGACAACGACAATGTGCGCTGGGTGTTCCTCGACATCGGCAAGTTCGGCGGTCTCGCCGAGACAATGGACGAGGCGATCCGCTATCCGATCGTCACCGCGCATGACGGCAGCGAGACCGCGCCTTGCGTGCTCGCCGGCCCGACCTGCGATTCGGCCGACGTGATGTATGAAAAGACGCCGTATCCGCTGCCCTTGTCACTGACCATCGGCGACGAGGTGCTGATCGAGGGCACCGGCGCCTACACGACGACCTACGCCTCGGTCGCCTTCAACGGCTTCGAGCCTCTCCGATCCTACGTGATCTGAAGGCTTCGGCCCTCAGATCACCCCGAGGTGGGCGCCTTTCGCCTGCCCGGGTTCGCCTGTGGAACAGATCTCCGCTCGTGAAGGATCGCGGAAATGGACATTGTAGATTTCATTGTTGAAGGCGCCTGGCTGGTCTCCCCCCTTGAGGGGGAGATGGCCGCGAAGCGGCCAGAGGGGGTCGGTTCGGCTGCGTCGACCTCTCTTGGACTGTGCGGGGCCAGCGCTTCACGCGCGGCAACCCCCTCTGTCGCCTGCGGCGACATCTCCCCCTCAAGGGGGGAGATAACCGGCGCTTTTGCGATCGTCGCCGAAACTGCGGCAGATATTGCATCGCGCGAGGCTTTGCTCGATCGCGCCATGGGGCCGAAGCGCCGGAAAAAGTCGTCGGAAAAGCTGCGGCGCGGCCGCCGGCCTTCGGAGGGCCTGGCCTTTGTCGCGCGCGACGCGTCGGGCACTGTTGCCGGCACGGTACGGCTGTGGGACGTGGTACTGGGCGAAGGCGGCAAGACAGCGTTGCTGCTCGGCCCGCTTGCGGTCGACCCGGCGCTCAAGAATGCCGGCATTGGCTCGGCGCTGATGCACCACGCGATCGCTGAGGCCGCGCGCCTTGGCCATGCGGCGATCCTGTTGGTCGGCGACGCGCCCTACTACAAGCGCTTCGGGTTCTCGGCCGCGAAGACCGGCCCTCTGGCCATGCCGGGACCTTACGAACGGCACCGCTTGCTGGCGCTGGAACTGGTGGAAGGCGCGCTCGACGGCGCGCAAGGCACGCTGAAGGCGGCCGGGCGCAAGCTGAAGGCACAGCGGCTGCCGCTCGCTGCGTGACGGATCAGAAACAAGCCGCCCATTGCACGGCGGCTCGTTTTCATCCCGGACCGGAGTGGATCAGCCGATCAGCTGGCTGAGCGCCATGGCGACGCTCATGTCGCCTTCGACCTTTATCTTGCCGGACATGAAAGCCATGGTCGGGTTGAGATCGCCTGAGATCAGCGAGTCCAAATCGTCGAGCGACAGCTTTATCGTGCAATCGGCCGGCGCATCGGTGGTCGAGACATCGGCGCCGTCGATGACGATGACGCCGTCGCTGCCGGTGTCGAATTTCACGGAGCGATCGAACCCGGCGCTCGCCACGCGCGACTTGATCTTGTCGGCAATCTCCTGAACGCCCATGGCGGTTCTCCTCGTCTCGTTGCGTTTGTCGCACATTGGCACTTCGATCCGCGACACTTCGATCTGGCCGAAGTCGCCGTCTTGCGCATTTCGCGATCACGGTCGCCGGCGCATATAGCTTCGGGTTGACGTTTACGTCAACGCGGCTCCCCGAGATGAAGATGGGGTTTATCGCCGCAGCATCACGCGGGCATGACACCTTGGCGGCCGGCATGTTGCCATGCGATGTTGCCGAGGGTATCAGGCACCACTCCCCCCTTGGATATCGGCGAGCCGCCCGGTGCTTTCCAGAAAAGAACCGCCCAGAAACGAACCGCAAGTCTATGCCCGCCGGTTGCGCGCGGTGCTGATCAGATCTATCCCGCTGCTCGAGGCACGCGGCATTGCCGTGGTCATTCTGGCGGCCCTGGTCGGGATGATGGCGGGTGCGCTGGTCACCGGCATGAGCGGACTGGTGCAGGTCCTGCATGGGCTCATGTTCGGCGTTCAGCCCGGCGGTCGGCTTTCGGCGATGTTTTCGCTGCAAAGGCCGGAGCAGGCGCTGATACCGGCGATCGGCGGCATCCTGCTCGGGCTGACGGTGATCTGGCTGAGAAAGCGAAAATTCCGCACGCCGGTCGATCCGATCGAAGCCAATGCACTTTACGGCGGCCGCATGTCGCTGACCGACACCTTCATCATCGCCGGGCAGACGATGATCTCGAGCGGCTTCGGCGCTTCGGTCGGGCTCGAGGCCGGCTATACGCAGGTGGGTTCGGGCCTGGCGTCGCGGCTGGCGCGCCTATTCAGGCTGCGCCGCAACGATGTCCGCATCCTGGTCGGCTGCGGTGCCGCCGGCGCGATCGCCGCCGCTTTCGACGCGCCGCTGACCGGCGCCTTCTACGGGTTCGAGCTGGTCATCGGCATCTACTCGGTCGCCAATGTCGCGCCGGTGATGGCCGCCGCGATCTCAGCCTCGCTTACCGCCGAGGTGTTCGGCGGCGTGCCGTTTCCGCTGGAACTCGCCGGTTTGCCGCAGCTCACCGTCAGCCAGTATCTGCCGTTCATGCTGCTCGGGCTTCTGGGCGGCGGCGCTTCCATCGCCATCATGCATCTGGTGAGCATGATCGAGCGCGTCTTTGCGCGGCTGTCGATCGACGCCTCGCTGCGCCCAGCCATCGACGGCGTGATGGTCGGGCTGATGGGGCTGGTCACGCCGCAGGTCCTGTCCAGCGGCCATGGCGCGCTGCACCGCGAATTCGCAATGAATTACGGGCTGGCCGTGGTGGCCAGCGTCTTCGTGCTGAAGCTGGCGGCGTCGGCGATCTCGCTCGGCTCCGGCTTCCGTGGCGGCTTGTTCTTTGCCTCGCTGTTCCTCGGCGCGCTGCTCGGCAAGATGTTTGCCGGCGCTATGGCATTCGTCTCGCCGGCGACCGGCATCGACCCGGCCGTCGCCGCGGTCGTCGGCATGACCTCGCTCGCCGTAGGCGTCGTCGGCGGCCCGTTGACGATGACCTTCCTGGCGCTGGAATCGACCCGTGACCTGACGCTGACCGGCGTGGTGCTGGCCGCCTCGCTCATGGCGGCGATCCTGGTGCGCGAAACTTTCGGCTATTCCTTCTCGACATGGCGTTTTCACCTGCGCGGCGAAACCATCCGCAGCGCGCATGATGTCGGCTGGATGCGCAGCCTGACTGTCGGCTCGATGATGCGAAAGGATGTCCGCACCATCGACGCCTCGACGACGCTTGCGGAATTCCGCAAGCAGGTGCCGCTCGGTGCCTCGCAGCGCGTCATCGCGGTCGACGCCGACCTGCATTATGTCGGCGTGCTGATCGTCGCCGAATTGCACAGCCATTTGTCGGATGACGAGATGCCGGTGCTGTCCTTCGTCAAGTTCAAGGACGCGGTGCTGGTGCCGAGCATGAACGTGCAATCGGCCGCCGAGACTTTTCAGCGCGCCGGCGCCGAGGAATTGGCGGTGGTCGAGGATTTCACCGACCGCAAGGTGGTCGGGCTGCTGACCGAAGGCCATCTGATGCGGCGCTATGCCGAAGAACTCGACAAGGCGCGGCGCGATCTGTCGGGCGAGGGGTAGCGCACGTGACAGGCCAAGTCTTGGTCATCGATGGTAGTGAGACGGTTGTCCCGGTTTTCCCCCCTAAAGACGCGGCATCAACGCTGCCTCGACAAGGTCGGCCTTCCATGCTTCGGGTTCGCCGGTAATCATCGAAGGAGAGCATCAAGGTGAACGAAAACACCAAAAGTCCAAGGCCGCTTTCGGAAATTGTCAGCTATCACGCGCACATCTACTATGACGGGCAGGCCGAGCGGCAGCATGCCGAATGGCTGCGCCTGCGCATCGGCGAGCGTTTCCGCGTGCGCCTGGGCAATTGGCGCGACGAGCCGGTCGGCCCGCATCAGCAGGCCATGTACCAGGTCTCCTTCGCCACCGGGATTTTCGCTACGCTGGTCCCATGGCTGATGCTGAACCATGGCGGCCTGAGCATCCTCATCCACCCCAACACCACCAACCCCAAGCGCGACCATCTGGTCGACCCGATCTGGATAGGGCGGCCGTTGGGGGTGAAGGGCGAGGTGCTTGGCGAGGAGGATGAGGCGGAGGAGGCGCTGGAGGTGAATACGCAGCCGACGTTGGGGGTGTAGCAGGGCAATCGCGTAGGGCAACCAAGGTCTTCGCTCTACGAGTACCCCCACCCCTAACCCCTCCCCACAAGGGGGAGGGAAACTTCTGTTGGCGCTGACCTCGGCAAATTGCATGCCCTTTCAATGCCAAGGAGGACGTAAAGGTGCGCGGCAGCGTTCCCTCCCCCTTGTGGGGAGGGTTAGGGTGGGGTCCTCCTCGCAAGAATCTCATATGCGGTTGTCGGGGCGGGCGAAGAGTGCGGTAACTTTGGGCCGGTGTCTGCTTGACGAAGATCGGTGCTCTGTTTGAGAACGGGAGCTCCATGGGCAGACAAGCAAGCGGTGGGCAAACTATGAGGCGCGTTCTTCGAATACTGGCCGCGCTGACCATGGCGTTCGGGGTGGCCGGCTGCACAAGCATTTCCTACTACGCGCAGTCGCTGGAGGGTCATGTACGGATCATGGCGGCGCGCAAGAATGTTGGAAGACTGATCCGTGATCCTTCGACGCCCAGGGCATTGCGCAGCAAGCTGACGTCGGCGAGCGCCATAAGACAATTCGCGACAGATGAACTGGCCCTACCTGACAACAGCAGCTACCGCAGCTACGTCGACATCCACCGGGACGCTGTGACTTGGGCCGTTTTTGCCGCGCCGCAATTCTCACTCGAGCCGAAAACATGGTGCTTTCCGGTTTTCGGCTGCGTTCCGTACCGGGGTTACTTCTCCCGGAAATCCGCGACGGACAGCGCTGTCGCGCTTCAGAGACAGGGGCTGGACGTCTACGTCACAGGCATCACCGCCTATTCCACGCTGGGCTGGTCCAGCGACCCGCTGCTCAGCACCATGCTTCGTCAGGACGACACCTATCTCGCAAGCCTTGTCTTCCATGAACTGGCGCATCAGCGCCTCTATGTGGAGGGCGATTCCGCGTTCAACGAGGCTTTCGCCGTTGCCGTCGAAACCACCGGCACAAGGAAATGGCTCCGCGCCGCCGGCGATCGGGCAGGATTGCGCCGCTACGAAGTCGCTCGCAAGCGCAACGCCGATTTTCTCAAACTGGTGGCGAAAACGCGCGACGAACTGGCCCAGGTCTATGGAAGTCCCCGTACCCCGCAGCAGATGGCGGCCGCCAAGGCAGCGGCGATCGACACGCTGCGGCTGCGCTACCGGCACATGCGCGACCGGCGCTGGGCCGGATACCAGGGATACGACGCCTGGTTTGAACAGCCGATCAACAACGCCAAGCTCGCCGCGACTTCCGTCTACGGCGAACAGGTTCCGGCATTCCTTCGCTTGTTCGACCTGTGTTCAGGCGACTATCCAAGGTTCTACGCGTCTGTTCGACGGATTGCGGATAAACCGTCCCGCGCCGAAGCGCTGAAGGCGGTGAATAGCTGTGAGTGACTTGAACAAGCAGCGGGCCGGACATTCTCATCCACCTCAACACCACCAACCCCAAGCGCGACCGTCTGGTCGACCCGATCTGGATCGGGCCGGCCGCCGGGGTGAAGGTGAGGTTCTCGGCGAGGACGATGAGGCGGAAGAGGCGCTGGAGGTGAATACGGAGCCGACGCTGGGGGCGTAGGGAGGCGGGGTAGCCCTTCGGTATGTGAGGTTCGGCGTCGGAAATCGCGTGTGCCTGCAGTGCAGTTCAGGCTGGCATGACCGGCCGCTTTGCGCCCATTCCAGTCACTACGACAGCGCCGTTCCTTCGCCAAAAGCGGCCATCACGAAATTCACAGGCCAAGCAACTTTACTCCCAAAGCAGAGGTCATCATCAGTGAAAGAAGTTTCGTTGACGATTGCTACCTCAGCGTAGCCAGAAGGTGCTCGGCAGCCTTAACATCCGCAGTGTCCTGGCCCTCAACGAAATGCTCCACGACTGGTTGCAAGAGCTCGCGAGCGCTATCCGCCTCCCTTCGCCCGGCCATCAGCGTCGCCATGTCGGTTGCGGTTCGCAACTCCCATGCCCGTGCGCGCTGACTTCGGCTCAACTCCAGTGCCTGCATGAGGTAGGCGGCAGCTTCATCACGGTTGCGCTCCGACTGGAGAAGGAGGCTTCCCTTCATCCGGAGCAACTCCGGGAGGTACAATTGATCGCCGTTCTGTTCGACTTGACCAAGCGACTCGTCGATCAACGCAATGGCTTCATCAACCTGACCGGTCGCGGACAGTCCCCTAACTAGCGAGAGATTGAGCGGCGTCGTGAGCAATTCATAAGGCGCCGCGTGGAGCTTCTGAAGAGATGTCTGCAGGCCCTCGACGCCGCTTTTTGCATCGCCGTGACGGATCGCGACTTCGCTTTTGAAGCCCCGACCGACCAGCAGGTAAGGAGTCATGGAATGGGATTCCGCGCGGGCGATGAGCATATCTATGTACGCCTCGGCGCTCTTCAGGTCGCCGGTCCAAAGGAAGACCGATATCGCCCAGATCAACGCGATCGCCAACGTTAGAGAATGATCCATGGCGGCAGCCTCTTCGACGGCCTGTCGGGCGTGTGCCATGGCTTGATCCGGATGGCCTTGTAGCCAAAGGTTCCTCGCCAGGATGGCCCTGGCCAGGATTTTGCCTTCGAACCCCAGATAGATCGTCGTGGTCCGCTGGGAGCGCGGCCCACGGTCGAGCGCCGCCTCCAGCTCTGCGCGGGCCTGCGCGAGGTCGCCTCGCAGGTGGAGCGAGATGCCCAGAATCGAGTGTGCCAGCGCGCTGGCGACCGAGTCGTCCAAGGTCGCGGCTGTGGCTGAACAACGCCTTGCAAACTCAAGGGCGGTTGCGAAATTGCCCGTCCGCAGATGGAACATGTTGAGCGGACCCAACAGACGCACCCGGTCCAGCGGATCGCCGCGCTCCTCGGCGATCGCCAGGCTCCTCTCCAGAGCTACGCGCGCCCTGTCGCGTCCTCCCCGCATGAACATGAAGGACACGCCGAGGGCTGCCTGAAGATGCATCTCGTCAAGTCCGCCGCGGGCGGCATCGTCGAAAGCGAATATTGCTCTTTCAGACCAGCGATGACACTCCGGCAACAAGGACATTGCCAGGAAAACCGGCGCGACAGCGGTGGCGAGTCCGAGGCCGATGTCGGCGTTTCCGCTGTCGCCGAAGCACCATTCCAAGGCAGCCCGGACATTGTTGATGGCGGCGAAGTGAGGCGCCCGCTCCTCACCGGTCGCCAGGCTTGGCCACTCGATCCCGGTCTGCTCCAGCCATCTCCGATAGTAGGCGGCGTGGCGCACTGCCAGATCGGCAGCCTCGGCGTCATCGATCGGGATGTCGAGAACGTAGGCGCGCGTCGTATCGAGGAGCCTGTAGCGCATCATTGCTCCGACCGGACGCGTCGCCACGATCGATTTGGCGACAAGACTGTCCATGGCGCCAAGGACGGTCGATCGGTCGAGGGTCGCGCTCGTCACCACCTCCAGTGCAGCATCGAGCGTGAAATGACCGACGAATACAGCGAGCCTGCGAAGCACCACGCGCTCAAGGTCGGTCAGGAGCCCCAAGCTCCAGTCTAGTGTCGCCTGCAGGGTTTGCTGACGCGGCGGCGCGGTCCGCGAACCGAGCCACAGCAGTGTCAGGCGTTGATCAAGAAGCGCGGCGGTCTGTTGCAGCCCATAGGATTCGACGCGCCTGGCCGCCAGTTCGATGGAGAGCGCCACGCCGTCGAGCTTTCGACAGATGCTTGCGATGAGCAGGGCTTCCGCATCGCTGACGTCCAAACGAGCGCCGCCTGCCACCGCTCGTTCGACGAACAGTTGGGTGGCCGGGAAGGTCTGGACAATGGCCGCCGTTAGTCCAGGTTCGTCGGGCGGATAGGCAAGCGCATCCAATCGATAGATATGCTCGCCCTCAACCCGAAGCACCTCGCGGCTCGTTGCCAGAATGTGGACCTGTGACGTCGCATCGACGATGCTTGCTGCCAAAGGCGCCACCGCATCCAAGAGATGCTCACAGGTATCGAGGATCAAGAGAATCCGCTTGTTGCGCAAGTAAGCGATTAGGTTGGGCGTGGCATCTTCTGTTTGAACGGACAGCCCAAGCATCGAGGCGACGGCTGTCGTCACCAGACCGGGATCACCGATCATTCCCAGATCGACGAACAGAACTGCCCCATAAAATGCGTCGATCAGATGATGCCCGACTGCGATCGCGACGGTGGTTTTACCGACACCGCCGGCGCCAACGATGGTGACGAACCGCGAAGCATTCAGCTGCGCCGACAGCTTGAGAACGTCCTCATCCCGCCCGACCATTCTGCTCAAGCGGTTTGGAAGATTCGCATGCGGAAACCCAGCGGCGATGAATGGGGCTTCGTCGTGTGTGCTTGATCGCGAGACCGGTGCAACGAAGCAATAGCCGCGCCCCGGAAGCGTCGCGATGTAACGCGCGCCATCCTTTCCATCGCCCAGCGCCTTGCGCAGCCCGGTCATGTGGAACCGCAGGCTGCCTTCCTCGACAACCACATCGGGCCAGACCCGCGACATCAGATCCTTCTTGCTGACGACTTCATTCGGCGCGGAAGTCAGGACGATGAGAATTTCAAGGGCGCGCGAGCCCAGCTCTACGGGAGCGCCCTCTCTTGTCAGGAGCCTTTCACCCGCAGCCAAGCAGAAAGGGCCAAACGACAATCTGTCTTTGGCCTGACTTGCCGTTATCGTCATGGCGTCTCTTCTTTTGGGAGCCGCCTGCACCCAGCGCCTCAGTTTAAGTCAAGGAACGCTCCCGCACCATAGGGAGTCTCCACTGTCTGGCCCCTCCTATCTGCTCAAAAAAGCGGCTGGCGGGCAGCGACTAACAAGAGCTCACGACGCATAACGGGCTAATCCCATCTCCCGGGGGTACGTCAAGCAGTGCAGATCGCATCCATCAACCCCAGGAGAGTCCCATGGACACGACCAGAACCTCCGAAACAATCGACCAGGATCGCCGGCGACTCTTGGGCACTGCCGCGGTCGGCATCGCCGCCGCAGGCGCCGCGAGCCTGCTCCCGTCACAAAAGGCCGCCGCATCAACCAGCGATGGCATCCGCCCTTTCACCGTTAGCTTCCCGCAGGAGGAGCTCACCGAGCTTCGCCGGCGCATCGTCGCTACGCGCTGGCCCGAGCGCGAGCTCGTCTCCGACGAGGCCTCCCGGCGGATCTGGTCGACCCCTGCGACGGTAGGGCCAACGCAGGGCGTGCAACTCGCCACGATGCAGAAGCTCATGCAGTATTGGGGAACGGAATATGATTGGAGCAAATGCGAGGCGCGGTTGAAGGCGCTGCCGAATTTCGTCACCGAGATCGACGGCCTGGACATCCACTTCATCCACGTGAAATCCAAACATCGGGGCGCACTGCCTGTCATCATCACGCATGGCTGGCCCGGTTCGGTCATCGAACTCCTAAAGATCATCGATCCGTTCACCAATCCCACTGCGCACGGCGGTACCGCGGCCGACGCGTTCGACGTGGTGATCCCGTCGATGCCGGGCTACGGCTTTTCCGGCAAGCCCACCGAAACCGGTTGGGATCCGGGGCGCATCGCGCGGGCGTGGATCGTGCTGATGAGACGCCTCGGCTACGACCGCTACGTCGCGCAGGGCGGCGATTGGGGAGCACTCATCACGGAACAGATGGCCCTGATCGCACCTCCCGAGCTGGTCGCCATCCACACGAATATGCCGGGGACCATTCCGCCGGAGATCGTGAAGGCGCTAGCCTCCGGCGGTCCGCCCCCCGCTGATCTTGGCCCCGACGAGAAGCGTGCCTACGAGCAGGTAGCGTTCTTCTACAAAAACGGCCTGGGCTACGCCAACGAGATGGCTCTTCGTCCGCAAACTCTCTACGGGATCGTCGATTCACCGGCCGGCCTGGCGGCGTGGATCCTCGATCACGATGCGGATAGTTATGCGCTGATCGCCCGTTCCTTCGATGGAGAGCCGGAGGGCCTTACCCGCGACGACATCCTCGACAACATCACGTTCTACTGGCTGACGAACACGGCGATCTCGTCGGCGCGTCTCTATTGGGAACATACGCAAACGGCGAAGGCCGGCTTCTTCGACGCCAAGGGCATCACAATTCCCGTCGGTGCGACTGCGAACCCCAGCGAAATCTACACCGCACCGAAGAGTTGGACCGAACGCGCGTTCCCGAAGCTTCTGCACTATGGCCGCACGGACAAGGGCTGCCATTTCGCCGCCTGGGAGCAGCCGAAGAGTTTCACCGATGAGGTGCGCGCAACATTCAAGACGTTGCAGACATGACGTGTTGGCGGGGGATGGCGCGCCGGACGCGCGTCATCTTCCGCCCAGCGATAGCTGCGTAGCGAACCTCCGAAGGGAGCGACTGCAATGAACCCCCTCATCAAGACGCTCGCCGCACTCGCGGCTTGCACCGTGCTCGCCACGGGCGCGTTTGCCCAGAGCACGGTCGTTCCCATCGACAACGAGCCCGCACCCAAGCTGATCGTGGAGCCGCCGCTTCCGGGTCCGCTGGTCGGCGGCGTCGTGTTCATCCCGTACCGGGTGGAGAACTTGCGCATCCTGCCTGTGGGCGGGGCGGCCGCGCGCAACGTGTCTCCGCGGGTCGGGCATCTGCACGTCACTGTCGACGACCTGCCTTGGGCGTGGGCGGACTACGGTCAGAGCAACACCATCATCTTGGTGGGCATGCCAAGCGGCCAGCACATGGTGCTGATCGAGGTGGTGGATCCAGAAGGCAAAGTCTTCACCAAACAAACGGTGACGTTCCACACTCCGGACAAGACGGTGCAGCCATGAGGCTCGACCAACTGGCGGCCGTGCTGGCATTCGGGCTTTGCATCCTTTCCGCGCCCGCCTCCGCCAACCCGGTTGAGGATCGCTCGATCCGGCCCTTCAAAGTCTATGTGCCGCAAGCGCCGCTCGATGATCTTCGCAGTCGCATTGCGCAGACACGGTGGCCCGACCGGGAGACGGTCGATGACCAGTCGCAGGGCATACAGCTCGCGAAGATCAGGCCGCTCGTCGAGTATTGGGGCACGGCCTACGACTGGCGGACAGCGGAAGCGAAGCTGAATTCCCTGCCCCAGTTCATGACCACGATCGACGGCGTGGAAATCCACTTCATTCACGTTCGCTCGAAACATCCCAATGCCCTGCCGCTGATCATGACGCATGGCTGGCCCGGCTCGGTGCTCGAACTGCTCAAGACCGTCGGCCCGCTCACCGATCCCACGGCGCATGGCGGTAGCCCGGAAGACGCGTTCGACCTCGTACTGCCGTCGTTGCCGGGTTTCGGCTTCTCCGGCAAACCCACAGATACTGGCTGGGGTACAGACCGCATTGCACGAGCCTGGGCAGAGCTGATGAAGCGCCTTGGCTACACAGATTACGTCGCCCAGGGCGGCGACTGGGGCTCTCCCGTTTCGAATGCAATGGGACGTCTGGCCCCGGCAGGCCTGCTCGGCATTCATGTCAACCTGCCGGCTGTCGTACCGCCAGAGATTGCCGCGGTGCTCGCCGCCGGCGGACCGGCGCCGTCGGGGCTCACGGACAAGGAGCGCGCGGCGTTCGATGCGCTCAGCATGGCCGCCAAGATGGGGAACAGATCCTACGCCACGATGATGGGCACCCGGCCCCAGACGATCGGTTACGCCATCAATGACTCCCCCGCAGGGCTCGCCGCTTGGATGCTCGGACATCCGGGCTTTTCGGGCTGGACCTACCACAAAAGCGACCCTGAAAAGTCGCCTGACGAAGTGCTGGACGATATCACGCTGTACTGGCTGACGAACACCGCCACCTCGTCCGGGCGAATTTACTGGGAGTACGGCGGCGGGCGCAGTCCCGTTTTTGCCGGCGCTGAAAAGACCAGCGAAGTCTCGCTGCCGGTGGCCATCACGGTCTTTCCGGGCGAAGGCTATCGGGCCCCCGAGACCTGGGCCCGGCGCGCCTACCCCAACCTGATCTACTTCCATGAGGTCGACAAAGGCGGCCACTTCGCCGCGTGGGAGCAGCCGGAGCTCTTTTCTGCCGAGTTGCGCGCCGCGTTCAGGCCGCTGCGGCAAACCAAACAACCACCTCACTCGAAAGGAACGACAAATGTCTCAAACCATGAAAACGCCCCATGACGAAAAGCGCGAAACTGCGACCGGGACCCTCAAAAAGCAGGCGCTCGACATGAAGCTCGAGGTCGTGGTCATCCCCGTCTCGGACGTCGATCGCGCCAAGAGCTTTTATAGCGGCCTGGGCTGGCGGCTCGACGGCGATTTCGTCGTCGGCGATACGTTCCGGGGTGTGCAGTTCACACCTCCGGGCTCGCCTGCCTCGATCCACTTCGGCACGGGGATCACGACGGCGGCGCCCGGCTCGGCAAGCGGACTTTATCTTGTCGTGTCGGACATCGAGGCGGCGCGCGTCGAGCTCATTGGCCACGGCGCCGAGGTCAGCGAGGCGTTTCACCGCACAGGTCCCGGCAGGCCGGCGGTCAAGGGGCGCGATCCCGAGCGGCGCAGCTACTCCTCGTTCGCGACGTTCAAGGACCCGGACGGCAACGAATGGCTGCTGCAGGAAATCACCACCCGCTTTCCCGGCCGGATCGACTCCAATGTCACGACCTACGCTTCCGGAGCGGATCTTGCTGCCGCGCTGCGACGCGCGTCGGAGGCCCACGGCGAGCACGAGAAGCGCAACGGCGGCCAGCGCGATGAGAACTGGCCGGACTGGTACGCGGAATACATGGTGGCTGAGCAGGCCGGCAAAGAGCTTCCGCTTTGAAGGATTCAGCGCGCAGCGCGCCGCCGAATCGTCCGCGCGGCGATATCGATCGAAACTGAAAAGGCGTCGTCGATGAAAGCAACCAAGCTGCTCGTCGCGGTGGCGCTCGCACTGGCGATCGGGGCTCCGATTGCCAGTTTTCTGGGAGACGCGAATGTGGCTCAGCCGATAGCCTCCGCACCGATGAGGGTTCCGTTTCTTCACGGACTTTCCTCCCTCCAGTTTGAGGGTCAATCCGAGCTTGCTTCGCTTGGCGTGGCGAACGAGTGGATAAATTCGCCGCCGCTGGCGGCGTCGGCTTTGCATGGCAAGGTCGTCCTCATCGATTTCTGGACCTACACCTGCATCAACTGGCTGCGCACGCTTCCCTACGTTCAGACCTGGGACGAGAAATACCGGAAGCATGGTTTGGTGGTGATCGGAATCCACGCGCCGGAGTTCGCGTTCGAAAAAGACCTGAACAACGTGCACCGGGCGGTGAAAGACCTGGGGATCGATTACCCGATCGCCGTCGACAATGACCATCTCATATGGCGGGCTTTCAGCAACCAGTACTGGCCGGCACTCTATTTCGTCGATTCGCGAGGACGCGTCCGGTATCACCACTTTGGCGAGGGCTCATACCAACAGTCGGAAATGGTCATCCAGGAATTGCTGACTGAGGCTGGCGCCGGCGGATTCGACCGTGAGCCTGTGTCGGTGGATGCCCGCGGCATCGAAGCCGCGGCCAATTGGGAGACCCTCAAGTCTCTGGAAAATTATCTCGGCTACGAACGCACCCAGAATTTTGCCTCCGGCGATGAAGCGGTCTTGGACGCGCCGCACATCTACGACGTGCCGGCGCGACTACGCCTGAATGAGTGGGGGCTGTCTGGCAGTTGGACGGTAAGGAAAGAAACCGCCGTACTGAACAAGTCCGATGGCCGCATCGCGTACCGTTTTCACGCGCCCGACCTTCATCTGGTCATGGGTCCGGCAGCGCCGGGAACGTCTGTGAGATTTCGCGTGCTGATCGACGGACAGCCGCCAGGCACGGCTCACGGCATCGACGTCAATGAAAAGGGCGAAGGCGCAGTGACAGAGCAGCGCCTGTACCAACTGATCCGACAATCGAAACCCATCATCGATCGGCAGTTCGAGATCGAGTTTCTCGACTCAGGCGTGGAGGTCTTTGCATTCACGTTCGGCTGATCGCCCGCGCAAGGATAGAGGTTCCCAAATGCATTCACTCAATATCCCGGATGAGATCGACCAAGATCGCCGTCGGTTCTTTGGCGCCGCCGCGATGGCTGTCGCCGCCACTCAGTTCGGCCTGATCGGCCCGGCACAAGCGCAACAGACGACTGGCGAGCCTGCGGCGTCCTTTGGGCCCTTGAAGCGGATCGAGGCCGGCGTGCTGAGCGTCGGCTATGCGGAACTTGGACCGACCGACGGCCCGCCCGTCATCCTGCTACATGGCTGGCCGTATGACATCCACACCTATGCCGATGTCGCTCCCCTGCTTGCCGCAAAGGGGTACCGCGTGATTGTGCCCTACCTGCGCGGATACGGCACGACCCGATTCCTGTCGGATGACACGATGCGCAACGGTCAGCAGTCTGCGATTGCCGCGGACATTGTCGCCCTGATGGACGCGCTGGGCATCGAAAAGGCGACGATTGGCGGCTGCGACTGGGGCGCCCGCACCGCGAACATCATTGCCGCACTATGGCCTGAACGCTGCAAGGCGATGGTCTCGGTGAGCGGCTACCTCATCGGCAACCAGCAAGCCGGCAAGCTGCCGCTGCCACCCAAGGCCGAGCTGCAATGGTGGTATCAATATTACTTCGCCACCGATCGCGGCCGCGCCGGCTACGAGAAATACACACGGGATTTCGCCAGGCTGATCTGGCAACTCGCGTCGCCGCAGTGGAATTTCGACGATGCCACATTCGAGCGCAGCGCCGCAGCCTTCGACAATCCCGATCACGTGGCCATTGTGATCCACAATTATCGCTGGCGGCTCGGACTCGCCGCCGGCGAGCAGCAATACGACGGGTTCGAGGAGCGACTCGCGCAGGCACCGGTCATCGGCGTGCCGACGATCACCCTCGAAGGTGACGCCAATGGCGCGCCGCATCCGGACGCCAGCGTGTACGCCACGATGTTCCCGGCCAGATACGCGCATCGGGTCGTCACCGGCGGCATCGGGCACAACCTGCCCCAGGAAGCGCCGCAGGCCTTTGCCGATGCAGTTGTCGAAGCCGACGCCTGATGGAGTTCGCGGCAACCGCCCAAGCGGCGGTTACCGCTACCAGCAAAAGAATGCCAATGAGCCACATCGCAAGGGTTGTCTATACGGCCAGGACCGCAACCACGGGCAGCCGCGAAAATGGCGCCTCGCGCAGTTCCGACGGCCTTCTGGACATCTGGCTATCGACGCCTGGATCGGCGCGCATCGGCACCAATCCGGAGCAGTTGCTCGCGGCCGGCTGGTCGGCCAGCTTCGCAAGCGCAATCGCATCTGCGGCCCACGAACGAAAAATCGCGCTGCCTGCAGGGATGAGCATCGAGGCCGAGGTGAATCTGAACTACGAAGAAAACGGCCACTTTCTTAGCGTCCAACTGGATATTGCCGTGCCGAGTCTGGAGCGCGATATGGTACAAATTCTGGTGGATGAAGCGCACGAGATTTGTCCTTACTCCAAAGCGACACGGGGCAATATCGATGTCATAATGAGGATCGTCTGATTTGACCTCCATCGCTCTTCGGCGTTGAAGCTTTTGGCACCTCGCTCCCAGTCTGTTCGGGGTCAGATCATGATCATGCCCACTCGACGTGAATGTCCGCTTTCGATATCCGCGGGCTCGAAGCTGCCGGTCCGTTGTCGGCCCCATCAACGACGTTTGAGACCTTGATGCTAGGCAATGCCGACGACCTCACCTACCCCCCAGCCAACCGCGGCAACAAAAAAATCTCCGCCCCTTCCGGCAGTTCCTTCGACCAGGTGTCGCGATAGATCGTCCCGTCGATGGCGACGGCGATGCCGCGATCGATGTATGGCTCGAGGCCGGGATACTGTTCGGCCAGTTTCCTGAACAGCTCCCGAATATCCTTGGCCTCGATTTCGACCTTGCTCTTGCCTCCGGCGATCGCGCCGAGCGACCCCCAGAGCGTTACTTCGACCATCAGCCTCCCCGTTCAGCCTCGAGCGCCGCCAGGATGCGCGGCGGCGACATCGGGATATGCGTCATCCGCACGCCCGCGGCGTTCGACACCGCATTGGCGATCGCCGCCAGCGGCGGCACGATCGAGGTCTCGCCGACGCCGCGCACCCCGTAAGGATGGTTAGGATTGGGGATCTCGAGGATCTGCGTGTCGATCATCGGCAGGTCCGAGCAGACCGGGATGCGGTAATCCAGGAAGCCAGGGTTCTGCAGCCGCCCGTCCTTGCCGTAGATATACTCCTCGTTGAGCGCCCAGCCGATGCCTTGCGCGGCACCGCCCTGGTACTGTCCCTCGACATAGGTCGGATGCACCGCCTTGCCGGCGTCCTGAACGACGGTGTAGCGCAGCACCCTGGTCGAGCCTGTCTCGGGATCCACCTCGATATCGCAGATATGGGTGGCGAAGGAGACGCCGGCGCCGTCGGCGACGAGCTCGCTATGGCCTGCGATGGGTCCGCCCGTCTTTCCGGAAGCGGCCGCGATCTCCTTCATCGACAGCGGCGAGAGGTTGCCGTGCGTCGCGCCCTTGGCAATCGCATGACCCTCTTCCCAGACCACGTCGTCGACGGGTATGTCCCACATCTGCGCGGCGCGTTCTCGCAGGATCTTGATGGCGTTGCGAGCGGCGGAGATCGTCGCCATCGAAGACGAGAAGGTGCCGCGGCTGCCGTCCGTCATATCGTTGTAGCCGAGGCTGGAGGTATCAGCGACCACCGTCTTGATCTGCTCATAGGGGATACCGAGCTCCTCCGCCGCCACCAGCGACAGCGACGCGCGGGAACCACCCACATCGACCGTGCCGACGGCAAGCGAGACCGAGCCATCCATGCCGATGTTGAGGTCGGTGCAGGTCTGGCCACCGAAGTTGAACCAGAAGCCGCAGGCCATGCCGCGGCCCTGGTTCTTGCCGAGCGGCGCCTTCATGTGCGGATGGTTCTTCGCCGCCTCCAGCGTCGGGCCGATGCCGATCGGCCCATATACCGGGCCGTAGGACGATCTGGTGCCTTCCTGCGCCGCGTTCCTGATCCGAAACTCGACCGGGTCCATGCCGATCTCCTTGGCCAGCTCGTCGACCGCGCTTTCCACCGCAAACGCTGCCATCGGCGCCGACGGCGCGCGATAGGCCGCGGTCTTGGGCCGGTTGACCAGCACTTCGTAACCGACCGTCTTGACGTTCTCGAGCTTGTAGCAGGCAAAGGCGGTCATGGCGCCGATCTCGGCCCACATGCCGGCATAGGGGCCGCAGGAATAGCGCAGCGTCGCCTCGGCCGCGGTGATCGTGCCGTCCTTGCGGGCGCCGATCCGAACATCGATCGAGGTGGCGCTGGTCGGGCCGGAGGCGCGGAACACCTCGTCGCGCGTCATGACCAGCTTGACCGGCCGCCCGGCCTTGCGTGACAGCGCCAGGGCCACCGGCTCGGCCCAGACATGGGTCTTGCCGCCGAAACCGCCGCCGATCTCCGACGAGGTGACGCGCAGCTTCGAGGCTTCCATGCCAAGCAGCTGGGCACAGTGCTGGCGGTAGACAAAATGGCCCTGCGTGCAGACCCAGAGGTCGGCGGTGCCGTCGGAGCTGACATTGGCCACGCAGGCATGCGGCTCGATATAACCCTGGTGCGTCTGCTCGGTCTTGAAGGAGCGTTCGACGACGAAATCGGCCTGGCCGAAGCCTTCATGGATGTCGCCATGGCCATACTGGGTGCGCTTGGTGACGTTTGAAGGCTTGACGGGCTTTTCCTCGAGGCCCTCGGTGAAGATGGCGTCGTTGATCAGGGGTGCGGAGTGCTTCATCGCCTCGTCGACGTCGGTGACATGCGGCAGCACCTCGTAGTCGACCTCGATCAGCTTCAGTGCCTGCCTCGCCGTGCGGGCATCGACCGCAGCGACCGCGGCCACGGCATGGCCGTCATAGAGCGCTTTCTTGCGCGCCATGCAGTTGTCGAGGATGTCGTACATGGCGGCATCGCCGTCGGTCAGGTCGGGCAGGTCGGCCGCGGTGATCACCGCCTTGACGCCGGGAAGCATCTGCGCCTTCGACGTGTCGATCTTCCTGATCATGGCATGCGCATGAGGGCTTCTGAGAACGCGCCCGACCAGTTGCCCGGCCATGTTGAAGTCGGCGCCATAGCGTGCGCGGCCCGTCACCTTGTCGACGCCATCGGGACGAATGGGACGCGTGCCGACAGAGGTGAAATTGCGTCCGGAGTAACGCGGATCGAAATTCATCGTCATGCTCCCTTCATCACGCTTGTTTCATTACGATGGCGGCGTCCTGGACGGCACGCACGATCTTGTCATAGCCGGTGCAGCGGCAGAGGTTCCCGGCGAGGCCGAAGCGGATCTCCTCCTCGGTCGGATCGGGGTTCTTGGCCAAAAGGTCCTTGGCCGCCATGAGGAAGCCCGGCGTGCAGACGCCGCATTGAAGTGCGGCGTGCTCCAGGAATTTCTGCTGCAGCGGATGCAGCCTGTCGCCATGCGCCATGCCCTCGATGGTCTCGAGGTGCCGGCCCTCGGCCTCAGCGCCGAGCACCAGACATGAGCATACCAGCCGGTCGTCGAGGATGATGCTGCAGGCCCCGCAGTCGCCGGTGCCGCAGCCTTCCTTGGCGCCCGTCAGCCCCAGGCGATCGCGCAGGACATCAAGCAGCGTCTCGTCCGGCTGGCAAAGGAACTCGACATTGTCGCCGTTGATTGTCGTTGATACTGCTACACCGGCCATCACTTGCCTCCTGCACGTGTATAGGCGGTCGTGGCGGCCCGCTTGGCCAGCACACCCGCAACTTTCCGTCTGAATTCGATAGTGCCTCGCTTGTCGTCGATCGGACGGCAGGCGCCCGAGCAGACCTTGGCGAGCCTCTCCAGCGTGGCTTCGTCCAGCTTGGAGCCGATGAGAACCTCGGCGGCCTCCTCGACCAGAACCACCGTCGGCGCCACGGCGCCCAGCGCCACGCGGGCCGATTTGACGACACCCGCCTCATCGAGCGTCAGGTTCACGCCGGCGCTGACCACCGCGATGTCCATCTCGGTGCGCGGAATGAAACGCAGATAGGCATCGCCCGAACGCGGCAGACGTTTGTCGAGCAGGATTGCCTCGATGATCTCGCCCTTGGCCAGCGACGTCTTGCCCGGCCCAGTCGGCACCGCTTCCACGGCAATCGTGCGCCTGGTTCCCGGGCCGACGACCACCGCCTTGGCGCCAGCGGCCACCAGTGCCGGCACGCTGTCGGCGGCCGGCGAGGCGTTGCAGAGATTGCCGACGATGGTGCAGCGTCCCTGCACCTGCTTGGAGCCGATCAGCTTGGCTGCTTCGACGACGCCAGGCCATGCCTTCTGCAGGGCCGTGTTCTCGCCCAGCACGGCGCAGGGGACCGCCGCGCCGATGCTGAAGCCCTCGGCTGTTTCCCTGATCTCGCCAAGCCCGTCGATCGCCTTGATGTCGACGATCAGGTCGGGTTCGATAAAGCCGCCCTTCATTCTCACCAGGAGGTCGCTGCCTCCGGCGAGGATGGCGGCCGTGCCGGCCGAACTGGCCAACAGGCCGGCGGCGTCTTCAATTGAAAGCGGACGTATGTAACGCATCGTCTCCCCTTACTCGTCATAGTCACATCAACTGATATAACCGTCTCTCGACAATGGCCATCCTGTTCGTGCATTCGCGGATTGGGCCAGGCGCCGCAATTTCATTTTGCTCGTCCAACTGGACGCACCGCCAGCCACTAATGCTCGATCGGCCCCTTCGGCATGACCAGCGCCGTGCCAGCCGTCGTCGGGCGCTCGATCATGCGGCGGACGCGCGGTGGCTCGTTGCCGCTGTGCAGCGCCCTTATACGCTCGCCGATGACGGCGTCCGCGTAGGTGGCGCGCCTGTTGTGGCGGATATATTCGACCCAGGTCGGCGTGTGGTAGTGCTCGATCCATATCGACGGATTTTCGAGATCGCGCGCCAATGTCCAGTTGCGGGCGCCGTCACGGCGGCGGATGCGGCCGCGCTCGGCCATGGTGGCGAGGAATTCCGGCACGTCCTCGTTACGGATGACATATTCGATCATGATGGCGATTGGACCGCTGCGCGGCTTGAGATCAAGCGCCAGATGCGGCTCCTGGAAGCGGTTGAGCGGATCGAGGTTGAGCACAGCCTGCTGCGGCAGCGGCAGGAGCAGGCCGATGGCACCGCCCGCCAGCATGGCGACGCTGGCCGCCATCAGGGCGACTTCGGCGCCATGCGCGTCGGCGACGACGCCCCAGACCCAGCTGCCGAGCGCGATGCCGCCGAAGGTCGCGGTCTGGTAGACCGAAAGCACGCGGCCGACCACCCAGCGTGGCGTCGACATCTGTACGGTGACGTTGAAGTGCGACAGCGCCGTCACCCAGCAGGCGCCGCCGACCAGCAGGCCGAGCGACGTCTGCCAGGCATGATCGCTGACGGCGGCGTTGAAGGCGCAGACGGCGAAACCGGCGAATGCCGTGCGCACCATGGTTTCGCTGGACAGCAGCTGCCGTAGCCTGACGCTGATCAGCGCGCCGCCGACGGCGCCGATGCCGAAGGCACCGAGCATGATGCCGTAGATCAGGGCATCACCCTTGACGACGTCACGCGCGACCAGCGGCAGCAATGCCAGGACCGCGCCGGCGCTGAAGCCGAAAGCGGAGCTCCTGACCAGCACCTTACCGATATTAGGCGACATGGCGACGTAGCGCAGGCCGGCGCCCATTGCGGCGCCCAGCGTCTCGCGCGGCAAGGTCGATGCCGGCAGTTCCGGCTTCCAGCGGGCCAGCACGACCATGAGGCCGACATAGCTCAGCGTGTTGACGGCGAAGGCCGCGGCGGCACCTGCCGCGGCAACGATGATACCACCGATCGCCGGGCCGACGCTGCGCGTCAGGTTGAAGCCCATCGAGTTGAGCGCGATTGCCGCCGGCACCTTGGTGCGAGGCACCATGTCGCCGACCGAAGCCTGCCAGGACGGACTGTTGAGCGCGGTGCCGCTGTCGATCAGGAAGGTGAAGGCGAGCAGCGTCCACGGCGTCATCAGGTCGAGATAGGTGAAGACGGTCAGAAGAGCCGAGACGACCAGCATGAAGATCTGCGCGATCAGCATGATTTTGCGCCGGTTGAAGCTGTCGGCGATAGCGCCGGCCAGCAGCGCAAACAGCATGATCGGCAAGGTGGTCGAGGCCTGGACCAATGCCACCTGGTAGGACGAGGTGGCGATCGTCGTCATCATCCAGGCGGCGCCGACGCCCTGGATGAGGCCGCCGAAATTGGAAACCAGGCTGGCGGACCACACCGCCCGGAAGATGCCGTGCCGGAATGGCGCCAGCGCCGAGGCGCTTTCGTTTTCCGGTGTGTCGTCCCTCATAAATGCTTTCCCGGGGCTCAAATGCGTTTGTTCTTCCGATGAATTCGGCCCCTCAAAGCCATGGATTCAAAAAATAGAACATCATTTCGCAAAGGGCGAACGCATTCTGGAAAAACATCATGGTCCAACAACACGATAGCGCCGGCCCGCCGTGGCGCTCGCCGCGCCGAGTGCGCCATATGAGTTGCGGGCACCGGCAGCGCCTCTAGCGGTCCTCGAAACCGGTCAGCACGCCGACGGCGTTGATGCCGATCTCCTCGACGGCGTAGCCGCCTTCCATGACGAACAGCGTCGGCAGGCCGAGCCTGGCGATGCGGCGGCCGATCCTGGGATAGTCGCCCGTTTTCAGCTTGAACTGGCTGATCGGGTCCTTCTCGAAGGTGTCGACGCCGAGCGAAACCACGACGACGTCAGGAGCATAAGCCAAAAGCCTCGTGCAGGCGTCCTCAAGTGAGGCGTTCCACACCTCCCAGCCGGTGCCGAAGGGCATCGGATAATTGTCGTTGAAGCCTTCGCCGTCGCCCTCGCCGCGCTCGTCGGCATGGCCGAGGAAGAAGGGATATTCGGTCATCGGATCGCCATGCAGGTTCAGCACCTGCACGTCGCCGCGGCGGTAGAAGATCTCCTGGGTGCCGTTGCCGTGGTGATAATCGACGTCGAGGATCGACACGCGCCCGGCGCCATGGTCGCAAAACCATTGCGCGGCGACGGCGGCGTTGTTGATGAAGCAATAGCCGCCCATGAAGGCTGCGCCGGCATGGTGCCCCGGCGGTCGGCAGAGCGCGAAGGCCGAACGGTCACCGGCCTTGACCAACGCGGCGGCTGTCAGCGCGACGTCATAGGACGACTTGATCGCGTCCCATGTACCTTTGACGAACGTCGCGCCGCCATCGAAGGAGTAGAAGCCGAGCAGCGCATCGATGCCTTTCGGTCGCACGTCGCCGCGCAGGCCGCGCGTCGGCCAGGTGAAGGGAATGGCCGAACCGCTGCGGCCCGATGCTTCCCAGAGCGGCCAGACGGTCGGCAGGAAATCGATGTAGTCGCTGTCATGCACCTTCCTGGCGGCGGCGAGGTCGTGGATTTCCGGCGGCAGGATCGGACCGAGTTTTTCGCTCTCCACCCGCGCCCTGATGAACTCGGCGCGCGAAGGCTTTTCAAATGCGGGCACGATGGCGCCGGCGATCAATTCGACATTGCCGGAATGGCCGGCATGGAGAGGCGAAAAAACAGTCTTCATGAACTTGTTCCGTGGTGAGACGCGGCGACCCTAACCGTCCTGCATGGCCCTCCACAAGGCGCTGGGCCAACCGGCCATGGCTTGCTGGCCCGGCAGCCGGTCGTCTAGCCTGTCGGCAGCGCAACCGAACCGCGGGTAATCATGAGTTCAAATGCCGACCTGATCGTCACCAATGCCCGTGTGCTGACCATGGACGAAGGCAATCCGACGGCCGAGGCGGTGGCGATAAAGGACGGCAACATCCTGGCGGTCGGCGATCGCCGGACGGTCGAGGCGCTGAAAGGGCCGGCCACGAAGGTCATGGATGCGCAAGGCGGGTCGGTGGTGCCGGGCTTCATCGAAGCGCATATGCATCTTTTCGGCGGCGCGGCCGAACTCGACAATCTGCACCTTCAGGGCGTGCATGGCTTCGATGCGCTGAGCGAAGCGATCCGTGCCTACGCGGCGGCACGACCGTACGCCAAACTGCTGCTTGGGGCCGGCGTCGACTACACCATCCTTTCCACGAAAGAGCCGGTCACCCGCCACCATCTCGACCGCATCATCCCCGATCGGCCGTTCGCGATGTCGGCTTCCGATCACCACACGATGTGGGCCAATACCAAGGCGCTGGAGCTGGCCGGCATCCTGCACGGCAGGCAACTCGGGCCCGGCAACGAGATCGTCATGGGCGCCGACGGCCTTGCGGCCGGCGAATTGCGCGAGGGCGAGGCGTTCGGGCCGATCCTCGAGCTTTCCGGGCAAAACCGCGTGCGGCTCGGCCTTGCGACAGGCGGCGAGCCCGACCCTTATCCTTCCGCCGCAGAAGTCGCGGCCGATCGCGACCTGATGCATCGCGGGCTGGAATGGTGCGCCCGCCACGGCATCACCTCGATCCACAACATGGACGGCAACCTCTACCAGCTCGAGCTACTTGCCGGTTTGGAGCAGGAAGGGCGGCTGCTCTGCCGCACCAAGATACCTTTTCATTTCAAGAACTTCATGACGCTCGACAGGCTGGAAAAAGCGTCGAGGATGGCCTCCGCCTACCGATCGGAATGGCTGTCGTCCGGCATGGTCAAGATGTTTTATGACGGCGTGCTGGAAGGCTGGACCGCGGTCATGGTCGATGACTATGCCGACCGGCCGGGCTGGCGCGGTGAGACGCTGTTCACGCCGGAGCATTTCGCCGAGGTGGCGCCGGAGGCCGACCGACGCGGCCTGCAGATCGCCGTGCATTCGATAGGCGACGGCGCGGTGCGCGCGGTCCTCGACGGTTACGAGGCGGCGCGGCGGAAGAACGGCAGGCGCGACAGCCGGCACCGCGTCGAGCACATCGAGGTTATCACCGGCGCCGACGTGCCACGCTTCGCCGAACTCGGCGTCATCGCCTCGATGCAGCCGCCGCACCCGCCCGGCGCCATGGACTTCCCGCTGGAACCGACGCTTTCGCGTATCGGCCGCGAAAGATGGCCGCTCAGCTATGCCTGGCGGACGCTGAAGCAGGCGGGCGCGCATGTCGTTTTCGCTTCCGACTGGCCGGTGTCGCGGGTCGACCCGATCCTGGGCATTCAGGCGGCGATGCTGCGCAAACCGTGGGCAGAAGGCGACCCCGACCAGAGCTTCTCGCTGATCGAGGCGCTTGCCGGCTACACGGTCGAAGGCGCCTATGCCGAATTCATGGAGCACCGTAAGGGCCGGCTGAAACCAGGCTATCTGGCCGATCTGGTGGTGCTGTCGGCCGATATCGAGGCAACTGAACCGGCTTCCTTGCACAAGGTGCATCCGGTCAGCACCATCTGCGGCGGCAAGATCACTTATCAGGTTTGATGATGGCGCTGACTGGGGCACGGAGCTTGCGTTTTGAACCGAGGCCCAGATGCATGGTTGCCAAGCCGACCGGCATATGCTGACAATCGAATGGGAACTGGATCCGCCATCAAGAGCGGACATGAAAATGGGGTAATGCGTGCCGGATCAACCGGGTAAGAGTGCAATCGAGGTCCGCGGCGTCCGCAAGGTGTTCGGTATCGGGGACGCACAAGTCGCCGCCCTCGACACGGTTTCGGTGTCGATCCGCGAGAACGAGTTCTTCACGCTGCTGGGGCCGTCGGGCTGCGGAAAGACGACGCTGCTGCGGCTGATCGCTGGCTTCGACTTCCCCAGCGAAGGCGAAATCCTGCTGCACGGCCAGGACATCGCGCCGCTGCCGCCGTTCAAGCGGCCGGTCAACACCGTCTTCCAGTCCTATGCGCTGTTCCCGCACATGACGGTGGCCGAGAATATCGGCTTCGGCCTTGAGATGCTGGGCAAGCCGAAGGCCGAAATCAAGGCGCGCGTCGCCGAGATGCTGAAGCTGGTCAAGATGGAGGCGCTGAGCGCCCGCCGCACCAGCCAGATCTCCGGCGGCCAGCAGCAGCGCGTGGCACTGGCGCGCGCGCTGGCGCCGCAGCCAAAAGTGCTGTTGCTCGACGAGCCATTGTCGGCGCTCGACTACAAGCTGCGCAAGGAAATGCAGATCGAACTGAAACGGCTGCAGCACCAGACCGGCATCACCTTCATCTTCGTCACCCACGACCAGGAAGAAGCGCTGACCATGTCGGACCGCATCGCGGTGATGTCAGCCGGCAAGATCCTGCAAGTCGGCACGCCCTGGGACATCTATGACAAGCCAGCCGAGCGCTTCGTCGCCGACTTCATCGGCGAAACCAATTTCCTGACCGCGGCCATCACCGGCATCGGCAACGGCAAGGCGCGCGCGACACTCAAATCCGGCGCGACGATCGACGCGACGGTGGCCGAGGGCTTCCAGCCGAAGGCGAATGCCACCCTGGTGGTCAGGCCGGAACACGCAAAGCTGACCGGCGGCAAGGGCGATCTTTCCGGAACCGTCGAAAACATCGTCTATTTCGGTACCGATACGCATATTCATGTCCAACTGGACAGCGGCGAAGCCTTCACCGTGCGCCAGCAGAACACGCGCAGCGCAGGCTGCGGTTTCGAGCGAGGCGACAAGGTCGGTGTCTCGATCGGCAACGACGCCGCGCAAGTGCTGAGGGATTGATGGCGAGCGCGGAAGAAGTCGCCAAGGCGGCCGAACGGCGCGATATCCGCGACCGCTGGCTGCTGTCGGCGCCGGCCCTGTTGATCATCTTCCTGGCAGCGACCGGCCCATTGCTGATCGTGCTGGTCTATTCGTTCCTGACACCCGGTCCTTATGGCGACGTGAAGTGGCAATTCTCGCCGGAGGCGTGGATCTCGGTGTTCATGGAACGCGACATCTTCGACGACACGCTGTCGCTCGCCGCTGCCCATGTCACCATCTTTTGGCGCTCTATCAAGCTTGCCATCGTGACCACACTCGCCACGTTGGTGCTTGGTTTTCCTACCGCCTATTTCATGGCAACGCGCAGCGAGAAGACGCGCGATCTCTGGCTTTTCCTGATCACCATTCCGTTCTGGACCAACCTGCTGATCCGTACCTTCGCCGTGCTGCAGATCATCCGCAACGAGGGTTTGATCAACACGGTGCTGCTCAAGCTCGGCATTATCTCCGCGCCGATCCAGATACTCTTCACCGACACGGCGATCCTTATCGGCATGGCCTATGTCTATCTGCCGCTGATGGTGCTGCCGATCTATGCCAGCATGGAGAAGCTCGATTTCCGGCTGGTCGAAGCCGGCTACGATCTTTATGCGACGCGCTTCCAGGTGCTCAGGCGCATCATTTTCCCGCTGGTCAAGCCCGGCGTCGTCGCTGGCTCGATCCTCGTCTTCATCCCGGCGCTGGGCGCCTATGTCACGCCGAGCCTATTGGGCGGCGGCAAGAACATGATGCTTTCCAACCTGATTGAATTGCAGTTCGGGCAAGGCCGCAACTGGCCGCTCGGCTCGGCGCTGTCGATCGCTGTGATGGTCATCGTCATGGTGGCGCTGCTTGCCTATGTGCGCAATGCCGGACAATCGGAGATGCGTCATGGCTAGCAGCTTCTCCATCAAGCATCAGTCCGGCTTCACCGCGATCGCCGCCACCTGCTTCGTCGTGCTTTATCTGCCGATCGTCGTGCTCGTCGTCTATGCCTTCAACGCCGCGACCTCGACGTCGGAATGGGGCGGCTTTTCGCTCAAATGGTTCCAGTCGGCGTGGCAGAACACGCAAGTCATAGACGCCACCTTGCGCTCCTTTGAGATCGGCGCCACGGCGGCGATCCTGGCCACCGTCTTCGCCACCATGGCGGCGCTCGCTACCACGCGCACGCCACCCTATCCCGGCCTGACCTTCAAATATGCCGCCATCAACCAGCCTTTGATGGTGCCCGAGATCGTCACTGGCGTGGCGTTGCTGATCTTTTTTTCGCGCATAAAGATATTCACCGGCTATTCGGGGCTCGGCTATCTGATCGCCGCGCATACGGCGTTTTGCATTCCCTTTGCCTATCTGCCGATCCGGGCGCGGCTGGAGAACATGGACCTGACGCTGGAGCGCGCCGCCGCCGATCTCTACGCGACGCCGTGGCAGACGTTCAGGCGCATCACGTTGCCGCTGCTGTGGCCCGGCATTCTGGCGGGACTGATGTTGGCCTTCGTCATCTCGCTCGACGATGTTGTCATCACCGAGTTCGTGAAATCGGGCGGCCAGGACACGCTGCCGACCTACATGCTTGGCCAGATACGTCGAGGGATAACGCCGGAGATCAACGCGATATCGACCGTGTTCCTGCTCTTGTCGGTCGCCATCGTGACGTTGTTTTTCTTCATCAGCAGGAAACGGGACTAGACATGAAAATGGGAGCTAAGACCATGAACTGGAAGACCACGGCGACCGCCATCGGGCTGGCGCTGCTCGCCTCGACGAGCCTTGCTCGCGCCGACGGTGAGCTCAACATCTACAATTGGGGCAACTACACCAGCCCCGATGTGATCAAAAAGTTCGAGCAGAAATACAACGTCAAGGTGACCATTACCGATTACGATTCGAACGATACGGCGCTGGCCAAAGTTCGCCAGGGCGGCACCGGCTTCGACATCGCGGTGCCTTCGCAAACCTTCGTGCCGATCTGGATCAAGGAAGGCCTCGTGCAGGAGACCGATCCCGGCAAGATGGAGAACTTCAAGAACGTGGCGCCAGAATGGGCCAATCCCGATTTCGATCCCGGCCGCAAATATTCCGTGCCGTGGGCCTGGGGCACGGTGGGCATCGTGGTGAACACCGATGTCTACAAGGGGCCGTCGGACAGTTGGGGCATCATCTTCAACACACCAGACGAATTGAAGGGCAAGGTCAACGTCGTGCCGGAAATGAACGACGTCATGTTCGCGGCGACCAAATATGTCGGCGGCGCGCAATGCGCCAGCGACAAGGAAACGCTGAAGAAGGTGCGTGACACGCTGGTTGCTGCCAAGCCGAACTGGATCGCGATGGAATACAATACCATCGAGAAAATGGGCGCCGGCGATTTCAAGGCAACCAGCGACTGGAACGGCTCAGCCCTGCGCCAGCGGCTGGCGAATCCCAAGATCCACTATTTCTATCCCAAGGAAGGTTTTGGCCTCTGGAGCGACAATGTCATGGTCCTGAAGGACGCAAAGAATGTCGAGAACGCCAAGCTGTTCCAGAACTTCATCATGGATCCGGAAAACGCCGCCGGCCTGTCCGCCTTCCACCGCTACGCCAACGGCATTGCCGGTTCCGACAAGTACATGCCAGCCGATATGAAGGATGCGCCGGAAGTCATCATCCCGGAAGACGTCAAGGCGCATGGCGAGCTGCAAAAATTGTGTTCAGAGGAAGTGCAGGCCATCTACAGCAAGATCTGGACCGAACTGCAGAAGTAATCCACATCCGGACGAAACCCGGCGGCAATTGCCGCCGGGCCTTTTCCCGGCGATCGGACTGCCTATGATTTCTTATCGCAACAGCGAACCGGCGCCGCCGATCATGCAGGGTTCGCCGCCGCGGATGGTGC
This sequence comes from Mesorhizobium sp. M0410, assembly GCF_040321435.1. Classification (NCBI taxonomy): domain Bacteria; kingdom Pseudomonadati; phylum Pseudomonadota; class Alphaproteobacteria; order Hyphomicrobiales; family Phyllobacteriaceae; genus Mesorhizobium; species Mesorhizobium sp. M0410. The sequence goes on from NZ_JAMYRN010000003.1 coordinate 295,808, forward strand.
CGCCGAAGCTCGAATGGGACCGGCCGCCATGGAACCGCTGGGCGTTCCAGCATATTCGCGAAATCCTGCCGACCGTCGAGGTCTGGCGCGGCAATGGCCATCGCCACAGGCTGGAGCGAGCCGAGGTCGATCTCGACGTGCTGCCGGTGGGCGACAGCATGGGGCAGCCGACGACGCTGGCTGGACTGCTTGACGAGACTTACACCGACGGCTTCCTGGTGCTGAAGCGCGGCAAGGTCGCCTATGAGCGCTACTTCAACGGCATGACCGAGCGCACGCTGCATCTGTCCCAGTCGATGGCGAAGTCGGTCACCGCATCGGTGTTCGGCATACTGGTCGGACGCGGACTGATCGATCCGGGTTTGCCGGTGACCACCTATCTGCCGGAGCTGGAAGCGACCGGCTGGGAGGGCGCCAGCGTGCAGCATGTGCTCGACATGACGAGCGGGGTGCGCTTTTCCGAGGAATACACCGACCCCTATTCCGACATCGGCCAGGTCGATGTCGCCACCGGCTGGAAGCCGGTGCCGCCGGACTGCGATCCGGAATTGCGCTGGCCATCGCATATGTTCGAACTGATCCTGGGGCTCAAGGAAAAGAGCCGGCCGCACGGCGCTGCCTTCGAATACCGCTCGATCGAGACCGACGTGCTTGCCTTCATCATGGAACGGGTGAGCGGCAAACGGCTGGCGCAGCTGGTTTCGGAAGAGCTCTGGCAAAAGCTCGGCGCGGATGAAAGTGCCTGCTTCACCGTAGACAGCGCCGGCTATGCGGTTGCCGATGGCGGCTTCAACGCCACGCTGCGCGATTATGGCCGCTTCGGCCAGCTGATCCTCGGCAATGGTGGCGGCATCGTGCCGGCCGACTGGATCGAGGCGACGCGCAATGGCAGGCATGGGCCGGATTTCAGTCCCAGCCTGCCGGAAGGCAGCTATCGCAACCAGTTCTGGATCGAGGATCCGCGCTCGCGGGCGCTGATGTGCCGTGGCGTGTTCGGACAGCTGATCCACATCGACTGGGATACGAAAATGGTCGTGGTCAAGCTTTCGAGCTATCCGGATTTCACCAACGTCGCCTATTCTGTGGCGACGCTGCAAGCGGTGCACGCCATCGCCGCAGCGCTCGCCTGAAACTCGGCCAAAAGATCCTGAAGGAACGCTATGACCGGCAAGACCGCGTTTGAGACCAGGTATGGCTTTGCCCGAAACCAAGTGCTGCTCGGCAATTGGCGGGAAAGCCCGTTCAGCCGGTGGTCGTTCCAGAATGTCGGCGAGCTGGTGCCGAGCGCTGCCGTGACGGCAAGGCCGGGCAGCAGCGAGGCGCCGGCGCAGGATTTCGGCGGGCTACTTGGCGAAAAGGTCGCCCTTGCAGGCGGCGCGGAGACTGTCGCGGCGTTTCTCGCGCGCTCCGATACCGACGCGCTGACGATCATGAAAGCCGGCAAATTCGTCGGCGACTGGTTCGCACCGCATATGGAGTTCGGTTCACGCCACATCGTCTTTTCGATCAGCAAGTCGCTGACCGCCATTGTTGCCGGCATATTGGAAGGCGAGGGGATTTTCGATCCGCAGGCTCCGGTAAGCCGCTACCTGCCCGAAGCCCCCGGCTCGGCCTATGGCGATGCACGTGTGCGGCACGTGCTCGACATGAGTGTCAGCCTCGATTTCGAAGAGGCCTATCTCGATCCGGACAGCGCCTTCGCCCGCTATCGCCGTGCAATGCTGTGGAATCCAGGCGGGGGCACCGAGGGCCTGGCCACTTTCCTCACGACGCTGCAGAGCCTGACCGAGCCGCATGGCCGGACGTTCCGCTACCTTTCGCCCAATTCCGACCTGCTCGGCATCCTGCTCGAACGCGCGTCTGGCCAGCGTTTCGCCGATCTGATGCGCGAGAAATTATGGGAGCCGCTCGGCGCCGTCGGCGACGCCTCGGTGACAGTCGACATGGAAGGCACGGCGCGTACCGCCGGCGGCATTTCGGTGACACCGCGCGACCTTGCGCGCGTCGGCGAGATGATGCGGCAAGGTGGCGTGGCCAATGGCCGCCGCGTCGTGCCGGAAGCCTGGATGCGCGACACGACCGAAACCGGCGGTGACGCCGAGGCATGGCGGCGCGGCACGATGGCGTCCCTGTTTCCGCGTGGCCGCTATCGCAACAAATGGTACCAGACGGGCGCGGCAAGCGGCGCCTTCTGCGGCATCGGCATTCACGGCCAGTGGCTTTACGTCAATCCGATGGCTGAAATTGTCATCGCAAAGATGTCGTCGCAGCCGGTACCGGTCGACGATCCGCTCGATCTGGATTTGATTTCTTTCTTCGAGGCGCTGAGCCGGATGGTCTGATCCGATCTGTACCGCTCATGCAGCTTTCCTGTGGACCTTTCAGCGGGTTGAAAACGCTGCGGTTGGCGCAGCGGGCGTCTCCGCCTATGGTCGCTGCTCTTTTCGACCAACGACAGGTAGGACATGGCATCCGACATCAAGCGCATCGCAATCATCATAGCCGCCGAAATCGGCGCGCGGCCCGAACAGGCTGCGGCGGCGATCGGTTTGCTGGACGACGGCGCGACAGTGCCCTTCGTGGCGCGCTACCGCAAGGAGGTCACCGGCGGCCTCGACGACACGCAGCTGCGCGATCTTGCCGAGCGGCTCGCCTATCTGCGCGAACTCGACGCGCGCCGCGACACCATCCTTGGTTCGATCCGCGAGCAGGGCAAGCTAACCGAGGGGCTTGAAGCGAAAATCGCTGCTGCCGTGACCAAGGCGGAACTCGAAGATATCTACCTGCCTTACAAGCCGAAGCGCCGGACCAAGGCCGAGATCGCGCGCGAGCGTGGGCTGGGCCCGCTGGCGGAAGCTATTCTCGCCGACCGTGCGGCCACGCCCGCCGAGCTGGCGCTGGCCTACATCAGCGAAGGCGTGGCAGACGCCAAGGCAGCGCTCGAGGGTGCGCGCGACATCCTGTCCGAGCAGTTCGCCGAGAATGCCGACCTGGTCGGCAGATTGCGGACTTATATGAAGGAACGCGCATTCCTGCGGTCGCGCGTCGTCGACGGCAAGCAGGAGGCCGGCGCCAAATTTTCGGACTATTTCGACCATGTAGAGCGCTGGGCCAACGTGCCGAGCCATCGCGCGCTGGCCATGCTGCGCGGCCGCAACGAGGAGGTTCTGTCGCTCGACATCGAGGTCGATGCCGACGATGCCTCGCCGGTGAAGCCGGTCGAGCGGATGATTGCCGATGCTTATGCCATCGGCCGCCAGTTGCCGGGAGACCGCTGGCTGATGGAAGTAGCCAGCTGGACCTGGCGCATAAAGCTGTCGCTGCACCTGACGCTCGATCTGATGCGGGACTTGCGTGAACGGGCCGAGGAAGAAGCGATCCATGTCTTCGCCCGCAATCTCAAGGATTTGCTGCTTGCCGCCCCTGCCGGCTCACGGCCGACGATGGGCCTCGATCCGGGCATTCGCACCGGCGTCAAGGTGGCGGTGGTGGACGGCACCGGCAAGCTGCTGGCGACGACGACGGTCTATCCGTTCCCGCCGAAGAATGATGTCCGCGGCACGCAGGCCGAACTGGCCAAGCTCATCCGGCTGCATAAAGTCGAGCTGATCTCGATCGGCAACGGCACCGGCAGCCGCGAGACTGAAAGGCTGGTGGCCGACATGCTGGCTGACATGCCTGCCGGGTCCGGGCCGAAGCCGCTCAAGGTGATCGTCAGCGAAGCCGGTGCCTCGGTCTATTCCGCCTCGGCAACGGCGGCGGCGGAATTTCCCGGCCTCGACGTGTCGCTGCGCGGGGCGGTGTCGATCGCCCGGCGCCTGCAGGATCCGCTCGCCGAACTGGTCAAGATCGAGCCGAAGTCGATCGGCGTCGGCCAGTATCAGCACGACGTCGATCAGTACCGCCTCGGCCGCTCGCTGGAAGCGGTGGTCGAGGATGCGGTCAACGCCGTCGGCGTCGACCTCAACACGGCGTCAGCGCCGCTTCTGGCGCGGGTTTCGGGTCTCGGCGCATCGCTGGCCGAGGCGATCGTTGCGCACCGGGACGCGACCGGCCCGTTCGCAAACCGCCGCGAGCTGTTGAAGGTCTCCCGCCTTGGACCCCGCGCGTTCGAGCAATGCGCCGGCTTCCTGCGCATTCCCGACGGCAGCGAGCCGCTCGATGCCTCCGCCGTGCATCCGGAAGCCTATGGCGTGGCCAAGAAGATCGTTGCGGCCTGCGGGCGCGACGTTCGCTCTCTGATGGGCGACAGCGCCGCACTCAAGGCGCTCGATCCGCGCGTCTTCGTCGATGAGCGCTTCGGCCTGCCGACGGTGCGCGACATCCTGGCGGAGCTGGAAAAGCCCGGCCGCGATCCGCGCCCCGGCTTCAAGACCGCGACCTTTGCCGATGGCATCGACGACATCAAGGATCTGAAGCCCGGCATGCAGCTTGAAGGCACCGTCACCAATGTCGCGGCCTTCGGTGCCTTCGTCGATATCGGCGTGCACCAGGACGGATTGGTGCACGTCTCGCAACTGGCTGATCGGTTCATCAAGGACGCGCATGAGGTGGTCAAGGCCGGCGACGTGGTCAAGGTGCGTGTCGTCGACGTCGATATCAAGCGCAAGCGCATCGGCCTGTCGATGCGCAAGGATGGCGACGGTGGCGCACCGAAGCCACGCGACAATGGCAGCAGGCCGGTGCCGCGCGCGCCGGCGCCCCAACGCCAGTCGGAGCGGCCGGCGCAGCAGGGCGCGTTCGGCGCCGCGTTGGCCGATGCGTTGAAGCGGAAATAATTCGCGAGCCGGGCTGTGGCAGGTCAGACGGCGGCGCTCGACATTGATGATCCATCACCAATGCTCATGGATCGGCGAAGCTATTTCGTTTGATTTTTTCAGGACGGGAGCCGATAAGCCGCGCGTTTCAAGATTTCTGTTTCGATGCATGTCGTTATCTCCAGGCTGCCGAACACCCTCGGGTCAGGCCCGCGGGCAAGCTTTGGGCGACATGCACGAGTTTGGGAGACCGAGAGCCATGGCCGCCGACAAGAACGCATTCGTCTGGGATGATCCTTTCCTGATCGAGGACCAGCTTTCGGAGGACGAGCGCATGGTGCGCGATGGCGCCGCGGCGTTTGCCGCCGACAAGCTCGCTCCGAAGATCGAGGAAGCCTACCTCGAGGAAAAGACCGACGCCGGGATCTTTCGCGAAATGGGCGAGGCGGGTCTGCTCGGCATCACCATCCCCGAGGAATATGGCGGGCTCGGCGCCAACTACGTCACCTACGGGCTGGTCGCGCGGGAAGTGGAGCGGATCGATTCCGGCTATCGGTCGATGATGAGCGTGCAGTCGTCGCTGGTGATGTATCCGATCCATGCCTATGGCTCGGAAGAACAACGCAGGAAATACCTGCCGAAGCTGGCGTCGGGCGAATGGATCGGCTGCTTTGGCTTGACCGAACCTGATGCCGGTTCCGACCCGGGCGGCATGAAGACGCGGGCCGAGAAGACCGCGAACGGCTACAGGATCTCCGGCTCGAAAATGTGGATTTCCAACGCGCCGATCGCCGACATTTTCGTCGTTTGGGCAAAGTTGTCCGACGAAAGTGGGGGCGCGCATGACAACCAGATTCGCGGCTTTGTCCTGGAAAAGGGCATGAACGGGCTGTCGGCGCCGAAGATCGGCGGCAAGCTGTCGCTTCGCGCGTCGATCACCGGCGAAGTGGTGATGGAAGGCGTCGAGGTCGGCGAGGACGCGCTGCTGCCCAATGTCTCGGGTCTCAAAGGACCGTTCGGCTGCCTCAACCGGGCGCGCTACGGCATCTCCTGGGGTGCGATGGGCGCGGCGGAGGATTGCTGGCACCGTGCTCGCCAGTATGGCCTCGACCGCAAGCAGTTCGGCAAGCCGCTGGCCGGCACGCAGCTTTTCCAGAAGAAGCTCGCCGACATGCAGACCGAGATCGCGCTCGGCCTGCAGGGCAGCCTGCGCGTCGGGCGGCTTATGGACGAAGGCAAGATGGCGCCGGAGATGATCTCGCTGGTCAAGCGCAACAATTGCGGCAAGGCGCTCGACATCGCCCGCCAAGCCCGCGACATGCATGGCGGCAACGGCATCCAGATCGGCTACCACGTCATGCGCCACGCGCAGAACCTGGAGACGGTCAACACCTATGAGGGCACGCATGACGTGCATGCGCTGATCCTCGGACGGGCGCAGACCGGGTTGCAGGCGTTCTTTTAGCATCGGCAGGGGTCCTCCGCTTCCAGGGGGCCATTGCCTGGCATCTCCCCCGCAAGGCGGGCGATCGGCAGCTTTCGTCGGCGGTGCCACATTTTGTTCTTGCTTTGTGCCGGCAGCTATGCTACTAATTTGGATATGGTGCTAATTGGCTCCAACGACCCGCCCGCCGAGGCGGGTTTTTCTTTTCCGCTGTTTTCGACGAAGCATCGCGTGTGCTGCCGATCATCGATATCGGCGGGAAGCGCCCGGTGCTGGACCCGCCGCACCTCGGCCCAGCACCGTTGCAACGTCATGCCGCCACGCGGAATCCCAAGGTCGGCGCTCCGTTTCGTGAAGCTATGAAAGCTTCTTAATTTAGGTGCAGCGCAACATCTCTGCTTGGAGAATGCTCAGCATTCGTGTCAGGGTTCAGCGAACTCCTTTTGAAACGCCGACCTCAGGGGCACCATGGCAATTCTGGCAGCCGTCTATCACCTGACCCACTACAAATACGACAGGCCGGTCGTCTTGGGCCCGCAAGTCATAAGGTTGCAGCCTGCGCCGCATTCCCGCACGAAAGTGCTCAGCCATTCGCTGAAGGTCGGGCCGGCAAATCACTTCGTCAATTTGCAGCAGGATCCCTACGGCAATTTCCTTGCCCGCTTCGTCTTCCCCGAGCCGGTGACGGAACTGAAGATCGAGGTCGATCTCGTTGCCGACATGACGGTCTACAATCCGTTCGATTTCTTCGTCGAGCCCTCGGCCGAGACGTTTCCGTTCGAATACCCCGAAGAGATCAGGGACGATCTGACCATCTACCGGACGCCGGAACCGGCGGGGCCGCTGTTGGAGGCATTCCTCAAAACCCTCGACCGCAGCCCGACCAACACCGTCAATTTTGTCGTCGACCTCAATGCGAGGCTGCAGCGCGAGATCGCCTATATCGTGCGCATGGAAACCGGCGTCTTCTCGCCCGAGGAAACGCTGGCCGCCGGCAAGGGGTCGTGCCGGGATTCCAGCTGGCTCCTGGTGCAGATACTGAGGAACCTCGGCATCGCTGCGCGCTTCGTTTCCGGCTACCTGATCCAGCTGAAGCCCGACCTCGTCGCGCTTGACGGACCGCCCGGCACCGCAGTCGACTTCACCGATCTCCATGCCTGGTGCGAGGTGTATCTGCCGGGCGCCGGCTGGATCGGCTTCGACCCGACCTCCGGCCTGCTCACCGGCGAAAGCCATGTGCCTCTCGCGGCAACGCCGCATTTCCGCAATGCCGCGCCGATCTCCGGCATGGCGAGCTTCGCCAATGTCGAGTTCGGCTTCGACATGCGGGTCGACCGCATCGCCGAGCATCCGCGCATTACCAAGCCGTTTTCCGACGAAAGCTGGCAGGCGCTCGATGCGCTGGGCAACCAGGTTGACGCCGCGCTTGATGCCGGCGACGTGCGGCTGACCATGGGCGGCGAGCCGACCTTCGTCTCGATCGACGATTTCGAGGCTGCAGAGTGGAACACCGCCGCCGTCGGGCCAACCAAACGCGAAAAGGCCGATGCGCTGATCCGCCGGCTGCGCGAGCGCTTCGCGCCGGGCGGCTTCCTGCATTACGGACAGGGCAAATGGTATCCCGGCGAAAGCCTGCCGCGCTGGACCTTCTCGCTCTACTGGCGCACCGACGGCGAGCCGGTGTGGAGCGACCCGTCGCTGATCGCGCATGAAAAGAGCGAGGCGGATGTCGGACCGATGCAGGCCGAGAGCCTGCTGACCGCGATTGCCGACGAACTCGGCATCGACAAGACGATGGTCAGCGAAGCCTATGAGGACCCCGCCGAATGGCTGCTCAAGGAAGGCAAGCTGCCTGACAACGTCGATCCTTCCAATTCGAAGCTGGAGGACCCGGAGGAGCGCAGCCGCATGGCGCGGGTGTTCGAACGCGGGCTGACCAAGCCGTCGGGCTATGTGCTGCCTGTCCAGCGCTGGAACAGCCAGGCGTCAGGACCGCGCTGGCGCTCGGAGAAGTGGAAGACGCGGCGCGGCAGGCTGTTCCTGGTGCCGGGAGATTCACCGGTAGGTTACCGCCTGCCGCTCGGCACGCTGCCTTACGTGCCGCCGGCGCAGTTCCCCTACATCGTGCCGGTCGACCCATCGCTGCCGCGCGGACCATTGCCGGCGCGTGAGGCGATCTTGCCCGATTCTGCTTCTTCGCCTGCGTCGGCCGAACTTGAAGGCGCCGACGAAATGGCGCGACGCCAGCAGGCCGTTTCCTTCACGGCCGTTACCGGCCAGCAGGACCGCGTCGAACAGGAGATCACCGAGATCGGCGGCGCCGTGCGCACGGCACTTTCGGCCGAGCCGCGCGACGGACGGCTTTGTGTGTTCATGCCGCCTGTCGAGGCGCTGGAGGACTATCTCGAACTGGTCGCGGCGGCGGAGAACGCGGCAAAGGCTATTGGCCTGCCTGTGCATATCGAGGGTTACGGCCCGCCGCACGATCCGCGCCTCAACGTCATCCGTGTGGCACCCGATCCCGGCGTCATCGAAGTCAATATCCACCCCGCCGCGAATTGGCAGGATTGCGTGGCGACGACCACGGCGATCTACGAGGAGGCGCGGCAGACGCGGCTTGGCGCCGACAAGTTCATGATCGATGGCCGCCATACCGGCACCGGCGGCGGCAACCACGTTGTCGTCGGCGGCGCAACGCCCAATGACAGTCCGTTCCTGCGCCGCCCCGACCTGTTGAAAAGCCTGGTGCTGCAGTGGCAGCGGCATCCGTCGCTGTCCTATCTGTTCTCCGGCCTGTTCATCGGCCCGACCAGCCAGGCGCCGCGCTTCGACGAGGCACGCCACGATTCGCTCTACGAACTCGAAATCGCGATGGCGCAGGTGCCGCATCCGGACAAGGGCGCGGCACCGCTGCCGTGGCTGGTCGACCGGCTGTTCCGCAACCTTCTGACCGACGTGACCGGCAATACCCATCGCTCGGAAATCTGCATCGACAAGCTATTTTCGCCGGACGGGCCGACCGGCCGGCTCGGGCTGGTCGAATTCCGCGGCTTCGAGATGCCGCCCAACGCGCGCATGAGCCTGGCGCAGCAATTGCTGGTGCGCGCCATCATCGCTCGGGCCTGGAAGAACCCGCTCGACGGCCGCTTCGTGCGCTGGGGCACCTCGCTGCACGACCGTTTCATGCTGCCGCATTATGTCTGGGCTGACTTTCTCGATGTGCTGGACGACCTCAAGCTGAACGGCTTTGCATTCCGTCCGGAATGGTTCGACGCCCAGCTCGAATTCCGCTTCCCGTTCTGCGGCGAGGTCCAGCATGCCGGTATCAAGCTGGAGCTCAGGCAGGCGCTGGAGCCGTGGCATGTGATGGGCGAGCAAGGCGCGATCGGCGGCACCGTGCGCTTTGTCGATTCCTCCGTCGAGCGGCTGCAGGTGAAGACCGAGGGGCTCAACCCGGAGCGTCACGCGGTCGTCTGCAACGGCCGCCTGGTGCCGATGAAGGTGACCGACAACCGCGAGATCGCGGTGGCCGGCGTGCGCTTCAAGGCCTGGCAGCCGGCGTCGGGCCTGCATCCGGCGCTGCCGGTCAACACGCCGCTGGTCTTCGACATCTATGACCGCTGGTCGGGCCGCGCGGTCGGCGGCTGCGTCTACCACGTCGCGCATCCCGGCGGGCGCAGCTACGACACGTTCCCCGTCAACGGCAACGAAGCGGAGGCGCGGCGGCTCGCCCGCTTCGAGCCGCGTGGCCATACGCCGTCCAGCTATGTGCTGCGCAACGAAGAAGGCTCTGAAGATTTCCCGATGACCCTTGACCTTCGGCGACCGCAAAGACTCTGATCAGCCATGGCGAAGGGGAATCACAAAAGGCTGCGCAGCAAGCCGCAGACCCACAGTCTGCTGGAGCACTACCAGCCGATCGACGGCGTCGTCGACGAGATGGTCGATGCGTCGGGCAATCCGCGGCCGGCCTGGCGGCACTTCATCGAGGCGCTGGAGGACCTGGGGCCGGAAAAGCTTGCCCAGCGCTTCGCCCGCGCCGACCAATACCTCCGCGACGCCGGCGTCTACTACCGAGTCTATGACAAGGCCGGCGCCAACGAGCGGGAATGGCCGCTGGCACATGTGCCGCTGCTGATCGAGGAGCAGGAATGGGCTGAGATCAGCGCCGGCCTGGTCCAGCGCGCCGATCTGTTCGAGGAGACCATCGCCGACATTTACGGGCCGAACCGGCTGGTCGAGAAAGGCATTCTGCCGGCCGGATTGATCGCGGCCAGCCCGGAATATTTGCGGCCGGTCGTCGGCACCAGGCCGGCCAGCGGCCATTTCCTGCATTTCTGCGCCTTCGAGCTCGGTCGTGGCCCGGACGGCCGCTGGTGGGTGCTTGGCGACCGCACACAGGCCCCATCTGGCGCCGGCTTCGCACTGGAAAACCGCGTCGCCACCACCAGGGCGCTGTCCGACATCTACGGCGAAATGCATGTGCACCGCCTGGCCGGCTTCTTCCGCCGTTTTCGCGATGCGCTGATCGGCATGGCCAAGCAAGCCGGTGGCCGTGTCGCCATCCTGACGCCGGGACCGCTGAACGAAACCTATTACGAACATGCCTATATCGCCCGCTATCTCGGCATCATGCTGCTCGAGGGCGAGGACCTGACCGTCTCGGGCGGCAGGCTGATGGTGCGCACGGTTTCGGGGCTGATGCCGGTGAGCGTCTTGTGGCGGCGGCTCGACGCCGCCTTCGCCGATCCGCTCGAACTGCGGCCGGACTCGCAGATCGGCACGCCGGGGCTGGTCGAAGCGGTCCGGCAGGGGGCGGTTTCGGCCGTCAACGCGCTGGGCTCCGGCCTGATGGAGACACGCGCGCTGCTCGCCTTCCTGCCGAAGATTTCGCGCGCCCTGCGCAACGAGGAACTGCTGCTGCCGACCGTGGCGACGTGGTGGTGCGGGCAGGAGGCGGAGCGCGAGCATGTGCTCGCCAATATCGATAGCATGGTGATCGGTCCGGCGCTGTCGACGCGGCTCGCCTTCGAGGATGACGGCTCGACCAAGCTCGGGTCAGCGCTGTCGGTCGAGGAGCGGGCCGAACTCGTCGCCCGGATCGAACGGGACGGCGGCGACTTCGTCGGCCAGGAAGCGGTGACGCTGTCGACCACCCCGGTCTATGTCGGCGGCTGGCTGGAGCCGCGGCCGGCAAGCCTGCGCGTCTATCTGGCGCGGACGCCCGAAGGCTGGACCGTGATGCCGGGCGGTTTTGCCCGTGTCGGCTTTTCGCTCGACCCGACGGCCATCGCCATGCAGCGTGGCGGCCAGGCGGCGGATGTCTGGGTGGTCAGCGACAGGCCGGTGGAGCGCGAGACGCTGCTGCCGCAGGAGCACGACAGCTTTACCCGAACCTTGCCAGGCAGCCTGCCCAGCCGCGCGGCGGAAAACCTGACATGGCTTGGGCGCTATATCGAGCGGTCGGAAGACACGGTGCGCATCCTGCGCGCCTACCATGTGCGGCTGGCCGAGACATCCGATCCCGAGATGCCGCTGCTCGCCGATATCAGGGACCATCTCGCGCCGTTCGGCATCGACGTCGAGACGGCAATCCCATTGGGGCTCATCAGCACCCTGGACAGCGCCGTCTACAGTGCCGGACAGATCCGAGACCGTTTCTCGCCGGATGGCTGGCTGGCATTGAAGGATCTGTCGAAGACCATCCATCAATTTGCCGCCACTGTGGCGCCGGGCGATGACGCGACAAGGGCAATGACGGTGATCCTGCGCAAGCTGGCCGGGTTTTCCGGCCTGCTGCACGAGAACATGTACCGCTTTGCCGGCTGGCGTTTCCTCGAAATCGGCCGCAGGCTCGAACGCGGCATCCAGATCGCCCGCACGCTCGCCCGGCTGACCAGAGCCCAGGCGCCTGAAGGCGCACTCGACATGATGCTGGAGATCGGCGACAGCGTCATGACGCACCGTCGGCAATATCCGGTGCAGGCGGGGCGGCGCACGGTGGTCGACCTTCTGGCGCTCGATCCGCTCAACCCGCGCTCGATCCTTTTCCAGCTCGAACGGCTGAAGGCCGAAATCGCGCTGCTGCCCTCCGTCGGGGCTGAAGGCCATATGTCGCCGGCGGCCAAGGAAATTCTGCAGCTCAACACGTCGATCGCCATCAAGGAGCCCTCGGACATGACGGCCGAGGCCCTCGGCGATCTCGCCAATGAAATCGGCGGGCTCTACAACAGCCTCGCCAAAGCCTATTTCGGGTAGAGACAGCATGCTCTACGACATCAGGCTTCACCTGCGTTACGACTATGATGCGGCGGCCGGTGGCGGCCGCCATCAGGTGCGCGTGCTGCCGCCGACCATCCCTGGCGTGCAGCGCGTCGTCGCCGCTTCACTGTCTTTTGTGCCGGCGCCCAGCGAACGCTCCGACTTTTCCGACTTTTTCGGCAACAGTGTCACCTCGATCGCCTTTCGTGACGCGCATGATGCGCTCGACATCAGGATGAGCGCGCGTGTTTCAGTGTCGCGGCCGGAGCCCGGGCTCGACGTATCGCCGGACATACGCCGGCTGAGGGAAGAACTCGGCGCCGTGCACTCGCTGGCGCCGGCGTCGCCGCATCACTTTCTGGCCACCAGCGATCATGCCGGCATCGACCCGGCAATCACTGCCTATGCGAAAGACAGTGCCGGCAGTTCGACAGTCGGCACGGCCATGGCTCTGTGCAACCGCATTCACCGCGATTTCACCTATGACGGCGAGGCGACCACCGTGCAGACGCGGGCCAGCGACGCCTTCGGCCTGAAGCGCGGCGTCTGCCAGGATTTTTCCCACATCATGATCGCCGGCCTGCGCGGCCTCGGCATTCCTGCCGGCTATGTCAGCGGGTTCCTGCGCACCATCCCGCCGCGCGGAAAGCCGCGGCTCGAAGGCGCCGACGCCATGCATGCCTGGGTCAAGGTGTGGTGCGGACGCGATGCCGGCTGGCAGGAATTCGATCCGACCAATGGCATGCGGGCAAGCAACGACCATATCACGGTCGGCTACGGCCGCGACTACTCCGATGTGGCGCCGATCGTCGGCGTGTTGAAAACCACGGGCGGGCAGGTCGGCGAACAGGCGGTCGACGTCATACCGGTCGTGCTCGAAAAGGCGTGATGACGCATGTCTTCGTTGCACGGCGACGTCGATAGGCTGTTCTGGAACCAAGAGATCAAGAGGCGGTGGAACCCGCAGCCGGCAAGCGGCTTATCTACGGAAATTCCGTGGAGAGGACATGCTCGACAAATCCGAGTCGTCGTCTGGCCGATCGGCTATGAGGAAAGCTGCACCAAAGAACGGGGTGCCGCGGAACGGGGCGCTGGAGAATGGCGCGCAAGCCTCGGCCGTTCGGGCCTCGCTCAATTATGTCACCGACACTGAACCCGGTATTCGCCGGCTGCGTTCGGGCAAGGGGTTCTCGTACAAAGGACCCGACGGGCGGATTGTCGACGGGGAGGCGCTGGCACGCATCAAGGCGCTCGCCATCCCCCCGGCCTGGACGGACGTCTGGATCTCGCCGGATTCCGATGGTCATATCCAGGCGACCGGTAGGGACCAGCGTGGACGCAAACAATACCGCTATCACCCGCACTGGGCGGAGGAGCGTGACGGCGTCAAATATTCGAGCCTGGTCGCCTTCGCCGAGAGCCTGCCCGAACTGCGGCGGCAGATCGACGTCGATTTGCGCCGTCACGGCCTGCCGCTGGAACGCGTCGTTTCGGCTATCGTCTGGCTGCTCGACAACACGATGATCCGTGTCGGCAATGCCGCCTACGCGCGCGACAATAAGAGTTTTGGGTTGACCACGCTGCGCGACCGCCATGTCGACATCAAGGGCTCGAGCCTGCGCTTCGCCTTCATCGGCAAATCCGGCAAGGAATGGAGATTGAAGCTTGTCGATCGCCGGATTGCCAAGGTCGTGCGTGGAGCGCAGGACCTGCCGGGGCAGAAGTTGTTCCAGTATCTCGACGAGGAGGGAAACAGGCGTCCGGTGCGCTCAGACGACGTCAACCGCTATATCAGGGAACACGCCGGAGCGGAGTTCAGTTCCAAGCACTTCAGAACCTGGGGTGGCACCATTCATGCCGCGTCGCTGTTTGCCCAAACCGAACGTCCCGAAAGCCAGGCGCAGCAAAAGCGGGTGATGAACAATGTCATCGACAAGGTTGCCGAGCGGCTTGGCAACACACGCGCGGTCTGTCGCCAATGCTATATTCATCCGGAGGTCTTCCGCGCCTGGTCCGAAGGACGGCTGCTCGACGAAATGGCGGATGCCAACAAAGGCAAGCGCTCGGTCGCCGGGCTAGACGACGAGGAGGCCCTGGTCTTGAGATGGCTGAAGGCGAGAGAAAGCTGACGTCGGACCGCGGCGTATTTTTTTGTCGACGCCATGTCGGCATCGGTCCTAGTGTTTCGTCCTTTGAGAAAAGGACGAACCATGCTCTACGCGATCCTCTGCTATGCCTCTGAAGACGTCGTCTGCTCCTGGAGCAAGGAGCAGGACGATGCCGTCATGGAAAAACTTCTGGGTGTGCAGGAAAAATATGCCCAGGCGGGCCGCCTTGGCCCGGTGGCGCGGCTCTTGCCGACGACCGCGGCGACGACGCTGAGGAAGGTCAAGGGCGAATCGATCGTCATCGACGGCCCGTTTGCCGAAACCAAGGAACAGTTCCTCGGCTTCTACACGCTCGAATGCGCCGACCTCGATGAGGCGGTCGACTTCGCGCGTGAGCTTTCCGAGGTCAACCCGAGCGGCGGCTCCTATGAAATCCGGCCGGTCTCGCTCTTCAATCCCGCCAAGGTTTCCGCATGACCGAACTCGCCTGGATCAGCACGGCAATCAGCACCGCTCGCCCGCAGGTGATGGGGGCATTGCTGCGCTACTTCCGCGACCTCGACGCGGCGGAGGAAGCATTCCAGGACGCCTGCCTGAGGGCACTGAACAACTGGCCGAAAAACGGCCCGCCGCGCGATCCGGCAGCCTGGCTGATCTTCGTCGGCCGCAACAGCGGCATCGATGCGGTGCGCAAGCGCGCCAAGCAGGCGCCGCTGCCGGAGGAGGACCAGATCTCCGACCTGGAAGATGCCGAGAGCGACGTCGCCGAGCGGCTGGACGGGGCGCATTACCGTGACGATATTTTGCGGCTGCTGTTCATCTGCTGCCATCCAGACCTGCCGGCCACACAGCAGATCGCCGTGGCGTTGCGCATCGTCTCCGGCCTGACGGTCAAGCAGATCGCCCGCGCCTTCCTCGTCGGTGAGAGCGCGATGGAGCAGCGTATCACGCGCGCCAAGGCGCGTATCGCCGACGCCGGGGTGCCGTTCGAGACGCCGGGAGCGGTCGAGCGCTCCGAACGGCTCGCCGCCGTCGCTGCCATGGTCTACCTGATCTTCAACGAAGGCTATTCCAGCAACAGCGGCGAGGCATCGGCGCGTGCGCCGCTTTGCGAAGAGGCGATCCGGCTGGCCCGGCTGCTGCTCAGGCTGTTCCAGACCGAGCCGGAGATCATGGGGCTGACGGCGCTGTTGCTGCTGCAACATGCACGCGCGCCTGCCCGCTTCGACGAGAACGGCGAGATCGTGCTGCTCGAAGACCAGGACCGCAGCCTGTGGAGCCGCAAGATGATCGATGAAGGCCTGGCGCTGGTCGATAAGGCGTTGCGCCATCGCAAGCCCGGTCCGTACCAGGTGCAAGCGGCGATCGCCGCACTGCATGCGCGGGCGGAAAAGCCCGAGGATACGGACTGGAACGAGATCGACCTGCTCTACGGCCTGCTCGAGCAGATGCAGCCGTCGCCGGTGGTGACGCTCAACCGCGCCGTCGCGGTCTCCAAGGTGCGTGGACCGGAAGCCGCACTCGCCATGATCGAGCCGCTGGAGGGGCGGCTTTCCGGCTATTTCCATTTCTTCGGCCTCAAGGGCGGACTGCTGATGCAGCTTGACCGCGGCGAGGAGGCGCGCGTCGCTTTCGACCGCGCCATCGCGCTTGCCAATACCGCCGCCGAGGCCGCGCATATCCGCATGCATATCGACCGGCTGATGAAAGAAGGCGCCAAGCAAACGGCGCATTGATCCGACGCCTTCGCCTGGTTCAACGGTCTGACCTTTGCTTAGACCATGCCGGGGTGGCGATTTTTCCCTGAAACGAGTAATGCCACGCCATGACAGCGCCTGGTGTGCCAACCGGCAGGGGGCGGGTATGGCGCCAGGCTTGGACCGACGCCATATGAGCGACGGGATCTGAAAGGGATGAAAATGACGATTGCGAAGGAAACGGCCGGGCTTCTGGCGAAACTGGGCGTTGCCGAAGGCGCGCTCACGGGCGGCGACCTCATCGTCCGCAGCCCGGTGACCGGCGAGCAGATCGCCGCGCTGAAGACCATCTCGCCGGCCGATGCGGCGACGACCATCGACAATGCCTACAAAGCTTTCCTGGCGTGGCGGCAGGTGCCAGCTCCCAAGCGTGGAGAACTGGTACGGCTGCTCGGCGAGGAATTGCGCACACACAAGGCCGAGCTTGGCCGGTTGGTATCGATCGAAGTCGGCAAGATCCCATCCGAGGGTCTTGGCGAAGTGCAGGAGATGATCGACATCTGCGATTTCGCCGTCGGTCTTTCCCGGCAACTGTACGGCCTGACCATCGCCACCGAGCGTCCCGGCCATCGTATGATGGAAACCTGGCATCCGCTCGGCGTCGTCGGGGTCATCTCGGCCTTCAACTTTCCGGTCGCGGTATGGTCGTGGAACGCAGCACTTGCGCTGGTCTGCGGCGACGCGGTGGTGTGGAAGCCGTCCGAGAAGACACCGCTGACGGCGCTCGCCTGCGAAGCGATCTTCAAGCGTGCAGCAGAGCGTTTCGGCGATGCGCCGAAGGGGCTGGCGCCGGTTCTGATCGGCGATCGCGCCGTCGGCGAGATCCTGGTCGATCATCCCAAGGTGCCGCTGGTCTCGGCGACCGGCTCGACGCGCATGGGCAGGGACGTCGGACCACGGCTGGCGAAGCGCTTTGCCCGTGCCGTGCTGGAGCTCGGCGGCAACAATGCCGGCATCGTCTGCCCGACGGCCGATCTCGACATGGCGCTCCGCGCAATCGCCTTCGGCGCCATGGGCACGGCCGGCCAGCGCTGCACGACGCTCAGGCGCCTGTTCGTGCATGAGAGCGTCTACGACCAGCTCGTTCCGCGCCTGAAGAAGGCCTATGGAAGCGTCTCGGTCGGCAATCCGCTGGAGACAAGCGCTCTGGTCGGCCCGCTGATCGATAAGGCTGCCTACAAGAATATGCAGAAGGCGCTGGAGGAGGCGGCTTCGCATGGCGGTAAGATAACCGGCGGAATGCGGGTCGAGAACGGCCATCCCGAGGCCTACTATGTGCGTCCGGCGCTGGTCGAAATGCCGCGGCAGGTTTCGCCAGTGACGGAGGAGACCTTCGCGCCCATCCTCTACGTGATGAAATATTCGGACTTCGACGCCGTGCTAGAAGAACACAATGCGGTGGGAGCGGGGCTGTCATCGTCGATCTTTACCCGCGACCTGCAGGAATCCGAGCGCTTTCTTAGCGTCGACGGATCGGACTGCGGCATCGCCAACGTCAATATAGGCACGTCAGGGGCCGAGATCGGCGGCGCCTTCGGTGGCGAGAAGGAAACCGGCGGCGGCCGCGAGAGCGGTTCCGATGCCTGGAAGGCCTATATGCGGCGCGCTACCAATACGGTGAACTATTCCAAGGCGCTGCCGCTTGCGCAGGGCGTGTCGTTCGACATCGATTGAAATGCCAGACCTCCGTCGCGGCGGCGCCAAGGCCGCCACGACGGCGTTCGGCTTGCGGTTCAGCTGGCGTCGGGAGTTACAACACAATTGTCGAAGGCTGAATCGATGATGGCGAGCTTGACCGCCTGGGCGGTCATGTATTCCTGATAGAACTCGCTCGACACCCACATGACCGAATGACCGCGCTGGCCCAGCCAGCCGATGCTGCCGAGTTCCTCCGCATCGCGCAATTTGCGTGAAAGGTGGGTCCGGGAAAGCTTGAGCCAGTTCGCGAAATCTCCGATTGAGACGACACCGGTCGGAATTCGGTCCAGGTCGGCATGATCGGGATCGACGCCGGACATCAGCCAATCCATCACGATGCCGCCATTATCGAGCCAGGTGAACAAGGAAAAAGTCTGTCTTGGCTCGCGCACGGCATGCGACGAAAGCAGGCCGTCGGCCACCAGCGGCTGCAGTTTGGCGAGCACGTCCGGTTGTGCGACGAATGCAGCCAGTCGAGATCCACCGTCCAGGCTGTCCAGCGTTTTCAGATGAGCCATGACCCAGCCGGCAACCGTCTCCAGAGTGCCCGCGACCGGCTCAAAGGGGCGGATGCGCCCGTATTTAATCGGCAGATGCCGGATGAAACCGTAATGCAGCATCTCCTTCAGGAAGGCATCGGCGGTGTTGCGGCTGGCCACCGAATGCCGGCGGATTCCGTCCATGAACCGTGCGGACGTAAGTCCCTTGCGATGGTCGTCCGGCTCTCGATCGAAATACAAGGCAAGGCCGATATGGGCCATCAGCCAGCGTTGTTGCGTGGCGAACACCGAAGCCAGCCGCGGGTTCGCTTCATAGGTCTGGAGCAGCGCCCGCGACTGAGCCTGGACGTGCCGACGCAATGCCGGATGGCTGGCAATATCTTCAGAAACCAGCGCCATCCCGCCGAGCCCAACCAAATTTGCAACTGGAAATACCGGTCACAATTTCAGCCTTCGCGGACCGTGTCCAGAGCCGGCACATCAGGATACGAGCTGAATCCCGCCGGCTAGCAATTACGCGACTTGGTCGCCGAGGATGCGATCTCGCGAGGCGCTGATCTTGCCGCGCGAGACTAGCCT
Source organism: Mesorhizobium sp. M0410 (assembly GCF_040321435.1). NCBI lineage: Bacteria > Pseudomonadati > Pseudomonadota > Alphaproteobacteria > Hyphomicrobiales > Phyllobacteriaceae > Mesorhizobium > Mesorhizobium sp. M0410. The sequence continues at coordinate 314,912 of NZ_JAMYRN010000003.1, forward strand.
GCTTGAACCCATAATGGTGGCTTCGCCTGGCCAGCCCGCATTCCCCGACGGCGAGGCGGAACCACCACCAGTTTTGCTCGTTGAAGAACGCTGATTGGACTGAGACAGTGAGGAATTACAAAATGGAGAATGGGCTTTTCGCCACGCCGCCTGCAGCGTTCCGAAAAACAGAGTCGGTTTGGCTACGGGCGCTCAAGTGGCTGTTAAGCCGGGTGCGCAGCGCCTCCGACAGCTCCGGAACCATGTTGAAGCCAATCCTTGCTGGACCGGAGGATGGCGGGGTCCACTCCGCCTCGACGCGTTTGAGCCGATCTCGACGCGTTTGAGGCCGACCGCGCTGCGATTTTGACTCCAAAAGTAGCCGCTCACATATTTTTTCTTTTTATGGCCGCCGCCGCAACCTCGCCCATAGCCGCTTCGAAGGCCGGCCACGGCGGCGTGTCGGCCTGATGCAGCAGGCGGGAACCATCGGGCATGCTTGGCTATTAGATACAGGCGGCTGCTGGTCTGCCGAGCCAGGAGCCATTGCTTATGATCATCGATCCCCCACCGAAAAGCGCCATCCCGGCATCAGTTCCGTCGGTCGATCCAAAAGCCGCCCCGACGCCTCGCAATGCCGAAGCGGAGGTCTTTTATATCGAAGCGATCCGCGAGCTTGTCGCGACCGGCATCCCCTTTCTCGTCGCCGGCACCTATGCCGTAAGCGCCTATACCGGGATCACCCGCCCGACCAAGGATCTGGACATTTTCTGCAAGGCCGGCGACTGCGCGCGCATCCTCGCCCATTTCAAGCAGATCGGCTACGCCGTCGTGGTCGAGGACGACCGGTGGCTGGGCAAAGTGTTCAAGGGCACGCATTTTTTCGACGTCATCTTCACCTCGATGAACGGCACAATGCCTGTCGACGACCAGTGGCTGGAGCATGCTCGCCAGGCCGAATTGCTGGGCAGCCAGGTGCGGATCATCGGCCCAACCGAGCTTATCTGGTCCAAATGCTTCATCCAGGATCGCGGCCGCCACGATGGGGCCGACGTCGCGCATACCATCCTCAAAGCGCACGACCAGATCGACTGGCAAAGGCTGCTTTCCTACATGGAAGTCCATTGGGAAGTTCTGCTGATGCATCTCTTGAACTTCCGATGGATCTATCCGACGGAGCGCGACCGGGTGCCCGCGTGGCTGCTCGACGAACTGCTTGACCGGCTGGCCAAGCAGCGCGAATTGCCGCCTTCCCGGATGCGGATCTGCCGCGGGCGCATGCTTTCACGAACCGACTATGAGATCGACGTCAAGCAATGGGGCTTTGCCGACGTCGGCGGTGAAGGAGAATATAGCGATGGCTGACGGGCTCGAATCTGCTTCGGCAAAGGCGGAAAATGGCGGCACTCTCAAGGTCGCCGCAATCGGCGATCTGCATGTCGGCAAGGAGGACCAGGCCTCGTACCGCGACCTTTTCGGCGAGATGTCGCGTGAAGCCCAGGTTCTCGTGCTGACGGGCGACCTTACCAATCTCGGCAAGCCTAGGGAGGCCGAAATCCTTGCCGAGGAACTGCGTGCCTGCACGATCCCGGTCGTCGCCGTACTTGGCAACCACGACTATGAGTCAGGCGCCGTCGAGCAGGTTACCGATATTCTGCGCCAGGCGGGCGTTCACCTCCTCGACGGCGAGGCGACGGAGATTCATGAGGTCGGGTTCGTGGGGGTCAAGGGTTTCGTTGGCGGTTTTGGATCGCGCATGCTCGGCTCCTTCGGCGAACCGGCCATCAAGTCGATGGTGGCGGAAAGCGTGAACGAAGCGATGCGGCTTGAAAACGCTATGCGGCAGGTCCGCGCCAAACGCACGCTTGTCGTCCTGCACTACGCGCCTGTCGTCGAGACGGTCGAAGGCGAGCCGCTGGAGATCTTCCCGTTTCTCGGTTCGTCACGTCTGGCCGAGACGATAGACCGGTTCCAGGTCAGCGCAGTTGTGCATGGTCATGCGCATCGCGGCGCTTACGAGGGCCGCACGCCGGGCGGGGCGTCGGTCTATAACGTTGCCATGCATGTCGCCAAGCCGACCGGCCGCCCCTACGCCATGCTCGAAATCTGACAGGCGGCGCCACTGGCGCAGGCAATCGCAGTACACACTGCAGAACGATCACGGCAATTGCCGGCTAAAAAGCCGTCCGCTTCGGTGGAATGTCGTTTTCATCCGGGTTGGGAACGGGGTCCTCGTCGGGGAGCCTGTCGGGGTCCGGCTCACGCACGGGCTTGGGATCGGGAATAGGAGGCGGTGGCACCGGCGTCGGTGTCGGCTCGGGTGTGGGGATAGTGGCCATCGTAATCATCTCCTCTTGGCGCAGAACAACGCAACAGGTCGGCTGGTTCCCGGCTTGCCCGTTTTTGGAAAACCACACCGTCGCACTTGCCGGTCAGCCCATTTCGGGATTCGGCTGGCTGCCACCCGACTTGCTTGACCGCAGCAGCAGCGCCAGCGGAACCAGCAGGGGCGGTTGCCACCGCGCAGTAGCGGAAGACATCGACATAGGCGAGCAGCGTGGCCTGGCGGGCGATCAACTGACCAAGCCAGCCGATCGCATGCTGCTTCGCCTCGACCATCGGCGAACCCTGGGCGACGAAATGCTCAGTCGCCTGCCGAAGCGCCTGCTGATAGGCGGGCGACGATTGCGCGGTGTGGCCGACCAGATTCGATTGATGGATCTGGGAGCTTTGCGAAATGACGGTGTTGGACAGCGAGACGCCGATGCTGCCGCCGATATTGCGTGCAACGTTGATCAGCGCCGACGCCTGGTTGGTCTTCTGCGGGGGCAGGCCGACATAGGCCGCGGTTGAAATGGGAATGAACAGGAACGGCAGCCCGACCATCAGGAAAACACGGGCAAAGGCAAAGAAGCGGAAGCTGGCGTCCGGAGTAAGCGAGGTCATGTGCCAAAGGGCCACTGCGACCACCGACATGCCCATCATGATCAGATATTTGGGCTGCACGATGCTGCCTACAAATCCGGACACCGGCATCAAGATCAGCATGGCGATGCCGCCCGGCATCATCGAAAGGCCCGAGAGCGTCGCGGTGTAGGCAAATGTCGTCTGCTGCAGCTGCGGCACGATCTGGGTGGTGCTGAACAGGATAGCACCGACTGCCATCATGACCAGGAACGCCGTGCCGAACTGGCGCGTGAACAATAGGTGCATGTCGACGACCGGATCGCTGCGACTGATTTCCCATGGGATAAGCAGCAGGAACGCGATCGCGGAAATCACTGCGAAAGTGGTGATGAAATTCGAGGCGAACCAATCGTAGCGCTGGCCCCGGTCGAGAAAGATCTCCAGGCACCCCAAGGCTATCGCCACCAGGACGAAACCGACCCCATCGATCTTCAGGCCGCCTTTCAGCCGTTCCTTGCGTTCGCGTTCGAGTACGTCCGGTTCGACCAAGAGCCACTGCACCAGCGCCAGCGACAGGATGCCGAACGGCACGTTGATGAAGAAGATCCAGTGCCAGGAGAAATGGTCCGTCAGCCAGCCGCCGATCGTCGGCCCGACCGTCGGTGCGACGATGACCGCAATGCCGTAAAGCGCGAAGGCCTGCGAGCGCTTTTCTGGCGGGAACGTATCGGCAAGGATCGATTGCTCGCTTGGCGCCATGCCGCCGCCGCCGAGTCCCTGAAGGACCCTGAACAGGATGAGCAGTTCCAGGTTGGGCGCCAGTCCGCACAGCAGCGACGCGACGGTGAAGGTCGCAACGCAGAGCATGTAGTAGCGCTTGCGGCCGATGACGTTTGCCAGCCAGCCGCTGACCGGGATGATCACCGAGTTGGCAACGAGATAGGTGGTAATCACCCAGGTGCTTTCGTCCATTCCGGCCGCCAGGCTGCCGGCGATATTGCGCAGGGCGACATTGGCGATCGAGGTGTCCAGCACCAGCATGAAAGTGGCGATGGAGACGACGACGGCGATAAGCCAGGGATTGTGCGTCCCGGCGGCGGATCGGCTTTCGCCCTGATTTCTGGCGGTTTCGCCGTTCATCGCACCTTGACCGTCGGCACCACCGACAGGCCGGGACCGAGAAGCACATCCGGCGGCTTGTCGAAGACGATCTTGACCGGCACGCGCTGCACCACCTTGACGTAATTGCCGGTGGCATTTTCAGCCGGCAGGAGGCTGAAGGCGGTGCCGCTGCCGGCCTGGATGCTGTCGACGCGGCCATGGAAGGACTTGTCCGGGTAGGCGTCGATGTCGATGTCGACCGGCTGTCCCTGCCGCATCAGATCGAGCTGCGTCTCCTTGAAGTTGGCCTTCACCCAGACCTCGTCGGGAACGAACATCATCAATACCTGGCCGGGTTGGGCGTAGGTGCCGTTCGCGGCGGAAATGCTCGTTGCGCGCCCGGCTGCGGGTGCTGTGATAGTCGTGCGCGACAGCGTCGTGCGAGCTTGCTCCTGGCTGGCCTTGGCCTGCTCGAGCTGCGCCTCGGCGCTCCTGGCCTGTGCCTGCAAGACCGAAACCTGGCTTTTTGCCGAGGCGACATTGGCCTCGGCGCTGTCCAGCGCGGCCTGGTCCTGACGCAACGTCGATGCCGCCTGCTGCGCCTGCTGCTGCGTTGCCGTGCCCCTGGCCAGGAGTTCGCGGTTGCGTTGATCCTCGGCCTTGGCGAAATCCAGCGCCGCCTTGGCCTGGGCAACCTGCCTCTGGGCAGCGTTCACCTTTGCGTTTTGAGCCTCGACCTGGGCGGTGACATTGACGATTGCGGCCTCGGCCGCAGCGACGCCGGCATCGGCCTGCTTCAGGTTTGCCTGATAGTCGCTGTCATCGATACGCAGGAGGACATCGCCGGCCTGTACATGCTGATTGTCGGTAACCGCCAGCTCGGTAACGCGGCCGGCTATTTGCGCGCCGATCGTCACCGTGCGCGCGTCTATGAAGGCGTCGTCGGTCGATTCGTACTGGCGAGCGTTCAGCCACCAGATCGCGATGCCTGCCGCGACGAGCAACAGCGCAAGTGCTATCGCTGCGGCCGCATAGGGATGGCGCCTGGGAAAGCCGAGCAGACCGGCCTTTCGTTGCGAGGCATTCCCGTCGGGCTGTTCCTGCCGGGGCTCTGCCGATCGCCCACGAGATTCTCGCACCCGGGCCGGTTGCTCCCGAGTTTCATTTACAGGCTCGACGTCTTGTTCGACGCTTTGAGGCTTCGTGTCCAACGGAATTGCTTTCAAGACTGATATTGCAGCCGCCGAAGCGGACGCAAAGCCAAACGGCAAGCTTCCGCAAAAGTTCCTGTCCGGAACGGGGTGGTCGGGTTAACGGGTCGACATCGAACCCACCGAGCGGTGCCGGCGCGTTCGAACTAGAGCGCCGTTTCACCGGGCAGGTGATTCATATGCTTCATGTTGCGGCGGTCCGGCCTTGTCAGCGCTCCACGGCGCGATAATTGCTCATAAAGGCGTGGGCAAATTCACCTGTCGACAGGAGCCGACCATGAAACATCAAACACTCGACCAACTGCAAGCCGTCGCGGAAGTTGAGTCCTTCGCGGCGTATCCGGCGATGACTCGAAACCAACGGATTGAACGTTGGGCGGAACTTCTCGAACAAAACCCGACGCGATGCCTTGGGGCGCTTCCAGGCACCGAATATATGAACAGGGAAGCGCGCGACAGATCGCGTGGTGCTGGAACGCCGCTCACCGTCGCCTTCGAGGATCCGGTTCTGCGTGCCATGGGGCTGAAGGACGATACCTACGGTGAGGCAAAGCGCTTCTTCGAACTGAGCGATCGGCAGTTGCACCAAATCGTTTGCCATTGCCATGTCGGTGCTACGATGCAAGCGCGATGGGCCGCTGCCAGGGTGCGCGGGATAGTCCGCGGCAACAGATTTGTTGCCTGGTTGAAGGGATTGATCGCGCATTGACGCGGTACGAGGAACGGCGGAACACGCGTTCTTTCCGCGCCGTGGAGAGCGCTTCCGAACTTGGAAGGGCACGTGCCACGTCGGGCCGCGCAGATTGTGAAAGTCCTCGACGCTTGGCTGCGCCTTGTCGCGGCCATGCGTCCGTTTTGATGCGAGAATTTGAGTTGGCCCGCCGCAAGTGAGAGCCGTCGTCCGACCGGCGTCCGAGCGCAGTCGAGGCAGGTGCGATCTGGCTAGGATGGACCCGCGACCCTTTGACGTGGCTAACGATCGATTTCTCCGAACACGATGTCGAGCGAGCCGATGATCGCGGCGACATCGGCGATCATATGGCCTCGGGACAGGAAATCCATCGCCTGCAGGTGGGCGAACGAAGGTGCGCGGATCTTGCATCGGTAGGGAACATTGCCTCCGTCCGAAACGAGGTAGACGCCGAACTCGCCCTTCGGCGCCTCGACGGCGGCGTAGACTTCACCGCTCGGCACGCGAATGCCTTCGGTGTAGAGTTTGAAATGGTGGATCGTCGCTTCCATCGAGCGCTTCATCGTGGCACGCGGCGGCGGCGTGATCTTGTGGTTCGGGATCGCGACCGGTCCCTGGCCTTCGGGTGAGCGCAACTTTTCCAGGCATTGCCGCATGATCCGGACCGACTGGCGCATTTCCTCCATGCGTACAAGATAGCGGTCGTAGCAGTCGCCATGCTTGCCGACCGGAATATCGAAATCCATCTCCGAATAGCATTCGTATGGCTGCGCCTTGCGCAGATCCCAGGATGCCCCCGATCCGCGCACCATCACGCCGGAAAAGCCCCAGGCCCAGGCATCATCGAGGCCGATCACGCCGACATCGACATTGCGCTGCTTGAAGATGCGGTTCTCGGTCAACAGCTCTTCGAGATTGTCGCAGACCTTGAGGAAGGGATCGCAGAACCTCCAGATGTCGTCGAGGAGTTCCGGCGGCAGATCCTGATGCACGCCGCCGACCCTGAAATAATTCGCGTGCATGCGGGCGCCGGACGCGCGCTCATAAAAGACCATCAGCTTCTCGCGCTCGGCGAAACCCCAGAGCGGCGGCGTCAGCGCGCCGATGTCCATGGCTTGCGTGGTGACGTTGAGGAGGTGCGATAGCAGCCGGCCTATTTCGCAGAAAAGCACGCGAATGAGCTGTCCGCGTTTCGGAACCGATATTTCGAGGAGCTTCTCGGCGGCGAGACAGAATGCATGCTCCTGGTTCATCGGCGCGACGTAGTCGAGCCGGTCGAAATAGGGCAAGGCCTGCAGGTAGTTCTTGTACTCGATGAGCTTTTCGGTGCCGCGATGCAGCAGGCCGATATGGGGATCGGCGCGTTCCACGATCTCGCCGTCGAGTTCGAGCACCAGCCGCAGGACGCCGTGAGCGGAGGGATGTTGTGGCCCGAAATTGATGGTGAAGTTGCGAACTGCAGCCTCGACCATGACAGTCCTCCGCGATCAGGCGGGCTTTGGTTCCGTGCCGGAGCCGGCTTGTCCGCTTTCAGCCGCTCACGTCGTCGTCTGGATGATCAGCGTCAGCGTGCCGTCGCCGTCGATATTGGCCGCCACGACCTGCGTGGAATTAAGCCCATTCGCCGCCAGTGCCGATGCCGCCTGCGGCGATGCGTCGATCGAACTTTGCAGGATGCGCAAATCCTCGGCGCTGGTCTGGGTGACGACGGCCTCCGCCTGTGCCTTGATGTCAGGAGGCAGATCCTCCATCGCCACGATTGTCACTGCGGTGAAATTCTGGGCGGAGAACGCATCCTCCGGTGTAGCCTGGTCGGGAGTGGTCCCTTGGGGCGTGGCTTGCTCTGGCAAGGTTTGCGGCGCCGTCGGCGGCACAGGGGCAAGCTCTGGTCCCACGGATTGCGCATAGACCGGCGAGGCAAGGGCCAGTGCCGAAAGTGTGGCAATTGTCGTCGATAGGCGCATGGCCGTTCCTTCCGTTTGCTCAGCGGACGATCAATTCGGTGACGACAAAACCATCGTGTCGAAATATGGTTCCGTGACTGAGGTGCTGTCTTGTACTGAGTGCTGTCTGGCCGAAAGCCGTGATTGTCGCGGAGAGCAGGGCGCGAAATCCGGCGTTGCCTGTCTCAGGCAGCGGCGTGGCTGCGATCGGGCTGCGGCCAGCGCTGCAAGGCTTCACGGCCCTGAGCGGTCAGTTCGTAGATCCCGCGATCGGTGCGCGCGAACCAGCGATACACGTTGTGCAGCAGAATCTTGGGTGCGTTCGGCAGGTTGGGCTTCAAGTCACGCGGCCGTTTTGGGCCGTCGGCGAGTGCTGCGGCGCATGCCAGTGCCTGCTGGCGATAAGCGGTCATGATCGGCGCACGTGAGCCGCCGCCGGCGACAGGATCGCCCTGCCGACGCCGATGTTCGTCGATTAGTTTCGAGCGGCGCCGGGGATCCCGACGCGGGGCCAATGCCGTCGGGCTGAGCAGCACCTGAACCTCGCCGTTCGGTCGCACGCCAAGCAGGCCAAAGCCGAGCCGACGGCAGAGATTGCGGTATCTCACATCGCTCTCGCGGCCCTTGCCACGGGCCGACATGCATGCCGCGAGCCAGACCTCGTCGCTCGTCGCCATACGGTCGACGCCCTGGAGGATGAGCTCGAGATTGAACTTCAGCTTCAGCTCGCAGATGACGACGATCGGTGGAGAGTCGGCACTCAGCGCCAGCAGGTCGCAGCCGCCGATCTCGCCCTTGACCATAAATCCCAGGCCTTCGAGGAAGGCCTTGACCGGGCTGTAGAGTGACGTTTCGAGCATGGGCCTTTGTTGGCTGCGAATCATCCCGCCGATCGGCGGGTCAGCGCGATGATCGCTCTTTGCCGTTGAACAGAGGTAAACGACGGGCAAACAAATGGTCAGAGCAGTGCCGCGGCCGCTTGCGAATTTGGTATGCTGGTATAATGTGTACCTGAGGTAGCATGCTCCGCGTAGCTGCGCTGGACATCCGGGCGCCCGAGACACGTCCAGGCATCGTCATTTGAGCGACGGCTCCCCGCGTTTTTACCCGCCAGCCGGCGGCAATGTGCATACAAGTCAATGAGATGACGATCGGTAGGGCCGTCGTTGGAATTCAGGAGTAACGACATATGACAACGATTGCGCTGTTTGGTGCAGGCGGCAAAATGGGTTACCGTCTGGCAACCAATTTTCGCGGATCTTCGTATACGATACGCCATGTCGAGGTCAGCGACGCCGGCCGCGAGCGGCTGAAGTCGGGCCTCGGCATCGATGCCGTCAGCGCCGATGAGGCGCTTGATGGCGCCGATGTGGTGATCCTGGCGGTGCCGGACACGCACATCGGCAAGGTCGCGGCGAGTATCGAGAGCAAGCTTGCGTCAGGCACGATGGTCGTCGTGCTCGACGCCGCGGCACCTTTCGCCGGGCATTTGCCGAAGCGGCCGGATCTGACGTATTTCGTCACCCACCCCTGCCATCCGCCGATCTTCAACGACGAGACCGACATGGCGGCCAAGAAGGACTATTTCGGCGGCGTCAAGGCCAAGCAGCATATGGTCAGCGCCTTGATGCAGGGACCGGAGGAGGATTTCGCCAAGGGTGAGGCGATCGCAAAGATCATCTGGGCGCCGGTCATGCGCTCCCATCGCGTCACTGTCGATCAGATGGCCCTGCTCGAGCCCGGCCTTTCGGAAACGGTATGCGCTTCGCTGCTCGTCGTCATGAAAGAGGCGGTCGATGAGGTGGTGGCGCGCGGGGTCGACAAGCAGGCGGCGCTCGACTTCCTGCTTGGTCATATGAACGTGCTTGGCGCCGTCATCTTCGGCGAGACCAAAGGCGTGTTCTCCGACGCCTGCAACAAGGCGATAGAGTTCGGCAAGCCGGTTCTGATGCGCGACGACTGGAAACGGGTGTTCGAGCCGGAGGAGATTGCCGCGAGCATTCAGCGCATCACTTGAGGGCAGCGACGCGTTTTCGGAACATGTCACCTGAAATTGTCATTGACTCATTATACCAGTTGCCTTAGCTGTTCGATGGATCGGACCGTCAAGCTTCGCAGCAGGCTCAGGGGCCAGATGAGTGGAGGGTAGTGGGAAGCGATCCGTCGAAGTGAAGCCGGCAAAGGCTTGTGAATCTGACGCGACCCGCCACCTACGGCCGGCTGGCGAAATCGAATGCATATAGCCTTGGGACAAGGCGCGGATTTTCAACGGGAGGAATACATGAAACTGACACGCAGAATGACGCTTGCGGCTTTCGCCGGCATGCTGGCGCTTGGCACCGCCGCACCCGCCTATGCGGCGGATTTGATCGCCATCATCACGCCCTCGCATGACAATCCGTTCTTCAAGGCGGAAGCTGTCGGCGCGGAGGCCAAGGCCAAGGAACTCGGCTACGAGGCGTTGGTGCTCGTCCATGACGACGACGCCAACAAGCAGTCCGAATTGATCGATACGGCGATCGGCCGCGGCGCCAAGGCGATCATCCTCGACAATGCCGGCGCCGACGCCACAGTCGCTGCGGTGCAGAAGGCCAAGGACGCAGGCGTTCCTTCCTTCCTGATCGATCGCGAGATCAATGCCACCGGCGTTGCCGTCGCGCAGATCGTCTCCAACAATTATCAGGGCGCCCAGCTCGGCGCGCAGGAATTCGTCAAGCTGATGGGCGAGAAGGGTAATTTCGTCGAGCTCGTCGGCAAAGAATCCGACACCAATGCCGGCATCCGCTCCAAGGGTTACCACGACGTCATCGACGACTATCCGGACCTGAAGATGGTGGCGCAGCAATCGGCCAACTGGAGCCAGACCGAGGCCTATTCAAAGATGGAATCGATCCTCCAGGCCAATCCCGATATTAAGGGCGTGATCTCCGGCAACGACACGATGGCGATGGGCGCCTATGCGGCACTTGCCGCTGCCGGTCGCAAGGACGTCATCGTCGTCGGCTTCGACGGGTCGAACGACGTGCGCGACTCGATAACTTCCGGCGGCATCAAGGCGACGGTCCTGCAGCCGGCCTTCGCGCAGGCACAGATGGCGGTCGAGCAGGCCAACGACTTCATCAAGAACAAGAAGTCTCCGGCCGAGGAAAAGCAATTGATGGATTGCGTCCTGGTCAATGGCGACAATGCCGCCAAGCTGGAGACATTCGCGCTCACCAACTGAGCCGGCGTAACATCAAGCGCAAGGGACGAGCTCCGGTTCGTCCCTTGCTTCCATTTCGCCCTTGCTTCCATTTCTGGGTGCTCCTGACCGCCATGCCGAACGAGCCGACATGTTCAACACGCTGACCCGGCCAATCCTTGTCGTGTCGTTCCTTGCAGCTATAGTCAGCCTGACCGCCTGCAAGATCCTGCCGACGCCGTCAGCGGAAAACGGCGGCACTGGCTCGGCCTTCAATCCCGACAAGATGGTCGAGGACATTTGGGCGACGAAAGCGATACCCTATCTGCAGCAGAAGGCCGGCCCGTTTGCCGAGGTTCATGCTTTGGCGAAGACCGATCCCGCCGCTGCCGGCGCCAAGTACGGCAATCCGAAAAAGCAGGCGAACTCGCCGTGGACCTTCGCCGTCCGGCTCGAGGGCAAGGTCGTTGCAGCCAATACACAGTCACGCGCGTCGACAATGGACGTCGATGCCGACGGCGACGGCAAGGCGGATGCGCGAGTGCAGATCGGACCCGCCACTCGCGGTACAGCGCTGCGCGACAGCCTTGACTTCATTCAATTCAACGATTTCACCAACCAGATCGACTTCGCCCAGTTCGGCAAGGCCTTCAACGCCTACGCCGACAAGACCGTGCTTTCCAAGCTGCCGCGCGAGGCACTCGAGGGCCGAAGCGTCAAGATCCTCGGCGCCTATACGCCAGGCAGCGGCCAGGACCTGCCGCTGGTGACGCCGGCGGAGGCAGAGATCGGGCCGAAGCCATGACCGGCGATCAAGACGTCATCCTGAAGCTGGAGGATGTCTCGAAAGTCTATTCGGGCACCGTCGCGGTCAAACGTGCGAATTTTGAGGTGCGCAAGGGTGCGGTCAACGTGCTGGTCGGCGAAAACGGGGCCGGCAAATCGACGCTGATGAAGATCATCGCCGGCGTCGAGCGGCCGACGCTCGGGCGCATTCTGCTGGACGGCGAGGAGGTCTCCTTCTCGTCATCCGGGGACGCGGTAAATCGCGGAATCGGCATGGTGTTCCAGGAGTTGAACCTGTTCGGCAACCTGACCGTCGCCGAAAACATTTTCGCCACCCGCGAGATCACCAACCGCTTCCGCAAGATCGACCGCAAAGAGCAGGAGCGCCGCGCGGCGGAGTTCCTGGAACGGCTGGAAGCCGGCATCCGGCCGGACATGCTGGTCGAGGATCTGCGCATCGGCCAGCAGCAGCTGGTCGAGATCGCCAAGGCGGTTTCGCTCGATGCGCGCATCCTGATCATGGACGAGCCGACCTCGGCGCTCAGCGCGGCGGAAGTCGAGATCCTGTTCAAGGTGATTGCCGACCTCAAGGCGGGCGGCGTGGCAATCGTCTACATCTCGCATCGGCTCGAGGAATTGATCCGCATCGGCGACACCATCACGGTGCTGCGCGACGGGCGCATCACCGGCCAGGCGAAGATGAAAGACGTCGACACCCAGTGGGTCGTGCGGCAGATGATCGGCTCGGACGCCAAGGACTTCGCCAAGGCCGACGGCCATGTGCCGGGCGACGAGATATTCCGCGCCGAGGACATTTGCCTACCGCGCGTCACCGGCGGGCTTGCGGTCGACCACGTCTCGCTGTCGCTGCGCGCTGGCGAGATCCTCGGCATCTACGGCCTGATGGGCGCCGGACGCAGCGAGCTGTTCGATTGCATCATGGGCCGCCACGGCCATTCGACCGGCGCGATATTCATTGCCGGCAAAAAGGTGCACGAGCGCGACACGACACGGCGCATCCGGCGCGGGCTGGCGCTGATCCCCGAAGACCGCCAACGCGAAGGGCTGGTGTCGATCCTCTCCGTCGCCAGCAATCTGACTCTGGCCAGCCTGTCGCGGTTCGTGCGCCTGTTCCACATTCGTGGTGCCGCCGAACGACAGGCGGTGACCCAGACGATACGCGAACTGGCCATCAAGGTCGCCGATCCGACGCAGGAAGTCTCGTCGCTGTCGGGCGGCAACCAGCAGAAGGTGGTGATCGGCAAGGCGCTGCTCACCGGACCGAAGGTGCTGCTGATGGACGAGCCGAGTCGCGGCATCGACGTCGGCGCCAAGGCCGACGTTTTCCGCACCATGCGCAAGCTGTCGCGCGACGGTCTGGGGATCCTGTTTGCCACCTCCGATCTCGACGAAGTGATGGCGTTGTCCGACCGTATCGCGGTGATGAGCAATGGAAAATTGACCGGTATCTTCGATCGCGCGGAGGCGACTGAGGCCGCGCTCGTCGCTGCCTCGGCCCTCGGCCACGGCCCGGTCCCGCACGGAGAGCAAGGCGCATGACTGACATTCCAGCCAAGGCGGTGGTCAACTCCATTTCGAGCGGCTCGGTCCTGCTGACGCTGATGAAGGCGAGGACGTTCATCGCGCTGATCGCCGTGCTGTTATTCTTCTCGATAGCTGCCCCTAATTTCCTATCGGCCGCCAATCTTATCCTGATGTCGAAGCACGTGGCGTTGAACGCATTCCTCGCAATGGGCATGACCTTCGTCATCATCACCGGCGGCATCGACCTGTCGGTCGGCTCGATCGTCGGCCTGTGCGGCATGGTGGCCGGCTATCTCGTGCTGAACGGCGTCGACCTGCAGGTCGGCTACACCATCTATTTCAACGTCTTCGAGATCGCGCTGATCACGCTTGCCGTCGGCATATTGATCGGCGCCGTCAACGGCTTGCTGATCACCAGGCTTAACGTTGCGCCATTCATAGCCACGCTCGGCGTGCTCTATGTCGCACGCGGCCTGGCACTGCTGTCGTCCGACGGGCGCACCTTCCCCAATCTCGTCGGCAAGCCGGAGCTCGGCACCACGGGGTTCGGCTTCCTCGGCGCCGGCCGGCTGCTTGGCTTGCCGGTTTCGATATGGATATTGGTCGTCGTCGCACTGGGGGCGGCCTATCTCGCCAGATACACTCCGCTCGGCCGCCATATCTTCGCCGTTGGCGGCAATGAGCGGGCGGCGCGGATTTCGGGCGTCCGCGTCAACATGGTGAAGATGTTCGTCTACATGTTTTCCGGGTTCTGCGCGGCGATCGTCGGGCTGATCATCTCGTCCGAACTGATGGCCTCGCATCCGGCGACCGGAGAGAGCTTCGAACTCAACGCCATTGCCGCGGCAGTGCTCGGTGGCACCTCGATGTCGGGCGGACGCGGCGCCATCGGCGGCACCATTGTCGGCGCCTTCGTAATCGGCATCCTTTCGGACGGGCTGGTGATGATGGGGGTGAGCTCGTTCTGGCAAATGGTAATCAAGGGCCTCGTCATCATCGTAGCCGTTGTCGTCGACCAAGCCCAGCGCCGGCTGCAGAGCCGTGTCACGCTGATGCAGATGGCAAAGGCCGGCTGACATGGCGGAGCTGCGTGGCGCGCTGATCGGCTGCGGCTTCTTTGCCGTCAACCAGATGCATGCCTGGCGCGACATAGAGAGCGCTTCGATTGCCGCCATCTGCGACCGCGATCCGGACCGGTTAAGGGTGGTCGGCGACCAGTTCGGCATCGCGCGGCGCTATACCGACGCTGCTGCGCTGTTTGCCGGCGAAAGGTTGGATTTCGTCGACATCGCTACCACCGTACCAAGCCACAGAACGCTGGTGGAGATGGCGGCGCAGTATGGCGTTCCGGTAATCTGCCAAAAGCCGTTCGCGCCGTCGCTTGCCGACGCCAAGGCCATGGTGAAAGCCTGCGCCGACGCCGGCGTGCCGTTGATGGTGCATGAAAATTTTCGCTGGCAGTCGCCGATCCGGGCGGTGCGTGCGGTGCTCGACAGTGGCGAAATCGGCACCCCCTTCTTCGGACGGATCTCGTTCCGATCGGCTTATGACGTGTTTTCCGGCCAGCCCTATCTGGCGACCGGAAGGCGCTTCATTATCGAGGATCTCGGCATCCATATCCTCGACGTCGCCCGCTTTCTGCTGGGCGACGTCTCGACGGTCACCGCGCGAACGGCGCGCGTCAATCCCGGCATAACCGGCGAGGACGTTGCGACGATGCTGATGGACCACACGGGCGGCGCCACTTCCGTGGTCGACTGTAGCTACGCCAGCAAGCTCGCGACAGAGCCGTTCCCCGAGACGCTGATCGAGATCGATGGCAAGGACGGCACGATCCGGCTGGCGCAGGGCTACCGCCTCACCGTCACCGGCAGGAGCGGGACGGTCGGTAGCGACGTCTCGCCGCCGCTGCTGGCCTGGGCATCGCGGCCGTGGCACAACATCCAGGAAAGCGTCGTCGCCATTCAAAAACATTGGGTCGATTGCCTGACCAACGGAACCGAGCCCGCGACCTCGGGCGCGGACAACCTCAAGACATTAGCGCTGGTCGAGGCAGCGTACGCAGGCGCCGCAAGCCGGGAGCCGGTGCAACTCGACGCCTTGCTGAAATGACAGCCGACGCCTTCCTCCTCTACGGCACACGTGCCGTTGAAGCCGAACCGGTCAGGCTGCAAGCCGGCGCGCTGACGGCGGACTTCGTCAACGGCAATCTGCGCACCATTCGGCATGGCGGCACCGAAGTTCTGCGCCCTATCGCCTACATCGTCAGGGATCGCGACTGGGGCACCTACGAGCCGAGACTGGCCGATCTTGCCATCAAACAAAATGCCGAGGCTTTTTCCGTCAGCTATACGGCAAGTTGCCAAGCACCGGACGGCAGCCGGCTCGGCTTTCGTGCGACCATCAAGGGCTCCGCCGATGGCCAGCTGGTCTTCGACGTGAGCGCTCTTCCCGACAGCGATTTCGAAACCAATCGCTGTGGCTTCTGCATCCTGCATCCGATTGCCGGCTTGGCCGGCAGCCCGGTCACGGTCGAGCATACCGATGGCAGCGTGGTCGCGACCAGGCTTCCAGAGCTGATCGATCCCTGGCAGCCTTTCAAGGATCTGCGGGCGATCACCCATGAGGTCCGGCCGGGTGTCACCGCTGAATGCCTGATGGAAGGCGACATTTTCGAGATGGAGGACCAGCGCAACTGGTCGGATGCCTCCTACAAGACCTATGTCCGGCCGCTCGCGCTGCCATGGCCATACATGCTGCCTGCCGGCGAGACCTTCAGCCAGACCATCAGCTTGCGGATGGAGGGTGGCGGGAAAGTGGCGGCTGTCGCGGCAAGCGCCGAACCGATTCGTATCACGCTCGGCCAAGCCGGACCGGTGCTGCCGGATATCGGCATGATCATCTACCCGGATGAGGTCGAGGCGGCGCTGGGCAAGCTGTCGGTGCTGTCCGAGCTTGGCCCGCAGCAATTGATGTTCCACTATGACCTGACGCGCGGCCACGAGCTCGATGCCTTGCGATCCTACGCCCGGCTCGCCGCCGCCTATCCGGTCCGGACAACGCTCGAATGCGTCATTGCCGGCGACGGCGATCTCGACGCCGAGCTTTCAGGCGTCGCCGACAGGGTGCGGCAGGCCGGGCTCAAGCTTTCGGCCATTGCCGTCTCGCCCTCGGTCGACCGGCAGTCGACGCCACCGGGCAGCGCGTGGCCGCACTGCCCGCCGCTCGAGGACGTCTATGCCGCGACGCGGCGCGCCTTTCCCGACAGCCGCCTCGGCGGCGGCATGTTCAGCTATTTCACCGAACTCAATCGCAAGCGTGTGCCGACCGATCCGCTCGATTTCGTCACGCATTGCACCTGCCCGATCGTGCACGCCGCCGACGATCTCAGCGTCATGCAATCGTTGGAGGCGCTGCCTTCCATCACAGGCTCGGCGAGGGCGATCTTCGGGCCAAAACCCTATCGGATCGGGCCGTCGACCATTGCCATGCGCCAGAACCCCTATGGCGGTGCGACCAAGGCCAATCCCGACAGTCAGCGCATTGCCATGGCCGACCGCGACCCTCGCCATACCGGGCTGTTCGGAGCCGCATGGACGATCGGCTATGCCGCACGTGTTGCGCCGGCTGGACTCGAAATGCTGACGCTCTGCAGCTTCACCGGACCATTCGGCGTGCTGGCCTCGTCGGGCGAACCTGTCGAAGAAGGTACACCCCGGCCGATTTTCCACGCGGTGAAAGGACTTTGCGATCTGGCCGGCCATGCGCATGTGGCGGCGACAACGACCGATGAGAGGCGGGTGCTGGCACTTGCCGGCCGCTCCGAGACAGGCAAGATCATCATCTGGCTGGCGAACCTTACCCCGGTCGACGTTCCGGTCGATGTTTCCGGGCTCGGCTCCGATCAGGGTCCTCTCATGATTTGGAATGGACGACTGTCACGCCAGATTCCGCGCGATACGTCGGGCCGAGACCATCTTGTGATGACACCCTACGCAATCGTCAGGATCGGCTGAAGTCATTTGCCGAGGCTCATGGGTAGCCTTCCGTAGTGGTTGCGTGTAGCCGCAGCACTCCGCTGCCGAGTTGTCACCGGATTTGCTTTCGAAACTCGCCCGGTGCCATTCCAGTTGTCTTGGAAAAAAGACGGCTGAACGAGGCGACGTCCTGATAACCCACCCGATAGCAAATTTCTGAAACGCTCAGTTTCGTTTCCTCAAGCATGGACCTTGCTAACTCCAGCCGCCTTTCCTGGATCCATTTTCCCGGCGTTGTCTGGAGTTCGTCGAAAAACCTGCGAGACAGGGTTCGCGAAGACATGCCCAATTCGGTTGCCAGAAATTTCAGATCGATTTCCGACATCTTGTCTTTCGAGAGCTCACGCAACTTGTCCTCGAATGGGCTGGCTCCGTTCGAAATTCCATCGAGGGAAAATTCGTAGGGACTCTGGAATGTGCGCGGCGGCGGGAGAACCAGAAGTTTTCGAATGATCCGCTCTTCCTTCGAGAAGCCCAGATCGATCAGCAAAGCCCTGGCGAGTTCGAGTCCGGAAAACCCGCCTCCGCATGTGTAGAGGCGGTCCTGGCGAATGAGGAGGCGGGAAGCGTCCCATCGCACTTGCGGAAACCGGCGGCTTGCCTCGGCTCTCAGCCACCAGGATATCGTCGCGCGTTTACCGTCCAATAATCCCGAATTGGCGAGCAGATAACATGCGCCGCAATGTGCTGCGATGATTGCGTCCTGCTGCTGCGCGAGCGCGATCAGCGGTTTTGAATGTTCGCTCTCCTCGTCGAGCGAGCGCAGGAGCTCCGGAATCTCTACACCCGGCATGGCAATGAGGATCAGGACATCCATTTTTCGGGATGGTTGAGCCTTTGTCGGGAAGGAAATTCCGGTGCTTGACGTCGACGGCGCGCCCCTTGAAACAAACTCACAGGAGAGAACCTGCGAACGGCAGACGTCATTCACAAGCTGAAACATTTCCACGAGCGTCGAGACGACGGCCGAATAGAAATTCGACGGCAGCCAGATCACAACGTGGAGGCTCCTGACAGCCATTGCGGTACTCCAGTGTCGTTCTCGTGGATGGCAAGCCTAGCATAGTCTTTGCAAGAATTGCCAATTCCAGAACAAGCGCGCGGGCTCCAGGAGGGCCTATGCGGGCTTGCTGATGAAGGCAGGGCCGCGGAAATCCATGGCTGCGAAGATGCAAATGCTGAAATCGTTGAATGAAAACACGCGGCAAATACATCGGATTCAGAGGGCAACAGAAAACTGCGTCGGTCCGGGCTCAGGCTGATCTGTGGTCAGTCAGTAGGCCGAGAGCAAGGTGCCGGCCGCTACGCCGGTCCGGACCTTGCTCTTGATTTTCAGCTGCCGGAGTTCATCACGTAAAGCGCACGCGAGCGTTCGAGGTGCTTGATCATCGCCTTCTCGGCGCCATCCGCATCCTTGGCTTCGATGCGTCCGATGATCTCTTCGTGCTCGGTCAGCGTGAACTTTTCCTTGCCGGTCCAGATCAGCATTTCGGTGTGGTATTCCTTTAGCCAGCCAAGCATTGCCTCGCTGACGGCGACATAGATCGGGTTGCCGGATATTGCCGAGATCTGGGTGTGGAATTTCATGTCGGCGGATATGAAGGCTTCCGAGTCGCCACGATGGCTGCGCTGCTCTGCAACCGTTGCGCGCAACCGCTGCACGTCCTCGGCGGTTGCCCTCTCCGCGGCTTCCCTGACCATGCCGCGCTCGAAGAAGATACGCGCGTTCTTGAGGTGCTCCAGCGTGTCCTTCGACGACGACAGGATGATCTTGGCGGCGCCGTCAACCTGTTTGATGATCGACTTGGCGGTCAGCTGCAGCACTTTCGCCCGCTCGCCATGCGAGATCGCGACGAGGCCCATATTGCTCAATGCCTGCATTGCCTCGCGGATCGCCGGCCTGCCGACCTCGAAGCGCTCCATCAATTCGCGCTCCGATGGCATGTCGTCACCCGGCAGCAATTCGCCGCTGGTGATCAGGCGCTTCAGTCTCAAGAATACTTCGTCGGAAAGCTTGCGCCGGACGATCGGCTCCGAACGGTTCATCGTCGCGAATCACTCCTTTGACCGGCCCCTATCTAGCATTTCCGGCGCGAATTCCGGAACGCCTGCTGCCGGCTCGCCCGGCTCTGCCCAGCCGGAGAGGGCTTGCAAAGCTTATGTACTCATTATACCAGATTTCAAGGGCCAAGGAACCTTTTTCGAACCACCCCGGCAGGCCGCGCGAATATGATTGTTCTCACCTATCGCATCGAAACGCCCGGCAATATCGAGGCGCTGGCGGCCAAGATCGCAAGCGACCAGTCGACTGGAACCTTCGTCGCGCTGGCCGGCGAGACCGAAGAGCTCAAGGCCAGGGTCGCGGCGCGAGTCCTGGCGATACGGCATCTGCCCGATGCGGATCGGCCGTCTCTTCCCGAAACCGGTCCCGAAGCGCGCAATGGCCCGGTCAAGCGCGCCGACGTCGACATCGCGTTTCCGCTAGACGCCATCGGCACCGATCTGTCGGCGTTGATGACCATCGCCATCGGCGGCACATTTTCGATCAAGGGCCTGTCCGGTATCCGGATCGTCGACATGAGGCTACCCGAGGAGTACCGGGGCGCGCATCCGGGCCCGCAATTCGGCGTCACGGGCAGCCGCAGGCTGACCGGTGTCGCGGATCGTCCGATCATCGGGACCATCGTCAAGCCGGCGCTGGGGCTCCGCCCGCCCGAGACGGCCGCAATGGTGCAAGAGCTGATTGCCGCCGGCGTCGATTTCATCAAGGACGACGAGAAGCTGATGAGCCCGGCCTATTCACCGCTGTCGGAGCGGGTGAGGGCAATCATGCCGCTGATCCTCGACCACGAGCAGAAGACCGGCAAGAAGGTCATGTATGCCTTCGGCATCTCACATGCCGATCCCGACGAGATGATGCGAAACCACGACCTGGTGGCAAAGGCCGGCGGCAATTGCGCCGTGGTCAACATCAATTCGATCGGTTTCGGCGGCATGGCTTACCTTCGAAAACGCTCCAGCCTTGTGCTCCATGCCCACCGCAATGGCTGGGACATTCTCACCCGTCATCCCGGTCTCGGCATGGATTTCAAGGTCTGGCAGCAGTTCTGGCGCCTGCTTGGCGTCGACCAGTTCCAGATCAACGGCATCGCCTCGAAATACTGGGAACCCGACTGGTCCTTCGTCGAATCCTTCAAGGCGGTGACCACGCCGATCTTTTCGCCGGCCGATTGCGCATTGCCGGTCGCCGGTTCCGGCCAGTGGGGCGGGCAGGCGCCTGAAACCTTCCAGCGAACCGGCCGGACGGTCGATCTTCTCTATCTGTGCGGCGGTGGCATCGTCAGCCACCCGGACGGGCCGGGCGCCGGCGTGCGCGCCGTGCAGCAGGCCTGGCAGGCGGCGGTCCAGGATATTCCGTTGGCGGATTATGCCTTGAGCCATGTCGAGCTGGCGCGGTCGATCGAGAAGTTCGGCGGCGGCGAGGCGGCCTGACGCCATGCAAAACCTGCTTCTGAGTTACTATGGCGACGACCTGACCGGCTCGACCGACGTTATGGAAGCGCTCGAGCTCGGCGGCGTGCCGACCGTCCTGTTCATGCGCCAGCCGGACGCGGCGTTGCTTTCGCAATTTGCGCATTGCCGCGCCCTTGGACTGGCCGGCACCAGCCGCAGCGAGACGCCGCAGTGGATGGACACGCATCTGCGAGATGCCTTCGCCTGGCTGAAGACCGTCAACGCCGAGATCTGCCACTACAAGGTCTGCTCGACCTTCGATTCCAGCCCGGCGATCGGCAGCATCGGCCGGGCGATCGAGATCGGCCGCTCGGTTTTCCGGCAAGACGGCGTGCCGCTGGTGGTCGGCGCGCCGCAGCTGAAGCGCTACACCGCCTTCGGTCATCTGTTCGCGGCCTATCGCGAAAAATATTTCCGTATCGACCGCCATCCCGTGATGAGCCGCCATCCGATCACGCCGATGGACGAATCCGACCTGCTGATCCATCTGTCGCGCCAGACAGACCTTAGCTCGGGCCTGATCGACCTGGCGACGCTGCAGTCTGCGTCGCGGTCGGAAGCATTCGACCGGCTTGTGGAGGATGGCACAGGTATCGTGCTTGTCGATGTCGACAGCCTGGAAACCCAGGCGCTTGCCGGCAAGGAGATTTGGCGCGCTCACAAGCCGGGCGGTTATTTCGTCGTCGGCTCTTCGGGCATCGAATATGCCTTGCTGGTCGAATGGACATCGAACCGAATCGTGGATGCCAAACCCGCCTTTTCGCCGCCGGGCGCTGCCGACAGGATCGCCGTGGTCTCGGGGAGCTGCTCGCCGACGACGGAACGACAGATCCGGTATGCCCTGGCCGAAGGCTTCGACGGGATCGAGCTCGACCCGGTCGAACTGGTTTCTGAGGCTTCGAACGACGCTATTGCGCGCGCGGTCGCAACCGGCCGCTCCAGCCTACGGGCCGGGCGGAGCGTCATCCTCTACACCGCGCTCGGACCTGCGGCCGAGCGCGGTGCTGAAATCGATCTCAGGGAGGGCGCCCGCCATAAGCTCGGCCGCGGCCTTGGCGAGCTTCTCCGCGAACTGACGCTTCAAGAGAACCTGCCGCGCGTGGTCATCGCCGGCGGCGACACGTCGAGCCATGCACTTGGCCAGATGGGCGTCGACGCGCTGACGGTGCGAATGCCGCTGCCGGCATCGCCGGGCTCGCCGCTTTGTGTGGCGCATTCGCGCGTAAAGGCGATCGACGGGCTGGAAATTGCCCTCAAGGGCGGGCAGGTCGGAACCGACAGCTATTTCTCCGCTATTCGCGATGGGGTCGGCGGTTGAGAGCGGGGAATATCTGTTCAAATCGGTGATGCTCGATCGAGATCGGGGATAGTCATTAGCCGGCAAACCAGAAACCCCAGACGTTTAGGTCGGCGGCAATGCCACTCATCCCGCTATCTGGTACGGCCCATCGCCTTGCCTGGACGATATTGACGGGCATAGGCGACACAGGCGTCGACCGTGCTGACACAGAGCGCATCGCGGTTGTTCGGCAGGTTGTTGTCGCCGGCGTAGGCAACCTCCGCAACACGGCCGTCAACCATTCGAATTTGCGTGTTGCAATAGCCGCCGGGGGCGACGTTGACGGAACCTCCGAGCGCCGGGACCGGGCCAATGGCCACGGTCGGAACCACAATGTTGAGATTGCCGCGTTGAACGACGCGCTGATAGGTCCAGATCTGGCCGGATTTGCCGACATCGGCAGTGGCGGTCGGAAAGCCGGCGCACATTCGAACGTCCGCCTCGCTAAGGCCGACCATCTCCTTGCGGGCTGCCGCCGCCGTGGCGTCTTCCCTCGCGGTGCTCGAGGTGTCGTCGGGCATGACGCAGGAAGACAGGATGGCGGCGCCTGCCGATAGAAGGAGAAGGGCAAGCTTTCGGGTGTGGAATGATGTCATACCGACTTCGGATTGCACGGGAGCCCCGAATGCCAACCTAGGAAGTGGGCCAATCGAGTCAACCGGCAGAAAATTCACGAAGTCGTTTGGTAGGTCATTCCGCCGCGCGCATCCGCTGCAAGAGGTTGAGGCTGCCGCCGTGACCCTCGCGCCCTATCTTCCGCCTGGGCATCGGATTTCCCAAACCGACCCCTTCTTGTCAGACGTACTGGCGCACGGTGCTGTGACTTTGGTTCGGCCGACGGTGTGCTAGTTTCTGCCGATTGCTCCGGAGACGTCATGCCTATCAAGCTGCAAGAAATCGCCCTCGCTCTTCTGCTGTTGGTTGCCGGAACTGGGGTCGGTCACGCGGAGACGGCCCAGCGGCCGCCGCCCACCGGCGGGGTTCTCTCGCTCCTGCCACCGCCGCAGACTTCCGATCATTCGATCGTCATTGCCGGACGCACGCTCGATTACGAGGCCAGGGCCGGCACGCTGTCATTACCGTCCGGCAAAGGCGATATCACCGCCGAGATTTTCTATGTCGCCTATGCTCTGCACGCCGGGAAAGAAACGGGACCGGATCCGCGTCGCCCGATCACCTTCGTTTTCAATGGCGGTCCGGGAGCAGCTTCCGCCTATCTTCATTTGGGCGCGCTCGGTCCGCGGGTTCTGGCGACAGCGGCCGATGGAAGTTTCCTGCCGCCGCCGCAGAGGCTGTTCGACAACCCCAACACTTGGCTCGACATGACCGACCTGGTCTTTGTGGACCCTGTCGGAACCGGTTACAGCCGTGAAGCGCCCGGCACGGAAGCACACAGCTTCTGGGGCGTCAGCCAGGACGCCGCGTCGATAGGCGCGTTTATCCGGCTCTATCTGGCGCAGACCAGCCGTACGGCATCGCCTGTCTTCCTGGCTGGTGAAAGCTATGGCGGCTTTCGAGCAGCATTGCTCGCCAGGAAGCTTCAGGAAGACATCGGCATCAGCCCGAGTGGCGTCGTGCTGATCTCGCCGGCGCTCGAATTCACGCTGGTGCGTCCGGACGAGTTCCAGCCGCTCCACTGGGCGCTGGAACTGCCGTCGCTGGCGGCAGTGCGCCTGCACAGCGAAGGCGTTTCCGGTCCGGCCCTGCAGGAGCGGCTGGCGGAAGTCGAACGCTATGCGCTCGGCGATTATCTGGCCGCGCTGGCAGGTGGGCTGGAGCAGGGTGGACGCCTGGCGAGCCAGCGTGTCGCCGCAATCACCGGTCTGCCGCTCGATCTCGTCCAGCGGCACTTTGCACGCATTCCCATAGGGCTGTTCGCCAAGGAGTTTGCACGGGCAAAGGGCAATGTTCTCAGCGCCTATGACGGCAACATCGCAACGGCGGATTTGGCGCCGGAGAGCTTGGGAGTCGAGGGTCCCGATCCGGTGCTCGACCGAAGCGTGCCGGCGCTTACCTCCGCTTTCGTCGGCTATGTGCGTGATGAATTGAACTTCCGTACGGATATCAGCTATCGGCTGCTCAACCGCGAAGTCAGCGGCAATTGGGATTATGGAACGAGCCCGACGCGTCAGGGCTATGCGGGTGTCATGGACGACCTTCAGCAGGCGCGCACGCTGAACCCCAGCCTCGGCGTGCTGATCGTCAACGGCTATAGCGACCTGGTGACGCCGTACATGGGCTCGCGCTACCTGCTTGGTCAAATTCCTTCGCTTGCCGGCGCAAAGCCCATTCGCAGCGAGGTGCTGGAAGGCGGGCACATGATGTATCTGAGGCCGGACGGGCGGGCGGCGCTGAAGCAGGCTGCGTCCGAGCTTTACCGAACGACGCAATGAGACGATTTGCGCAAAAAAGCGTCGGATGCGCTGTTCGCCCTCTCATCAGGCCCTAGTTCCATCGCGATTGATCGGTTACACACCTAGGATGGCGTCTTTTAGCGACGTTCGACAGCGGATTAGCCGGCTCTCCAGAATCGCGCCACTGGCGCGGCGTGCTGCCGAGCGGGCTATGCGGAATACCAGGCCACACAGGCTGACAAGCCTCGTAGACCGCTGGAACGCGCTGTCGCTGGCCACGCAGTTCCTGCTCGCGGGTGGTCTATTCTCCCTGTCGGCCATGGTGGTGGTGGGGATTTCAGTCACGAACCATATAGAAACCGTGGTCACGCAGAATTCGGCTTCCGCTACGGCTCTTTACGTGGACAGCGTTATTGCGCCGCTGCTTCCGGATATGCGCAAGAGCGAAGTCCTCGACGAGAGCGTAGCCCATGCGCTCGATGAAACGCTGGGACAAGGGGCACTCGGCACAAGGCTCGAATCCTTCAAGCTCTGGCGTCGCGACGGAACCATCCTGTATTCGACCGACAAGACATTGATCGGCAAGCGCTTTGAACCCAGCGACAATCTCCGGGCGGCATTCGCCGGCCAAATGGTTTCGGAGTTCGACAGGCTCGACGATCCAGACAGTGAGGCCGAAAGAGCCAGCGGCTTGCATCTCCTCGAGATTTACAATCCGGTGCTGCAGCCATGGTCGGGGGAAGTGGTGGCCGTTTCGGAATTCTACGAGGTCGCCACTGATTTTGAAAAAAACCTGCATCAGGCACTCATTCGAACCTGGCTGGACGTTGCCGCCGTCACAGCGGCCTTCTTTCTTGGGCTGTCGGCAATCGTGTTCCGTGGCAGCCGCACGATCAGCTCACAGAGCCGCTCGTTGAAGCAGCGCATTGCCGAGCTTTCCGATCTGCTCGCTCAAAACAGACTTTTGAGGCTGCGGGTGCAGCGCGCTTCGCAGCGTGCCACCGCACTCAACGAACGCTATCTCAGGCGCATCGGCGCGGACTTGCACGATGGCCCCGCGCAACTGGTTGCTCTCGCGGCGCTGGGGATCGATAGCCCGGTCATTGCCGATCCTGCTACGCCGCAATCGAAGCGTGCGCAGGAATTGCGGGCCATCAAAGCACATCTGGACGATGCCATGCGCGAGATCAGGAGCATCAGCAAGGGCCTTGTCCTGCCGCATATAGAGCATGCCGAACTGGGTGAAATTCTCCAGATTGCCGTACAGGCGCACGAAGAACGAACCGGCGTCAAAGTAAGATTATCCATGACCGGCGGCCATACACCGCTGTCGCCGGCGGCCAGGATCTGTATCTTCCGCTTCGTCCAGGAGACGCTGAACAATGGATTCCGTCATGCCGGAGGTGAAGGTCAGTCGGTCGAGAAACATTTCGACGGCGAACGCGTTTGTATCGAAGTGTCCGACGCCGGCCCCGGCTTTGATCCACAAATCGTGCGTCCCGAGGGGCTGGGGCTCGTTGGGCTGCGCGAGCGGGTGGAAAGCCTCGGGGGCCAGTTTACCGTGACGTCCTCACAAAGTGGCACGATCGTGAAAATGGCTCTCAACATCGTTGAAATGGGGCAGACATGACAGCAGCCATCAGGCTCGCCATCGTTGACGACCACCCGCTGTTCAGGGAAGGCGTTGTGCGCACGCTCGATCAGATCGGCGGGTTCGAGATCGTCGGCGAAGGAAGCAGCAGGGATGATGCCTTGCGGATAGTCGAAGACCGGCGGCCCGACATTCTGCTGATGGACATCTCGGTGCCCGGAGGCGGCCTCAGCGTGATCGGACCGGCCCTGGAGAGCCATCCGGCACTGAAAATCGTGATGCTGACCGTTTCGGAAGAAAACCAGCACGTGATGACCGCATTGCAGAGCGGGGCAAGGGGCTATGTTCTGAAGGGGGTCGGATCGAGGACGTTGGCTACGATCCTGCGCACGGTAGCGTCGGGCGAACGATATGTCTGTCCACAATTGTCGGCACGCCTGTTGGCCGATCTGTCGGCTCAATCAAATGAGCCGGCGAAAGCCGACGGACTTGCCGAACTCACCAGCCGCGAAAGGGAGATCCTGACGCTGGTTGCCGCGGGCCTGAGCAACAAACGGATTGGGCTTCGGCTGAACCTGCATGAGAAAACGATAAAGCACCACATGACGCGAATCCTGGCCAAGCTCAACGTCAGCAACAGGACCGAAGCCGCAATGACTTTACGCGATGCGACTGAGCGCCGGCATTCGCCTGTTCGCGATCATGCTTGAGCCGAAACAGCCTCACGGGGCGGCTGTGTGATCTGGCCGTCAGTTGATCATTTCAAGCAACCTGTCCCGATCGGAACGCGTCGCCAGGCGCCGAATGATGGTACGGCCCTTGGCATCGCGCATTTCATATTGGCCGCTATCAACGCGCTCGCTGAGGCCGTTCGAATGCACCACGCCAATGCTCGGCCCACTCACCTCGATCCGGTCTCCCGTGGTTGCATTGATAAAGAGTTTTGGCCTGCTGCCCGGGGTTACCGCGGCGGCGGGATCAGGGAGATTGTCGTCCTGCGACTTTGCTTTGCCCTTGCCGGCTCCGGCATTCGAGTTTGAATTGCCGGAGTTTCCACCCGGATTGCCGGAATTGCCGCCCCCATTCCCATTTCCGTTCCCGCCATTGCCGTTGCCGTTCCCGCCGTCTTTGGCCCAGGCAGCCAGCGGGCCGAGCGGCTGCGATAGTCCGTCGAACACGACGCGATAGGGGCTCACGACGAGAACGAAGGTCAAAACGACTACAGAAATGCCGACATGACGTCCTCGCGAAGATCCGGTCCTTCGTCTCCGGGTCGTCATCAATGAACTTGCCAGTCGCATGGCGGAAATCCCCTTAATCATACGGACCTTTCGTGCTGCCTCCTGTTCGAATTCGTGCGATGCTTAAAACAATGGTTTGTATCGGCAAGGTCAAGACCCACCAGTCCCACGAGGGTAACTGGTGGGCCTCGCTGGCGCAGGAAGGGACTATTTACTGCGCAAGTCTTTTGCCTTCGCTTCGTTGCGTCTCTCGGCGGGGGCGCCGAGTTCTCACCGTCAGCCAACAATAAATCCAATGGCTGCGATCCCGAAACACAGGCCAAATAATGGAAAAAGCAGCCAACGCGCCTGGTGAACGCTCGAATCCATAGCGGCCTCCTGTAACAGTCGGCATCGCAACGGGGCTCTTCTGAACTCGGTTCCTGAAACTCTCGCGTTTCGGGCTTTTGCGATAGCAGCCTCGGACCAAAGTTCGGCTGTGCAGGCCCTTGGTCGACAGGCCTACAGACTGAAGTCCCTATGCAAGGAGCCGCCTGCATTCGGCGACCTTTGTGTCAACTAGGCGGCGCGATCCACCGGTCCCTTCGAATGCTTTACCTTCCTGGCTCTATGGCGAAGCGACATTGGTCCACTGCATGTCATTGAAACGTCACCAGTAGAGACCCATATGCGGATTGCGTCGGATGTCTCCTCCCATTGCGTCCGGCGCGTTCCCCTCTGGAGGTTACAGACCTTCACGCTTGGCCGGGCTCAACAGTCCGGCCTTTTCTTTTGGTCATCGCGTCTGGGTCGAGCATCGTCCTGCCGCAGCGCGCCGCTTCAGTTGCGAGGAGGGAGCTGCTGGACAGACCATGTGTTGCCGTCAGGATCCTCAAAGAAGACAAATCTGCCCCAGGGAAAATCCTTGATATCGCTGACCTCGATGCCTTGGGCGGCCAGATGCCGGTGCGCCTCATCGATGTCGGGCACAACCAGCTGCAGACCCCGTATGGATCCCGGGGTGCTGTCGACGATGCCTTTGCCCATGGCAATCGAACAGGCCGAACCGGGCGGCGTCAATTGCACGAAACGTATCTCGTCGCTTACCGTGTGATCATGATCGAGGTGAAAGCCGACCTTCCCAACATAAAAGGCGATGGCATTGTCGACGTCCGATACGGGGACCGGGACCAGTTCCAGCTTCCAATCCATGACAACCCTTTCGCAGCTTTCGCCAAGTGGTGCCGAACACCGTGGGCGACATCCCGCCATCTTCCCAATGCCATTGTCGGCGCGGGCCGCTCAATCGGTCAAGAGATATCCGGCAAAAGCCGGGTTCGGGCAACGTGAGGACTGGTCTCATTGCTGACGGCGTTCGGAACCGATAAGCGCAAGCTCAGTGTTGGCCAAGGCGTTCTCGTGCTTTCCGCCACGCCCGAACCGGGCAGGGTGGCGGTTCGGCCGAGTTTGCCGCGCGCTATGCAGCGCGCTTCGGACCGATCGGCAATTATGCCGTGAACGCCCACGATTCGGCCTGTCTTCTTCTTGCCGCGATCAAAGACGCCAGCACTGTATCCAAGGGACATCCGAGCCGGTGCGACGTTCTAGCGGCAGTGCGCGATATCCGTTTCAAGGGAATCGCCTATCGCGAGGCCGTACGGTGGAATGAAAGGCGACAATCTGGCCGCGGTGACTGCACTCAACGTGGTGGAAAACGGCCACTTCCGACAGATCGCCGAAATCCGGCAGATGCAGAGTGTCGAGCAGACCAACCCCCGACAGGCTCTCCGACCGAACCGCTTTCCGCCGCTTTGCCAGGCGATTTTCACAGGACCGCGAAACAATTATCTCCGGTCGCCGTTTCGCCCGCAGAACCTTTCGAGGAGGCGACGATGAGCGCAACCGGCTTGGACGTTTTTGACAAAACGCTGCAAATAACAAACATCTGGCTAGACGAGATCATGGTGGATCTTGGTCCGGATCGACACGTCGCCTGGCATACATTGGGCGCCGTTCTGCGAACCCTTCGGGACAGGCTGCAGGTCGGACTGGCGGCCAAATTGGGAGCGGAACTGCCGCTGCTCGTGCGGCCTACTATGATCGCTATCGGCCCGCCGACATGCCCGACAAGACACGCTCGCTCGAGGAGTTCCTGCAACACATCGCCGATGAATTGAAATCGACCCGTGCTGTCGATCCCGGGGATGCGGCACGCTCGGTGCTGCGTGTGCTTGCACGGCATATCGACCTTGGCCAGTCGGCAAAGGTGCGGGATGCGCTGCCAAAGGAAATCCAGGTCCTCTGGCCTGAAAGCGTGGGCGTCAAATAGCGGCGATCCTGCTCATGCGGACGCGCGACGGACCGAAGCTTCGAACGTAAGCGCGGGTGGGTCTGGTCGACCCGGTGACGCTGTGTGCCCCGCTCGATGGCGAGGCTTAGCTGGGCAGCCGATGTGAACTGTCGCGGCTTAACCTGGAAAGATCGTGAAACCGCCGTCGACGCGGATGACCTGTCCGTTGATGAAGCGGGCGCGCGGGCCGGCGAGGAAGGCCACCGCTTCGGCGATCTCTTCAGGCTCCGCATACCGGTTCAGCGATTTCTTGCTCGAATCCATGCGCTGCGGATCGACCACGCGGCTCGCCTGGAACCGTGCCGTCTTGGTGGCGCCAGGGCTCACCGCATTGACGCGTACGCCATCGTCGATCAATTCCTTGGCGAGGCAGCGCGTATAATGGACGACAGCCGCCTTGAGCGTCGAGTAGACCACCTCGGGCGAGCATCCGATATGCGCTGCCGCCGAGGCGATGTTGATCACCGAGCCTGAGCCGCGCTTGACCATCGGCGGAACGAACGCCTGGCAGACCAGCATCGTGCCGATGAGATTGTTCTCGGTTAGAACCTTGATGTCTTCGTAGTCGATATCGAGTGCGTTGTTGGGATTGGGCTTTACGCCCTTGGCGCCGATGTCGCCGCCGGCGCAGTTGACCAGAATGTGCACGTCGCCGAGATCGGCCTCGATCTTCCTCTTCATATCGGCGACAGCTTGTTTGTCGCCTATATTGCCGGTGACCGCGGTCACCCGCGTCCCATGCTTCTCCAAGCCCCGGGCAGAGTCGCCGAGATCCGCGAATTCGCCATATTGAGATGGCCGAGTCCAATCGAGGTCGTGGACCGCGACGTTTGCGCCAAGTCCGGCCAAGCGGTCGGCCATCACGCGGCCGAGGCCGCGTCCCGAGCCGGTTACGAAGGCGGTCAGGCCGCTGAGTTCTCGGGCAGTCATGCTGATTTCTCCATTGCAATGAAATCGAACTTCTTCATGTTGGCGGCGCTGCGCCGGATCATGTCGAGCTCGTACGAAACGAGCGCGCCGTCATCGTCCCGTTCCCATGGCGTGCGGTAGTCGGCGTCGTCCGCAAGGCGGTTCACGCGCGCAGCACTCAGGCACGCGGCGAACTCCCGGGCGGTCTTCTGCGCATATCCGTTCCACCAGTCGTCGGTGAGCCAGCGAACGTGACGGGCCTCAAGCGCGCCTGGCTCAAGCACCGCCGTCAGCGTGTCGTGGTGCTCGCCAAGGATGGCTGCCAGTTCGGCGAATGGCACGGCGCCGTCGCCGATCGCGCACCGGACCAGACGGTAGCCCTCATCCGTGAACTGAATGCGATAATCCTTGAGGTGAACATGGCGGACATGGGGCGCGATCCGGCGCGTGAAGGCAAGCGGCGCCTCGCCGACAGGAAAGGTGTTGCCGGTGTCGTAGGTGATGCCGACACCCGGCCTGCCGAGTTCGCAGAACGCAACCAGTTCGTCGCTGCCGAAGTCCTGATGGTTCTCGATGCCGAGCATCCAGCCCTCGGCCGCCGCACGCGGCCCCCATTCCGTCAAGGCAGCGCGAATCGTGGCGTTGAACTCACTCCATTTCGGTCCCCACGCATTGCGGTCGCCGCACAGGACAGGCGTCAGTGCGATACGGATCGTCGTCGCCTCGAGCAGCCGCGCAGCCCGAAAGGCGTTGTCCAGCGGACCTGCCACCAGCAGTCCGCCGCTCACCACCGGGACGATGTCCAGCGCGGCAAGACGCCTGCGCAGGGCGACGATTTCGGCGTCAGTCAAGTCGGTCAACCAGGGTTCGTAGATCTCGAGCGTGCGTGCGCCTAGTTCCTGCGCCAGCGTAATGAAGCCTTCCAGCCCCACGCCGTCCGGATTGTGCCGTGGCGTGCCGCGGCCCTGCAGTCCGAGATGATAGGTCAGTCCGTAGGGGTTGAGGCCGAGACGAAGCATCAGCTTGGCGGTTCCAATGGAGAGCGGAGAAGCGTCACTAGCGCAGACCAGCATCGACGGTAATGGACTGTTTGGTGATCATGCGGCTGTCGTCGGCTGCCAGGAAGAGCACTGTGCGTGCAATCTCCTCGCCCAGCAGGACGCGGCGGATCAATTGCCGCTGCACCGTCTGGTCGACTGCCTCCTGCGTCTTGAACCACAGCTCGCGCTGCCGCTCGGTCATGACGGCGCCGGGTTCGACCGCATTGACGCGGATGTTATCCGGTCCGAACGAGCGCGCCAAAGCACGCGTCAGCGCCACCACAGCCCCCTTGGCGGTGGCATAGGCCACCATCTGGTCCGCTCCGAAACGCCAGGCGATGGAAGAGAAGTTTATGATCGAGCCGAAGCCGAGTTCCTTCATATGCGGATGCACAGCCTGCGCGGCGAAGAAGTGATGCCTCAGATTGACGTCGAAGCTGCGGTCCCAATAGTCGGCCGTTACCGCGTCGATGGGATGGCGTTGATCATTGGCGGCGTTATTCACCAGGGCGGCGACCGGACCAAGCCGCGCGCGCACGCCTTCTACCGACGCCTTTAGCGCATCGACGTCGGTCACATCGCAATGGAGATATAAGGGAGCCTGCCCGGCGGCACCAGCGAGCTCGCTCACCAACGCCTCCGCTGGCTCGTCTTGCACGTCGAGAAAGGCTACCCGGGCGCCATTCGAGGCGAAGGCACGGACCATATCGGCGCCGATGCCGGAGGCGCCGCCGGAGATCAGCACGACCCGATCGGTCAAGCTCGGATAAGTCGCGAATTGTACGGACATCGATTACAGAAGCGCCTTGGTTGTTGGATCGAACAGACAGGCGCGCGACATATCGATGCCCAGCGTTATCGTCTCGCCCATGACTGGAGCGTCGTCCGGCTCGAAACGGCCGGTGATCTCCAGGTCACCCAGCCTGAGCACGGCAAGCGTCTCGGCCCCGGTCGGCTCGACCAGTTCGACCGGCGCCTGCATGGACGCCACAGCAGGTTTGCGCGACTTCAGATCGGTCGTGAAACGGTAGATGTGTTCCGGCCGGATACCGAGCACGACGTCCTTTGGCGCACCGGCGGACATCGGCGCGGCAAGGGCAAGGCTGGCATCGCTGCCGTCAGCGGCGCGTACCGAGATGCTGGTCGAGCCGGTAAGCCGGGCGGGGATGAAATTCATCGCCGGCGATCCCATGAAACCGGCAACGAACATGTTGGTCGGCCGGTCGTAGATCCGCTTCGGCGTGTCGAACTGCTGGACCGAGCCCTGGTTCATCACCGCAATGCGGGATGCAAGCGTCATCGCCTCGACCTGATCATGGGTGACGTACACCGTGGTCTTGCCAACGCGATGGTGAAGCTTCTTGATTTCGGTACGCATATCGACGCGCAGCTTGGCGTCCAGGTTGGACAGGGGCTCGTCGAACAGAAACAGCTTTGGGTCGCGTACGAGGGCGCGCCCCATCGCGACGCGCTGCCGCTGCCCGCCCGAGAGCTGGCCGGGCTTGCGTTTAAGCAACTGTTCGATCTGCAGGAGCGCGGCAACCCGTTGGACAGCTTCCGCCTGCGCCGCTTTTGGCACGCCGCGGCTTTCCATGCCGAAGGTGATGTTCTGGCGCACTGTCATGGTGGGATAGAGGGCGTATGACTGGAACACCATCGCAATGTCGCGGTCCTTGGGTTGCACGGAGTTCACCAGCCGGTCGCCGATCCATATCTCGCCCGACGTGACGGTTTCGAGGCCGGCGATCATGGCGAGCAAGGTTGACTTGCCGCAACCCGACGGGCCGACAAGGGCGACGAATTCTCCGGTCTTAGCCTCGAGATTGATGCCGGCAAGAATCTCGAGCGAGCCGTAGCTCTTGTGAAGGTTGCGGATCATCAACGCGGACATGGGCGACGCCTCATTTGATGGCGCCCTGGGTGAGGCCGCGCACGAAGTATTTTCCACCGAACAGATAGATCAGCAGCGGTGGCAACGCGCCGATCAGCACGGCTGCGCTCATCACATCGTAAGCACGCGCGGTCGTGCCGCCGGCCGTGAGCGCGACCAGTGCCGCGGTAATGGGCTGCTGCTGGCCTGATGTGAAGACGACGCCGAACAAATACTCGTTCCAGATGCCGGTGAACTGCCAGATGACGGTGACAATCAGAATGGGCGGCGACAGGGGCAGGATGATCTTGCGGAAGATCCGCCAGAAGCCGGCGCCGTCGATGCGTGCCGCCTTGATCAGGTCGTCCGGTATGCTGACGTAGAAATTGCGGCAGAACAGGGTGGTGAACGAGATGCCCTGGACGACGTGGATAAGCACCAGCCCATATGTCGAATTGGTCAGGCCGAGCTTGCCGAGCAGGAACGCCCACGGCATCAGCGAAATCTGGCCGGGCATGAATACGCCAAGCAGCATCAGATTGAAGATCAGTTCGGAACCCCTGAAGCGCCATTTGGAGAGGATGTAGCCGTTCATGGCGCCGAGAATGGTCGAGATGATGGTGGCGGGGATCGTCATCGCCAGCGAGTTAAAGAAATTGCGCTTCATGCCCTCGCAGGTACCGCTGACGCAGTAGGATCCCCAGGCCTGCGCCCACGCATCGAACCGGAAGCTGCGCGGTACGGAGATGAGGCCGTTGCGGGCAATCTCCGACTGCTCGCGCAATGAGTTGAAGATCACCACCAGCAATGGCACAAGATAGACGACCGCGAAAAGCGTCAGCACGGCATAGACAAGGAAGCGGCTCCAGAAATGCCGGCGCGTGGCAGCGGCTTCCTCCGGATCAAAACGGGCATTAGGGGCAACTTCAGCCATTGCGGCCCTCCGCCCGCCGGCGCCAGACGATCCACAAGGAGTACGGCACCAGCACTACCGCGACCGCCGCGAGCATCATCATCGCCGCGGCGGCACCCTCGCCGATTTGGCCGCGCTGGAACATCAGGTCGTAGACATAGATGGCGGGGAAGGTCGTGGACACGCCTGGCCCGCCCCGCGTCAGCGCCGCCACCAGGTCGAAGGTCTTGATGGCGAATTGTATCTGAATGACCGCCACCGCCAGGAATATCGGAGCGATGGTTGGCAGGATGACCCTCCGATAGGTCCGGAAAACCGACGCGCCGTCGATTTGCGCGGCTTTGACGAGATCCGGATCGACCGACCGCAGACCAGCCAGGAAAAGTGCCATTGCGAAGCCGGACGACTGCCAGATACCGGTTATGATCACCGCATAGATCGCGGTGTTGCGGTTGGCCGTCAGGGCGAAGCTGAAGTCGGTCCAGCCAAGCCCTCGAACGAAGGCCTGGATACCGTCGACAGGGTTATACAGCCAGCTCCACACCGTACCGGTGACGATGAAGGACACCGCCAACGGGTACAGAAAGATGGTGCGCCAAACCGCCTCGCCGCGGACGCGCTGGTCGATCGCGATCGCGAGCAGCAGGCCAACCGCCATCGAGCCTACGATATAGAAGCCGCTGAACAGGAAGAGATTCGTATAGGCGATGTTCCAGCGCCGGTTTGCCCAAAGCGAAGCGTAGTTGTCCAGGCCAACGAACCCATAGGTCGGCAACAGCGACGAATTGGACAGGGAGATGTAGAGCGTCCAGAGTGTGAAGACGAAAACATAGATGAAACTCGCCGCTATCGATGGCGCCAGCACCAGAATGGGCACCATCGTGCCCAGGCGCTCGCGCCACGGACGGGCCGCGGCAGCTGCGGCTGGTACAATCAGATCATGGGTGGACATCGGGCTGCTCCGGCGAGGTCTGGCCAGGCGCTTCGCCCCGGCCATCATCGGCAGCGTCACTCCTGCGCTTCGGCCGCATCCGCCATCGCATTGGCCGCGTCCTGCGCACTCATATCCGGCGTTGCTACAAACTCCGTGATGCTATCCATTATTGCGCCGCGGACCTTTTGCGGAACCGTCATGTTGTGCGCCATTGAACGCACGAGCGTGCCGGCGGCGATCGAGGCTTGCAGATCCTTTTGCGAGAGTTGCTGGCAGGGATTGAAGCCGTTCGAAAGATCGACGTCGAGGCGGGCCGGGATGGACCCTTTGGTCTGATTGAAAATGGTCTGAAATTCGGGCGACAGGATGATGCTGGCAAGCAGCTTCTGTCCCTCGATGTAGTCCGGGTCCTTTTGCTTGAAGAACACGACCGAGTCCGAATTCAAGATGAAGCCGGGCTTGCCCCAATCGGTCGGCGCCTGTGCGCAGACATAGTCGGTGCCCTCCTTGAAGCCGCCGGCCGTCAGCAGGCCGATCGTCCAGTCGCCCATGATGTGGAAGGCGGCCTCGCCGCGGCCGACGAGATGCGACATGGTATCCCAGTCACGCCCGTTCATGCCGGGGTCCATGTACTTCGAGGTCATGGTGCGAAACTGCTCGAAGGCCTTGACCATGCCGTCGCTACGCATGGCATCGACGTCGCCCTCGACGAAAGCTTTCCTGTAGAGATCGAGGTCCTGACCGTACACGACCACTTCGAAGACCGTCGAGTCGGTCCAGTCGGCGGTCGAGTGCGAAATGCAGATCTTGCCGCTGGCCACGATCTTGTCGCAGGCGGCGTTGAATTCCGCCCATGTCTTCGGCATCTCGGTGACGCCCGCGTCCTTCATGACCTTCGGCGATGCCCACAGCCAGTTGATGCGGTGGATGTTCATCGGCGCTGCCACCCAATTCCCGGTCGGCTTCATCACCGGCAGCAATTCGGGAGCGACGACCTTCTCCCAATTTTCCGCCTTCGCCAGGTCGTCGAGATTGGCTGTCATGCCCGTCTCGTTCCATTCGGCGATCTCGGGGCCTTTGAGTTGCACAGCGGGAGGTGCGTTGCCGGCGATCACATCGGCACGCAGTTTGGCCAGGGTATTGGCCG
Source organism: Mesorhizobium sp. M0410 (assembly GCF_040321435.1). Classification (NCBI taxonomy): domain Bacteria; kingdom Pseudomonadati; phylum Pseudomonadota; class Alphaproteobacteria; order Hyphomicrobiales; family Phyllobacteriaceae; genus Mesorhizobium; species Mesorhizobium sp. M0410. Next base: position 351,473 of record NZ_JAMYRN010000003.1, read on the forward strand.
TATGGCCTGCGATGGAGGTCTGCTGCCAGGTGCCACCCTTGGCGGTAAACATCTCGCCGAGCTTGGCGATAGCCTGGGCGTCCGATCCGGTGGCCCATTGATGCAAGAGGTTGGTCTTCGGCTCCGCGAGCGCTGTTCCGGTAATCAAGGTGAAGGCGGTAGCGGCCGCAAAGGCCGTCCTCAGGTATTTCATCGTTTCACTCCCATATGTGATGCACGGTTCGTTTCGACCGCTTGTGGCCTGCGATTTGAGGTCGTGGCCGGCGAGATGCAGTAATCTCCGTTCTTTCCAAGATGACATATTTGAGCTATCAGTCAACATGCTTTGTGCTCATCATGAACAAACCTTCGCTTAGAAATTGGCTGATCGACAGGCCGTCCGCGTCGCCGGAGAGCCTGATCGTCCGATGCTTGCGCGAGCGCGGCGTGCTTTCCGCGTCGCAAATTACCCGCATTACCGGTTTGGCGCGGTCGACGGTTTCAACCGCGCTCAACGGCTTGAGAAAGTCAGGGATGGTGATCGAATCCTCGGCCCATCGTGACGCGGCCAGGGGCATTGGCAGGCCGGCCACGGCATTGACGCTCAATCCCGCTGCGGGCACCTGCGTCGGCATCCACCTGGGCCTCGACGAGATGCGGTGCGTCGTCGCCGACGTCTCGCATTCTTTCGTTGCCGAACAAACTATCCCCATGGGTCTGGACTACCAGCCGCAACAGGCGGCCCAGCTCGCCAAGTCAGTAATTGCCCGATGCTACGAAGAGAACGGTCTGCCGATGGCGGGGCTCCTGGGGGTTGGGGTCTCCGTCTCGGGCCCAGTCAGCCGCGAAGGAGTGGTGCTGCGCGCGAGTATTGTTCCGACCTGGGCCGGGGTCAACATCCGCGATGTGTTCGGGCCGGTCCTCGAACAGCCGATCTTCGCCGACAATGAGAGCAACTGCTCGGCCATTGCCGAGCTGATGTGGGGTGCGGCCGTCGGCCACGACGATTTCGTGCTGTTCAAGGTCGATCTGGGCGTCGGCGGGGCCATTGTCCAGCACGGCCGGCTGGTGAGCGGCATCGCCGGCGGCGCCGGCGAATTCGGGCACATCAGCATCGATCCCGGCGGCGACCTTTGCCGGTGCGGCAATCGCGGATGCCTGGAGCTCTATGCCAGCTTTGCCCGGCCGCTCGAGCAGATTTCGCGCATCGTGCGGCGGCCGGTCACGATGGACGATGTGATCATGATGGCCGAGCAGGGCGACGTGAGGGCGCTGCGGATGATCGAGGACACCGCAGAGTTCGCCGGCCGTGGCCTTGGCCTGATCGGTTCGGTGCTCAATCCGCCGCTCATCATAATCGGCGGCCGCATGGCCTTGGCGGGCGACATTCTCCTGGCGCCACTGATCGCGTCATATGAACGCCATACGCTCATCAAGTCCCGCGATGTGGCGCCTGCGCTGCGCACGCGGATAATCGTTGGCAAGCACACGGAGAACGACGCACTGCTCGGCGCGGTCGGCCTCGTGCTGCGCCACAACAGCCGGCTTCAATGACCTGACTCCGCTTCGGGTGGTACTCTGAGGCTCGTTGTTCCAAATCGGTGCGCACCCGCATCGCAGCCAAGTCCCTCCGGCCTTTGGACTGGTTCACTCTGGCGCGTTAGAGCGTGGCCGATGATGAGCGTGCCGAGAGGTGTCACAAGAATCGCGTAGGTTTATGGTGTTAACGGGCAAAGCTTGGGGAGCAGTCGTCAATGCCGTATTGCTGCAGCAGGCCGAGCCCTACCTCTCGCCCGGCCGGGAAAACTGTAAGATGAAGCAAAGCGGAGTTGTCTTGCCGCACGGCGGTGGGCGGGTGGTGCCGGCTCTCGGGATCGACGTCCATGTGTGGCGGGTTGCTCTCGATGCTCCCCTTTCGCAGTCGGACATGGCCGTGCTCAATCCAGCCGAATTGACCAGGGGCGGACGGTTTGTTTTCGAGCAGGATCAGCGGCGCCATCTGGCAGCTCATGCCGGCTTACGCCGGGTGCTGTCCATGTACACCGGCCGAGCGCCGGGAGAACTCGATCTGCGGGAGACCCCACAGGGAAAGCCGTTCCTTGCGGACGGGCGCCTCGCCTTCAACCTTTCGCATTCGGGGGATCTTGCCCTTGTGGCCGTGGCTGCCGCCGGGCAAGTCGGCGTCGATGTCGAGCGCGTCGCCCCGCGGAGCGGCGAGATGTCCATGGCCCGTTCTCTGTTCGCGCCCGGCGAGATCGCACAACTTGAGTCACTGGCGCCAGAGGCCCGCCGCCTCATGTTCTGCCGGCTTTGGACTTGTCGCGAAGCCGTGCTCAAGGCTGCCGGCGTCGGCCTCTCCGGGGTGGGACTCGAGATTGGGATGGACGGGAGCGGCGAGGCCTATATCCTCTCGCCGCCACTGGAATTGGTTGAACCCCTCAGGCTCATTGAGTTCCGCCCAAGCGCGCACCACGTGGCCGCCGTCGCCTGGAGTGCACGCAGTCCTCAGGTCGTCGCACGCCGCTTCGATTTCGACTTGGGATTGCGTTGACGCTCCGGAACGGGCCTCGGGGACGCCTGTTTTTGGCGACGAGGATCGAGCGGACGGGTTTCTCTTCAAAAGCAGCCACATCGGCCTAAAAACTAATCAAATTGGCCTAAAAAGTAATCAAATCGGCTTAAAAGACACATTTTGCGATAAAAATGCTAACCTGGCGAGTTTTGCTCTTGGAGCTTCCGTTAGGACATGCACTTAAATACGCCGTGACTGTAAGTGCGCCGTGGGTTGGGCAACCCACGGTGTATACTAGGCGGGGGTCTGGGCATGAACATTCATCGTGGGGGCGATGCCCCTCAGCAGGTCATTGAGTCAACACAGCCAATCGCAGTTATCGGAATTGGTTGCCGGTTTCCTGGAGGAATCCAGGACGCGGACTCGTACTGGAACTTTCTCCTGGAGAAGAACTGCGGCATCGTCGATATCCCGGCGGATCGATGGAATGTCGATGCATTCTATGATCCGGAGCCCGATGCCCGGGGAAAGATGCGGACGCGCTGGGGTGGGTTTCTTGCCAGCGACGTTTTCGGCTTCGACCCGAGTTTCTTCGACATGTCGCCCCGCGAGGTGACAACGATGGACCCGCAGCAGCGCCTGGCGTTGCAAGTGGCCTTCGAGGCCGTCCAGGATTCCGAGCGCACATTGGCCGACCTGCGCCGCGGGCGCACCGGCGTGTTCATCGGAATCTCGACCAACGATTTCGCGCAGAACCTGCGCCGCGGACGTGTCGGTGGTGGGGATATTTTTGCCGGCACCGGTTCGGCGTTCTCGATCGCGGCCAACCGAATATCCCACCGTTTCGATCTGAAAGGGCCGAGTATCGCCGTCGACACGGCATGCTCGTCGGCGCTCGTTGCCATCGACCAAGCGGTGCGCCACCTGAGCACCGGCACCTGTGAGACGGCGCTCGCCGGCGGCGTCAACTGCATGCTCGATCCAGGCCCGTTTATCGCATTCTCCAGCGCCAACATGCTTTCGCCGACCGGCGGAATCTACACCTTCGACGAAAGGGCGGACGGGTTCGTGCGCGGCGAAGGCTGCGGTTTCGTTTTGCTGAAGCCTCTTGACCGGGCAATTGCCGACGGCGACCGGATCTATGGCGTGATCCGTCATTCGATGGTCAATCAGGACGGGTATACGCCCACCCTGACCTCGCCGAGCGGGGAAGCACAGCAAGAGATGCTGGAGGCGCTGGTGGAAGGCGCCGCCATCGATCCGGCCGATGTCGACTATGTCGAGGCCCATGGGACAGGCACGCCGGTCGGCGATCCAATCGAGGCGGCTGCCATCGGCCGCGTGTTCGGTGTGAATTCACGGTCAAAGCCGGCCTATGTCGGATCGTTCAAGCCCAATCTCGGCCACCTCGAATCAGCGTCCGGTATTGCGGGTTTCATCAAGACGGTGCTGACGGCGGGAAAGGGCATCGTGCTGCCGAACCGGAATTTCGAGCGCCCGAATCCGAGCATTCCGTTCGACGCGCTCAACATCGCTGTAGCAACCACGCCGACGCCGATCGACCATCACGGCCGGCCGGTCCTGGCCGTCGTCAACTCCTTCGGCTTTGGCGGCACCAATGCCTCCATCGCAGTGGAAGGATGGCGGGGGTTGTCCGCGAACGCCAACCGTGCGCCAAGGCCGGTGATAGCCGGCCATCCGATAGCCGTCCCGATCTCGGCCGGCAGCACGGCGGGACTGGAACTGTGGGCCGGCCGTCTAGCCGATGCGCTGGAGCAGGGAGGCTCCCTTGCGGAGACGCCGGTCGAAGACATCACCGCCCATTTGAGCAGCGCGCGCGATAACTTCGCCCAACGGGCTGCGCTCATCGTCGAGCCGGAGCGTGCCGCGCTCCAGACCCAACTGCGCGCATTGGCTAAGGGAGCCATCGAGCAAAGCGCGGAAGGGCCAACCATCATCACCGGGAGGGCATCCAACCGTCGGCTCGCCATCGCCTTCTCGGGCCAGGGCGGCCAGTGGTGGGCCATGGCGCGCCGCCTGTTGAAGGAAGACCGTGCGTTTCGCCGAACCGCCGAGATGTTCGACGAAGTGCTGCGTCCGATGGTCGGCTGGTCGACCGTCGAGGAGATGCTGCGGGACGAGACGAAGACCCGCATCAACGATGCCGACGTTACCCAGGCATCCATCTTCACCACGCAGATATCCCTCTACGAGCGCTGGACAAAGGCCGGCGTGCGGCCTGAGCTTCTGATCGGCCACAGCTTCGGCGAGGTCGCGGCCACCTACGTTTCAGGTATCATCGATATCGAGACGGCGGCTCGCATCATTGCCAAACGCGGCCTCATCCCGCTGAAGAGCGAGCGGCGCGGTGCAATGGCCACGATAGGGCTGACGGTCCATCAACTCGAACCTTTGCTGCCCGGTGACGAAAGCGTTGTCATTGCCGCCTACAACGGCCCGATCGCGCAAACGATTTCCGGCATGGAGGACGCGGTGCTTGGCGTGCTGGCCAAGGTCGCGGAAGCCTATCCCGATGCGACGGCCCGCCGGATGACCATGGATTTCGGATGGCACAGCGCGCATCTGGAAGACTGCAAGGAATGGTTCCTTGGCGAACTGGGTCCGGTCGCCTGGAAAGAAGGCCGTCTGCCGATCATCTCGACGGTCACCGGCATATTCGAGACGAAGTTCGACGCCGACTACTGGTGGGCCAATTTGCGCCAACCCGTCAGCTTTACCAAGGCCTTGGATTTCACCCTCGATTTCGGCATCAATACTTTCCTGGAAATAGGTCCGCACCGCACGCTGACGCCGCTCATCCGAGGCATCTCGCAGGAGCGCGGGGTAGACGCCGCCGCGGTGAACTCGCTCGATCGCAAAACTGACGATTTCTGGACGCTGGCGCGGGCCGAGGGCAGCCTTCATGTTGCCGGCGTCGAATTCGACCGGCCGAAATCGTTGAGTGGCCACGTGGCCGTTCCCAAGTTACCCTGGAACAACCAGCGCCTGCTGAATACATCCGAGGAAACCAAGAACTTCCTGTTCGAGGCACCCCGGCACGCACTGCTTGGATGGCGCGACTTCACTGCGGCGCCGTCCTGGACGAACGAAATCACGCTCAGAGGCTTCAAATTCCTGGCTGACCATCGGGTCAGCGGCGATTGCCTCTTCCCGGCCGTCGGTTACATCGAAATCATGGGGGCCGCACTGCGCGACCATTTCGGCTCTGAGTCCGTGGAACTGCGTGATTTCAAGCTGTACGAAGCGCTTTCCATCGCGGAGGACGACGTCGTACTGTTTACGACGACGTTCGATCCGGTCGGTAGCAGGCTGCGCATCGCCACGTTCCATCGAGGTTCGGAGGATGGCTGGAGGACGCGTGCCGAAGCTTATGGCTTCAGCCACAAATATGAACTTGCACCAGCTCCTGCCGACCTGCTGCTGGATCGCCCGAACCTAGTCGAAAAGACGGAATTCTACCGTCTCGCCGAACGGCACGGGCTTGAATACGGTCCCTATTTCCAGTCGGTGAACGCACTCGACATTGTCGGCGACCGCCTGGTTGCCAAGCTGTCAAGCAAGGATCCCAACTTGGCGAAGCAGTATTTCGCCTTCCCCGGATTGCTGGACGCGGTGCTCCAGGCCGGCATCGGCCTGGCTTCACATCGAGACGGCGTGTGGGTTCCAGGTGAATCGCTGCCGCCGGCTAATGAAGACAAGGCCCAGTATCAGTTGCGCCTGCCGACCGGCGCCCGCAAGATCCTGCTGGGCGCTCCTTTGACGCCCGAGGTGATCGTCGACATCCAGCCGGGTCTCGACCCGTACTCGATGCGGTTCAGCGTGTTCTCGCCGGAAGGGCAGCCGCTCATCGTTCTCGACAACCTTCAGACCAAGGCGCTGGGCAAGGTCAGGAGCAGCAGGGCCAAGCAAGGTGCCGGCTCGGGCTCCAGTGTTTTCGAGGAGCATTTCGAGAAGCAGGAAGCCAAACCGGCAGCGCCCTCATTGCGTTGCGCCCACTGGTTGGTGGTGGGTGATGGAACCCAGCGCCTCGAAGCGACATTGGCTGAGCTGGTTAGCCGCGGAGCGACGGTCGAGGTCGCAAACCCCGCGCCGTTCCTGAACCTCGATGCGGATGAAGCGCTCGCCACGATCCGGGCATTCATGACCAAATCGGGTGGGACAGGTGGCATCCTGTTCAGCGCCGCCACCCCCGAAAAACTCGACGACAAAGCAGGCGGGGACGAGCTTCTCGCCAGGATCACGCCTATCGTGCACCAATTGATCACGCTTGGAAAAGTCATCGACCGGCTGCACAGTTCGTCCGAACAGCGGCCCGAACTGGTTGTCGTCACGTCCGGCAGCCGGCTTGTGCAAGGTGACCAGCCGATGAGCCTTTCAGGCCTGAGTGAGAGCGCCTTAATCGGCATTGCTCGCACAATGGCAAACGAGTTCAAAGGTTTGGGCATCCGCCTTATCGATGCGGATCCCACATCGCTGCAGTCGGGGGTGAGCATTTCGGGCGCCGTGCTGGAGGAAACCGCAGAGACGGAATTCATCCTGCGTGGCGCCGAACGCTATGTCCCGCGGCTGGAGCAACTGGCTTTGCACGAAGTGGCGCCGTTGCGGCGGACGCTGGAGACCGCGCGGGATTCTTCCAACTTCGCCGTCACCATGACGGGGCCTGGCACCATCGACAACATCGTACTACGCGAAATCGCCGATCCCGAATTGGCGCCAGACGAGGTCATGGTCGAGGTCGCCGCGGTCGGATTGAACTTCCGCGACATCATGGCGGCCACCAGCATCTTGCCGGACGAGTTGGAGAATGACGAGGCATACTGGCGCAATCTCGGGCTGGAGTTCGCCGGCACCGTCCGCAGGGTCGGCGAACGGGTGACCAATCTCAAGCCCGGCGATCGCATCATGGGTATGGGCAAGGGCTACCTCAGACGCTTCGCCAAGCTCCGGGCGGATCTCGCCATGCGCGTACCCGATGGTATTGATCTGATCCAGGCCGCGACCCTCCCGACAGCCTTCCTTACCGCTCACTACGCTCTCAAACATATCGGCCGATTGGCACAGGACGAAACCGCGCTGATCCATCTGGCTTCGGGTGGTGTCGGGCTCGCCGCCATCCAGGTCGCGCATGATGTGGGGGCTCGAGTCTTCGGCACTGCAGGCAGCGACACAAAACGCGCCTTCCTGAAGACATGGGGCGTGGATGAGGTCATGAACTCGCGCGCTCTCGATTTCGCCGACGAGGTGCGTTCCCTTACGCGTGGCCGCGGCGTCGACGTGGTGCTGAACGCGCTGTCTGGCAACGGCATCGACAAGAGTCTGGAGTGCCTGGCGCCCTTCGGCAGGATGGTCGAAATCGGCAAGCGCGATCTCGCCGACGACAAGCCGATCGGGCTTCGCTCGCTTTATCGCAACAACGCCTATTCGGTCATCGATCTCTCGACGCTCCCCGTCGAGAAGGAGAGCCTCTTCAGGCAATTGCTGGTGGAGGTGGAGGCTAAGGTTGCCGCCGGCGTCTATAAGCCGCTGGAGGCGACCCGCTTCCCGGCATCGCGCGCGGCAGAAGCCATGCGCATGCTTTCGCGAGCGCTGCACATCGGTAAGGTGATCGTCACTTTCGACGAACCTTCCGTGGACATCGAACTTGACCTCGGCGCACAGTTCGCCGTCTCCGCTCAGGCTTCCTACCTCGTCACTGGTGGGCTCAAGGGATTTGGCGTTGCGATCGCCGAGTGGCTCAGTCAGAAAGGCGCGGGAACCATCATCCTTGCCAATCGAAGCGGTGTTCCAGATGCCGAAGCGGCTGTGGCCATCGAGATCATGGAGCAACGTGGCACGCGCATCGTTCGCGCCGCTCTGGACGTGACCGATGCTACTGCCGTCGGCAGGCTGATCGGCGAATATGCTGGGGGTGACGCTCCTCTGCGCGGCATCGTGCACGGCGCCGCGGTGATAGAGGACGCTTTCGTCTCGCAGCTCGATGCAGGCAAGATCGACCGCGTGCTGAGGCCGAAGATAGCCGGCGGGTGGAACTTGCATGTCGCCGTTGTCGAACACGATATTCCGCTGGATTTCTTCGTGAATTTCTCGTCGATCGCGCAGGTTATCGGTTCGTCTGGGCAGGCCAACTACACAGCGGCCAACTCTGTTTTGGACGCAATCGCCACGTACCGCAGGGGTCGCAACCTGGCCGGCTCGTCCACCGCCTGGGGCATGATCGCCGGCAGTGGATTCGTTGCCAGGTCGGAAGCAATGACCAACTATCTCGATAGCGTAGGCATCAAGCCGGTTCAGGATTCTGAAGCGGCGGCGGCCCTGTCCTATCTTGTGCGCGCCAGATCGGAGAATCTCGGCTTTGCCAATATCGACTGGGCTGCGATCGCTCGCACGAACCCCGGCGCAGCGACGAATCCGAGGATTTCGCCGCTGCTTGGAGACAGAACCGGAGGGCGGTCTCGCATTCAGGCCGAGCTTGCAGCCGCGCCGCGCGAGGCGTGGGACGACCTGCTCGCCGACATGATCCGGCGCGAAGTGGCGAAAGTCCTCAAGGTCGAGGCAAGCGCCTTGGCGGATGACCGCAAGCTCAGTGAGCTCGGTCTCGACTCCCTCTCATCGTTCGAACTGAAAAATCGCGTCGAGGCTCAGGTCGAAGTCGACATCCCTGTCGCCAAGTTCCTGCAAGCGCCGACGATCGCGGGACTGTCGCGCCTCGTTGCTTCCGCTTTTGAGGCGAAACTGAAGGCGTCCGCCTTGCAGGTCCTGGCCGCACAAGCGAGTTCCGATGGCGTTGCAGCGCAGGAAGCCTTCCGGCCTCTTGGCCGCCAGGTCAATGCGATGATGCTGGACGGACTGCCGATGTCGTCGGCGGTCGCAAAGGCGGACAATCAGATCCTGGTCGAGACGAGTATTGAGCCTGGCGTGTCGCTGGCCGCGCTTGCGACAAGATTGGCGCGACTGGTCGAGCGACACGACGCGCTCCGGATGACCGGTGCGATATCGGCGTCCGGCGCCGTGGAGATAGGCTTCGAGGCTCAACCGATTGTTGAAGTGCTTTCGCCGGGCGGTCGTTTGGGCGATGTGGCGCTGCCTGGTCCGCTATGGCGGATCGGCGCGTGGCAGCGGCAGGATGGCGGTCACGAGCTACAAATCCGGGCTCATCGCGCGGCTGCGGACACGTTGTCGGTTCATCTTTTGCTTGCGCAGCTTGTGCAAGGCGAAGCAGAAGCGGTCGAAGCAGGGCCTAGTTTTACCGACTACGCGCGCGCAGCTCATCCGATGCCCGGATCGAGCGAGTATCGTCGCGACCTCGCCTATTGGAAGGAGATACTTCACCACGCGCCTGCGATCGCACCGATCCCCGGCCGCAGTCGTGCCGCGTCTCCCGTCGGTATGGGAACCAACAGGGGCCGTGTCGGGTTGCTGGAGATCACGCTTCCAGCAGCAGCATTCGCGTCGGGATCGGAGTTGCCGGCCGCGCGCTTTCTGGCCGCCTATGCCAAGGCCTTGGCAAGCCGCCTCTCGCTCCGATCAATCGTCGTCGACCGCTGGTATAGCGAGCGCGGGCAGGGAGCACCAAGCGGATTGATAGGCCCCTTGGATGGGTCCTATCCGATTGTCCTGCGAGCCATGAATGAACTCGGTTACGATCTGCTGAGGAAGGTCGAGCGTGCCGACGCAAACGGCCACGCGCATCGGTCAATGGATACGTCGTCTCTGGAACTGGCGCTCGAAGAAGATCTGCGCATTCGCCATGTTTCGCTGCGCCAATTCGGCTTCGCTTTTCTCGACCGTAGCCAAGTTACGGCGCTCGCCGCCTTGGACCATCCTCTCGATGCGATCCCCGCATCCGCGCACGAGATACAATTGTCCGCAGCGACCAGCGAAGCCGGCGTTGTCTGCCGGCTGACCGTGGATCTCGACGTTGTCGAAGAAGCAGCAGCGCGGTTGCTACTCGATCAGTTTCTCGACGAGCTTTCCTGCGAGCTCGAAACGTCAGGCCGCCTGGTGCCCATCGCAATGGGCTGGAGTCTGCGCGAGTGGTCCGGTCAGCCGAGTGGAGGCCAGGATGTCGAGCGCTCACCGCTCGACGGCGTGCCCAACGTCGAAAGAGAGATAGCAGTAACTAGCACGCAATTGGGATTACTGCGTTTCCAGGAACATCCAGACGCGACTTCGCATGCGCGTGCCGCATTCATTGTAAGCAAGGAGTTCAAGATCCGGCCGCAAATGGACGCCGATCGTCTCAGACGGGCGATCGAAACGGTCATGGCGCGACACGAGGTGATGCGTACCCGGTTCTTCCGCAAGGGGGCTAGATACGGCGCGTATCTGGAAAGGACGCCGACCGATTTCTTCAGGGTCGAGCAAGTCGCCGACGAATCCGAAGCGTTGGAGCGCGCAACCGAACTCGCGCAGGAAGGCATAGATATCCAGGCGCCGATGTTCCGTGTCACCGTCATCCGGTTCGGCTCCGAGAGCGACCTTATCGTCGCCAAGGCACATCATCTCGTTGTTGACGGCTATTCCCTCGGCCTCATCGTCGAGGAAACAGTCAAGGCTTATCTCGGCCTGCCTCTTGATCCGGTGGAAATGAGTATCGACCGATTCATCCGGGATTTCGACCATGTCGGAAAGCCTGGTTCGTTCGAACGGCGCGACGCATTCCTGCGCAAGGTATTCGCCGAGCCCTTGCCGCAAATTCCCAATCTCGGGCGCAAGGCGAAAGGCCGCCGGACGAATGTCAACCTGATCGATTGCAGCCTTAGCGAGGACGTGACGCTCTCGATAGCCAGCGACCAGCAGGATGCGCTGCGCAAGCGTGCCAGGGCAGCCGGCACGACGGAAACGGCCATGATCATCGCGGCCTTTGCGCAGACCATCGGGTCGCGCGGCGGCGTGGACGATATGGTGATGCAGGTTCCAGCAGCGTTGCGCCACGACCGGCGGCTGGAGAACTATGTCAATTTCGTCGCCTCGGACGTCCCTGTGCGTGCGCGGCTGTCTCGGTTCGAGACAATCGAAGCGTTAGCCGGTTCGCTCGGAGAAGGGATCGAAGAGGCTATCCAGTTCGCGCCCTTCATGGATTCGAACTACTTCGGAGACGTGCATGACGAAGTCGTGGCCAAGGGCTCCTATACCTCCCTCTTCGTCGCCGGCACCCAAACAGTCGACAGATGGACACGCGCCACGCAGTCGGCCCCCCTTCAAAGGGCCCATGCCGGTGGCGAACTTGATCTCGGCATGTTCAAAGTGACGCCCCTGCCTGACATGCGACGAGAAAAACCACGTACCAGCGAGATGGATCTGCGTACCTTTCCGACCGCGAACGGTCTTGGTCTGACCTTGATATTCGACCAATTGGGCTATGACCGTGCAGAAGCAGAAGATATCCTGAGGGAAGTCATCGAACGACTGTTGGCTGGGCAACCGGCGGTCGATGCAGCCGAGCAGGCGGCGATATAGTGATGCGTCGATTCAGGGGTCAGCGGGGCCGGTGGAAGCCGGTGCAGGTAAAAGGCACGTGATTCGCTTCATCTTAATCTTGTTTGCCGTTCTGGCGGCAGTCGGGCTCTTTTCTGGTTGGTATATCTGGCCTGCTCAGGTGGAGTCCTATGTCGCCCAGCGAAGGCTGATCGCGCGTGAAATCGCCGGACCCGGCCTCCTTGGTGCAACCAACCAGGTCGTCGTGACGGCAAGGATCCAGGCATTCCTGGCCGACGTTCGCGTCGACCGGAATGACGAGGTAAAGACCGGCGATATCCTCGCCACGCTAAACGCGACTGAAATCGAGTATCAGCTTGCCGCAGCGGTCGCCAACGACCGGGCCGCGGCGGAGAGCGTGCGCGAGGCCGAATTGGAGCGTGACCGGCTGGTTATCGCCGCCCGTACTGCAAAGGCAGATCTGGATCGCAGGAAGAGCCTGCTCGCCAGCAAATCGATTTCTCAGGCCGAGTTCGACCTCTTCGAAGGCACCCAGAAGCAAGCCGAGGCCGCATTGGCGCGAGCGACCGCTAGCATCGAGCGCGCAAAGGCCCAGGCCGCGGCCGCCTCCGCCGAGGTCGAGCAGATACGGAGCCGTTTCGGCGAAACCTCGATACGCTCGCCTGTCAATGGGGTGGTGGTTTCCCGCAGCCGCACGGTGGGAGACCTGCTTTCTCCGGGCGTCGAACTGATGCAGATCGTCGACCCGACGTCATTGCTGGTCATGGCGCGCTTCGACGAATCCGCGATGGGGTCGCTTCGGCCGGGGCAAGTAGCCAAAGTCACCTTCTCATCGGATCCGCAACGGCCCTACGCTGCTTCCATTGCGCGGATCGGCCGGCAGGTCGATCAAGAGACGCGCGAGTTCACGGTCGATCTTAAATTGCGCGAGGTGCCGGCGAACTGGGCTGTGGGTCAGCGTGCAAGCGTCACCATCCAAGCGGAATCGCCGTCACCGGGCATCGCGGTGCCACAGCGATTCCTGGCGAGAAACCAGGGACGGGTGGGTCTTTGGATTGCACATGACGGGCGGGCCTATTGGGCTCCTGTTTCGCTGGGCTACTCCAGCGGCACCGATATCGAGATCACGCGCGGCCTAAAGGTCGGTGATGTCGTGCTCAGTCCGACAGGCCGCTTCCAGTACCAAGCGGTTAACCTCCAGGCATTGAGCAGGTGAATCTCGCGGTCAAAGATATCAGGCATAACCTGCTGAGGTTCATCCTGACCGTTTTCGGCGTCGGCCTGCTGATGGCGGCGACGATCGGCATGCTGGGCATGTATCGCGGCATCGTCTACGAAGCCTTGATCGTGATCGACGGCATTGGTGCCGACCTCTGGGTCGTCGAAGGGGGAAAGTCCGGACCGTTCGCCGAATCCTCCGCCGTACCGGCCAATCTCGATCGCCGCGTGGCCGGTGTGGCCGGTGTGGCGGCAACGCGCCGGTTCATCCAATACAACCAGCAGTTCGAAATTGACGGGCTTCCGCTGCGAATGTCCGTCACTGGTGTGGACTATCCAAGCGACAGTGGCAGCTGGATACCGTTGATCGCCGGCCGGTACTTCCAATCAAATCGCTACGAGGCCATAGCCGACAAGACTTTAGGCCTGGTTGTGGGTGACGAGATCCGGCTTGGACGAGATAGCTATACGATTGTCGGCGTGTCGTCCGGGCAGGTCGACATGGGTGGCGACGGATTGTTGTTCGTCACCATCCCGGACGCGCAGGTCATCAACCGACTGCTGCCCAGCGAGGCGATCCTCCTCAACCGTGCGGCCAAGGGCAAGACGCGCATGGGTCTCGGCGACGAGACCGGAAGTGTCGCTGCGGTCATCGTCGAAACTCTCCCGGGCGCTGACAAGGAGGTCGTGCGTGACTCGATCAAACGCTGGGGCGACGTCGAGGTCCTCACGCAGCAGGACCAGGAAACGCTTCTACTGGACGGCCGCCTCGGCAAGCTCCGCGTCCAGATCCTGGCTTTCACGACGATGACGCTGCTGATCTGCTGCGCCGTCATAGCACTGACCATCTATACGATGACAATCGAGAAGGTCGCGCAGATAGCACTTCTGAAGCTGATCGGCGCCCGTGACCGGGTGATCATCGGCATGATTGCGCAGCAGGCGGGGCTGATCGGCTTTTGCAGCCTCGTTCTGGCCATAGCCATCTCGTTTACGATCTATCCGAGATTTCCGAGAACTGTGCTGATGACCGAATCCGATCTTGGCGTGTTGTCGTTCGTGCTGATGGCACTCAGCCTTGCGGCCAGCTGGTTTGCGATTCGTCGCGCGCTCGCGGTCCGTGCCCAGGAAGTGTTGGCCTGATGTCGAAGCGCCGCCTCGCCACGCTGGAGGTTCGGAATGCCAGCAAGGTCTACGAGAGCGGCGGCTCGCCGGTCACCGCGTTGGCGGCAGGTTCGCTGACCTTGAGCCCCGGCAGTGTTACCGGTATCGTCGGGCCCAGCGGCTCCGGCAAGACGACGCTGCTGATGATTGCCGGTCTGCTGGAGACACCGACAACGGGAGAGGTCCTGTTCGACGGCAAGGTGATTTCGCGTCCCGGTGCGAAGCTCAACGAGCTACGGGCCTTCAGGCGGACCCATCTTGGGTTTGTGTTCCAGAAAGCGAACCTGATCCCCTTTCTCACGGCCGCCGAAAACATTGCCATCGCCATGCAGGTCAATGATGTCGGTCGCCAGCAGGCGCAGGCGCGAGCCAGCCGGCTTCTCGCCGCGTTGGGCATCGAACATCGCGGCTCCAATTATCCTTCCCAACTTTCCGGCGGCGAACAGCAGCGTGTTTCAATCGCCAGGGCCTTGGCAAACGATCCCACCGTTATTCTAGCCGACGAACCTACCGCCGCACTGGATGGTACACGGGCGGAGATGGTGATGAAGGTGTTCAGGCATCTGGCGGACAGCCGCAATGTCGCGATCTGCGTTGTGACCCACGATACGCGCTGGAAAACTTATTTCGATTCGATGCTCGAGCTCGAGGATGGGCGGGCACGAGAGCCGTCTCCCTTTGGCATGATGGCTGAACGGCATTGATCACCGCTCGACGCGGCCATGGCGGTGTTCCCGCTGAGAAGATGTTATGGCGATCCAACACGCGCCGCCTTCAATGTCATGGGCTGCACCGGCCGAAAGGACTGTCAAAGACTTACGAGTTGCTGGCCGAAGCGGCGGTGCTGAGGTTCACTACGCGACACGCACCGTGCGCTGCCTCGGCTTGATCGCTGTGGCGAGCAGCAGGCCGGCGATGATGAGGGCGGCGCCGGCGAGATCGTAGTCGTGCAAGCTTTCGCCGAGGAACAGATAAGCGAGAACAGCGACGAAGGCGGTCTGCAGATAGAGCAGCATGCTGGCGCGCCCGGCGCCAAGCGTCTCGACGCTACGGTTGTAGAGATAGTACATCAGGGCGCCGCCCGGGCCAGCAACATAGGCGAGGGCCAGCAGGCCGTTCGCATGCAGCGCCGAACGATCCCCGGAAAACAGTTCCCAGAGATAAAGGGGCAGTGCGGCCAGCGCGCCGGCTCCCAGCAGCAGGACCACCATCGGCAGAAGCTCGATAGCGAATTTGGCGCGACGCAGCAGCACGGTGTAGAGGCCCCAGCAAAAGGCGCTGCCGACGATCCACAACTCGCCGGGATTGAATTGCAGCTGCATCAGCGCGGCAAGGTCGCCGCGCGCCACGATCACCACCATCCCGGCCAGAGCGACCAGCGCTCCAAGCGCTTTCCAGACACCGAGGGGCTCGCCGAGCACGAAGCGGGCAAGCACCATTGTCATGATCGGCGACAGCGCCATGATGATGCCGGCGGTTGTCGCGTTGGTGTAGTTGAGGCCCGTGTAGATCATGCCCTGACACAAGGTCAGCCCGATGGCGCCGATGACCAGCACCTCGATCACCCGGGAATGGATCAGCACGAGCATCGCCCCGTGATGACGATGGACGATAGGGAGCAGGATCGCGCAGGCAACCGTCAGCCGCCAGAAGCAGAGCGCCCAGGGCGGCATCTCGGGGGCAACCCACTTGGCGGCGATATAGACGCCGGCCGACAGGAGCCAGCAGAGCGTCGCGAGGGAATAGGCGAGCGGAAGTGATGCGCCGGGTGTCGCCTTCGCTACACTTGGATGTGCTATCGGCAGCGATTGGATATCCGTCTCCTCCCACCGCAGACTTTAGCAGATTTGCAGCGCCTTGCTAAGCAGCGACAACAGCTGTTTCACCAGCCAGTGCAATCGGTGGGTCATTGTGGGTCCCGCCGTTCACGGTCTCGTTCCTTTCCAACGCATGTTGGCCCATGAGCAACTCGATACCGAAAAGCGCAAGCCGTATCGATTTCGCGCGATACGAATGTGAGATTCATATCGCGCGACAGATATTCGGGCGGTTGCCACAATCTCCTCGCGCCATATTTCTACCGAGAGCAGATCTGTCGCGAATTCCTGGCCCTCGGATCACGCGCCGCTGTTTCGAAGCAATTGGAAGAATAAGCCACTGATTTCCGTTTACACAAAGAGCACGACGCAAATCCATGCGAAGGGACTTCCGATGCATGCCGGCTTCCGAGGAAGCGTACTCGTAGCGGTGTTGGGAGCCGTCATGGCGAGCTGCGCTGGCATTCCGGCGCAAAAAGCCGAGGCAATAATCGGCTATGGCCCCAACCCCACTTTACCGAAACCAAGACCGACGCTGATCCCGACTGTTAACATCGCCGAGGCGAAAGGCTGGCAGAAAGGAGGTATGCCGACCCCGGCGAAGGGGCTGGCAGTGAACGCCTTCGCTACCGGCCTCGACCATCCGCGCTGGCTGCATGTGCTTCCGAACGGCGACGTGCTGGTTGCTGATACCAATGCCCCTGCCAAGCATGACGAAGGCTTCAGTCTTAGAAAGGTCTTCATGGACCTGGCTATGAAGCGGGCCGGCGCCGCAACCAAAAGCGCCAACCGCATCACGCTCCTGCGCGACACTGATGGCGACGGCATTGCGGATGTGCGAACGACGTTCGCGGAAGGCCTCAATTCGCCGTTCGGCATGACGCTGTCCAAAGGCAAGCTCTTTGTCGCGAATACCGACGCGCTTGTCGCTTTCCCCTATTCCAACGGCCAGACCCGAGTCAGCACGTCGCCGGAAAAGATCATCGACTTGCCGGCCGGGGACCTCAACCATCATTGGACCAAGGACGTGATCGCAAGTCCGGATGGACGCAAGCTCTATGTCACCGTTGGTTCCAACAGCAACGTTGGAGAAAACGGCATAGCCGCGGAGAAGAACCGCGCCGCTGTCCTTGAAGTGGATCGGTCGAGCCGTCGTACTCGGGTCTTCGCCTCGGGCCTGCGCAACCCGAACGGGCTCTCCTGGAATCCTGAAACTGGCGAGCTTTGGGTCGCCGTGAACGAGCGTGACGAGATCGGCGACGACCTCGTGCCGGATTACATGACCTCGGTTCGTGACGGCGCCTTCTATGGTTGGCCCTACAGCTACTACGGACAGAACGTCGACGAACGCGCCAAGCCGCAGCGCCCCGATCTCGTGGCGACGGCGGTCAAGCCCGACTACGCCCTGGGCTCTCATACCGCCTCGCTGGGACTGACCTTCTCCAAAGGCGCCCGGCTCGGTCCGGCCTACGGCAACGGCGCCTTCGTCGGCCAGCACGGCTCGTGGAATAGAAGCGTGCATAGCGGCTATAAGGTGATCTTCGTGCCGTTCCGTGGTGGCAAACCGAGCGGCCCTCCGAAAGATGTGCTCACTGGCTTCATCGGGCGTAATGGCGAGGCGATGGGCCGTCCAGTCGGCGTAGCTATCGATCAGACTGGCGCACTGCTCGTCGCCGACGACGTCGGTAATGTCATCTGGCGGGTCCGCCGGGCGAATGGCCGTTGAGCGTAGGTGCCTTTCTGATTCCGACCTCAGCCTTCGGCTACAGCGCCACGCCCGATATGACTTTCATTCGGCTGCGACTCAATGCAAATGCCAGTTGACGACACCGCGCCTGCCGCATGTCGGCCGCTACGGCGAGGTCTATTTTGCGCATGGCTATTCGGGCAAGGGTGAACCTGTCGACGCTGCCGTTCCCCGGCGGCACGGCGCTGAGCGGCCCGCTCCACGTGCTCGGCATGCTTTGGTACGCACGGCGCGACCGCATCAAACATTGAGCGCAGGCAGTGGCAACTTCTGTCCCGCAGGATCAAGCCTGCGTAGCCGGGACGCCGATAGACTTGCCTGCTTTTCCGCAGCTAATAGATCGATATGATTGCAGGATTAACCATTTCATAGCCCAGGCGCGGCTCCGATTTGCCTTTCGAAATCCCGCTGGAGGCAGTTCCGGTTGAACTGCGATCCAGCTTTGTTTCCCTGGTTTTCTTGATCGTGCTGCGCGACACGTCGGCGCAGGCCGACGCTGTGTTGACCACCCTCTTTTTCTCGTGCGCAACGGCTGCGGTGGATACGGCAATCACCATTGCCGCACAAATAATCGCCAATCTCATTGATTCCCCCCTTAGAGCACCGCAAACGTGTGGTCGACTGCCTTGAGACGCCGGCGAAGAGGTTACTCGCGCCTGGCCGATCCATGCGGCTTCCGACTGCCCAAGAATGTGACTACATTAGCTGCAGCGCAAGTAACCATTTCGGACTAGGCAACGGGTTCACCCTTCGACGGAAAGCGGCTGAGCTGCCGGCGAAAAAGCAGGCGTTTTAGCCGTTTCCGCCGCCGGGCGCCTTCTGAGAGCGATGCAGTCGATCGCGACGGAATGCGGCTATGCAGGAGGCTGGCAGAATAGCGCGACCGCTCTGCTTCGAGCGCAACGCTCGCCGGCCAGAGGCTCGGAATCACCAAAGTCGACGACGGGATTTGGCTCGTCTCCGTCATGCACATTCGTGCTCAAGGCTAACTCGGCGCAGCTTCGTTGCGGCACCGGCGGGCGCGTACAGCGGAGTGCTGGAATGGCATCTGTTCACCGCCCGCCAGTCCGCTTCCGGCGGACTGCAGCAACGCGGCATTTTCCACTTTGAGGCGAAGTAATTCTCAACTATGGTTGAGCTAGGCTTTTGGCATGGGGGATATTGCCGATGGTTTTGTCACGCAGGGGTGTCGTGCTCGGCGGCCTGGCGCTGGTCGCGGTGGGTGCAACCAGCAATATTGCTCAAGCCGCGGCGGCAAAATCCTTTTTCGCGGGTACCGCCAGCGACAACAATTTTGTCTATCGCAAGACCAACTTCGCCAAGATCGACAAGAGATGGCATCGCCAGATCGTCAAGTATTTCAGCAGCGAGCCGGTCGGCACCGTCGTGGTCGATACCCGCCACCATTTCCTCTACGTCATCATGGAAAACAAGACCGCCATCCGCTACGGCGTCGGCGTCGGTAAGGACGGCTTCAAATGGTACGGCCGCGCGACGATCGACCGCCGCGCGCTGTGGCCGGATTGGGTCCCGCCCCCCGAAATGCGTAAGCGCAGGCCGGAACTACCGCCCATGATCGCAGGCGGCGCGTCCAACAATCCGCTCGGGCCGCGCGCGCTCTATCTGCACCGCGACGGCGCTGACACCGGCTACCGCCTGCATGGCACGCTTGAGCCATGGAGCATCGGCACCGACGCTTCCAGCGGCTGCATCCGCATGTTCCCGGAAGACATCATCGACCTCTACCAGCGCTGCCCGATCGGCACCGCGGTGCAGGTCCTGCCGCACATCGCCGACCAGGCGCCCGCTTCCACCACTGTCGAATGATTGGCGCCTCATGAACCGTATGATTGAAAACACGCGCCGGCTGCTCGCTGCCGGCCTGCTGATGCTGGTCGCATCCTGCTCGACCAGCAACACGCTCGCCCCTTCCACGCCTGACATTACCAACACCGAGGTTGCCGGCTTCCAGAACGTGCAGCCGGGTAGCGAGGAGGATTTTATCCTCAATGTCGGCCGCCGCACCTATTTCACGCAAGGTTCGGCCGCGCTCGATTCTGTCGCCAAGGCCACCCTCGACACCCAGATCGCCTGGTTAACAAAGCATCCGCGCTGGCTGCTCAAGCTGCAGGGTTTCGCCGACGATCCCGGCGCAAGTGAAATGGCGCTGTCGCAGCAGCGCGCCGATGCGGTGATGGACTACCTCGCCGCCGGCGGCATAGACCGCAACCGCATGTGGGCCAAGGGCTACGGCAAGGACAGGCTCGTCCGCGACTGCCCGGACACCGCCTGCAGGTCGCAGAACCGCCGCGTTGTGTCTAATTTGCGCGATGAGAGGGACGAGTCGTAGAGGCTGTCCATGCGGGTTCGGAAGACGAGATCGTGCGCGGTGGCGAGCGCATGCTCGCGCAGATCCTCCACGTTTGCCAGTTCGTCACCTTCGTGATCGGGTATCAGCCGACCGCGGTAACGAATGTTCATGAAGTAACGCAAGTCCGCCACTCATCTCTCTCTCGCTTGATCGGGAACTGGAATACGTTGGAGTATTCCCTCTCGGCGAGCCGTAGGACTGGCCGGCGATCTGTTCCAGCTTCGCTCGATCCCTCATCCCGACGCGACCACGCGTGGCCCTGATCGCACCGGCGCCCTCCAGCATCTGCACTGCAAGTGTCACGCCCGGACGACGCGCGCCCAGCATAATGCTCATGAATTCGTGGGTGATGGGCATGTCGTCCTGCTCTAGCCGGTCGTGCGTCATGAGAAGCCAGCGCGCGAGCCGCTCCTCGACGGAGTAGCCGGCGTTGGCATAGGCCGTCTGACTGACCTGCACGATGAAGGTATGCACGAAACGCAGAAGGAGCGCGCGCAGCGCGGGGCTATGGTCCATAGCGGCCTGTAGCTCGCCCGCCCCAATGCGGAATGCTTCGCCTGCGACCTGGACCAGGCAGGTGTGCGGCGAACGGTCCACGCCGAGCACGATGGGGGCACCCACCAGGCCCTCCGATCCCACCATGCCGACCTCGAACCGTCCTTCCCCGGTGTCGGCGACGATTGAGGCAACCCCATATTCGGGGAAGGTGACATGGGTGATCCTTTGATCGGCTCTGAACAGATGTTCGCGCAGTCCAAACGACACCGCCTCCAGGTGCGGCTGCACCAGGACAAAGTCGTCAGGCGACAACGAAGCCAGCAGACGGTTGCGAAGGATCGATTGCTGAAGCTGAGCCATGCCCACAGCCTCCGTTTTGGAGCAAGAGCACGAGCACACCTCAGCCATTTCTCAGCCGCTTGCGCCCTAACGATCAGCAAGCGATCGTATCCTCCTCAGATCCTTGCGAAGCAATGGTGAACGCATTTTTCAGCGTCAGATCGGAGCTTAGGTACAGATTCGTACCGACATGTCTAAATGCAGACTTGCTTTCCACGGTTCTGGTCTAGAAATGCGTACCAAATCGCTCCTGGTAGTGGTCTTTCCCCAAGACTGATTTCGGCAGTTTGGGCACCAGTAGCCACGTGTCAGCAAGTTCGCTCGCGCGGCCTCGGTGGCAAGCATAACGAAAGGAACCAAGCTGCCAGGGCCAGGTTCGAAGCCGGTTCCTGAAGAGGTCAATCCATGTCGCGCGCGTGTCGCGTGGATTTGCCGAGTGTCGCAGGAAATCCTTGCAAATCACCGGTGGCTGCTTGCAACATGGCGAAACACAATCGGCCAGCTTTAAGGGCTAGCCGATTGTCAAGTTTACTTGAGAAATTCTTGGTAGCGGGAGACCGCTACATCGCAAGACCCACTATCGAAGAGGCGTTCTTTTGCTATCGTCGGCAAGCGGCCTGACAGCAAATCGAGATCGAGCAACCACGAACTCGAAATTGCGAGTCGGGACGATGATGGATGGGACGAACTGCGCCGAAAAAGCTGAGAAATTCGGATACTTAACGTAAAGCCTTGGGTCATGCGGTACCGAATGCAGTACCGTTCGGGCGATCAACCAACGATTGGAAAGGTTCCCCAACCGCCGATCAATCCGATCAGCCTGTGCCAACGCGCAACGGCTCCAATACTCAAACGTTTCGGGCGGGACTGAAGAGGTTGATGACTGCCGCATCCGGAGCAGTTCGACGTATTTCCTTATTTCGCTTGGCCTGCTGAAATGCAGCCGCGTTTTTAGAAGGAACGACCGTCTGGCAGGACGACGCAAGCACTTGATGGCAAGGCCGTCGAGCGGATGGAGAAAGTCAGCGACGAACAATACCGCCGCTGAACCTTACCGGGCCGCAGCGTCTCGCACTTGGCGAAGTCTTGCGCTGCCGAGTCCTGCAATAGTGACAGGCACGCTGCCAACTCACCCCAGCCAATACCTCGGCCCCGGCCCCTTGCGTCCTGCCATATCGGCAGGGTTCGCAAGGCTACACCGGTCGATCGACAGACAGCCGCAACCGATGCACTCGGTAAGCCCGGACCTCAGGCGCTGCAACTCGGCGATGCGCTGGTCGATGCGCTTAGTCCACTGGCCCGACAACCGCGACCAATCCCGACGCGACGGCACGCGATCGGCTGGCAACTTGGCGAGCTCGGCGCCGATCTCCTCAAGCGTCAGCCCAATTCGCTGCGCGAAGACGATGAAGGCGATCCGGCGCAGCACGGATCGCGGATAGCGTCTGTGTCCCGAGCCGGCCCGCTCGGACGCGATCAGCCCGCGCTCCTCGTAGAAGCGCAGGGCCGATGAGGCGACGCCGCTGCGCCGCGACACGTCGGTGATGGTCAGCATGGAATCCATGCATGAACGAAAGCACGATTCCCGCTTGACTTCAAGTTAACTTGAACTTGTAGCAAGGGCCATAAAGCTTGAAGGAGCACCGGCAATGCAGTCGAATATTGATCTTCAAGGACTTCGCGTGGCGGTCACGGGC
Source organism: Mesorhizobium sp. M0410 (assembly GCF_040321435.1). NCBI lineage: Bacteria > Pseudomonadati > Pseudomonadota > Alphaproteobacteria > Hyphomicrobiales > Phyllobacteriaceae > Mesorhizobium > Mesorhizobium sp. M0410. The sequence continues at coordinate 374,274 of NZ_JAMYRN010000003.1, forward strand.
GGCACCTCCGGGCTCGGAATGGCGCTTGTGCGGCAGCTGACCGCGCAGGGTGCGTGCGTGGCCTTCGTCGCTCGCACCGCCGCGAATGTCGAACGCATCGCTGACGAGACGGGCGCGCACGGCATTGTCGGCGACGTCGGCAAGAAGGAGGACACCTACTCGATCGCACTACAGGTCACTGCCAGCCTCGGCGGGCTCGACGTCCTGATCAACAATGCCTCGAGCCTCGGCCCTGTCCCTCTGGCGCTCCTCGCCGATACTGAGTGCGAGGAGCTGGAAGTGGCGCTCGCGGTCAACCTGGTCGGCGCGTTCCGGCTGACGAAGGCCCTGTTCGGTGCGCTTGCCGCGTCCGCACGCGAGGGCCGTGGCGCGATGGTGATCAACATCTCCAGCGACGCGGCGGTGAACGCCTATCCCGGCTGGGGCGCGTATGGGGCGAGCAAGGCCGCTCTTGCCCATCTGACGGCGATTTGGGAGGAGGAGGCGAAAGCCGACGGCATACGGCTCCTCGCACCCGACCCTGGCGACATGGACACCCCGCTGCACGCGCTAGCGCTTCCTGACGCCGATCCGTCTACATTGAAACGCCCCGAACTGGCTGCTGCCGAGATCATCGAAAAGATGATCGACGCGTTACAGGTCCGCGCTACGCTTCACGCCGGGGCATGCGCATGATTGCCGCCGATCGTTCCGATCGGCGCGCAGCCAGGCTGTTGGTCGTCGAGGCGGACGGCACGATGCGCGACCTGCCGCGCGCTGGAATCGCGACGCTATTCGGTCCCGGCGATCAGGTCGTCGCCAATGACGCCGCGACCTTGCCTGCCAGCTTGCACGGCACGCATGTCCCAAGCGGTGAGGCGATCGAGATCCGCCTGGCGGGCTGGCTGTCACTTCCCGATCCAACCCGTTTCGTGGCGATTGCCTTCGGCTCGGGCGATCACCGCACGCGCACGGAAGACCGGCTGCCTCCACCTCCGCTGTCACCAGGCGATCGCCTCCGGCTCGGCTCGCTTGACGCCGTCGTCGAGCGCCTTCTCGACCATCCACGCCTTCTCGAGTTGCACTTCCCAGGCAACCGCGCAGCGGTGCTTGCAGGACTGGCGCAGCACGGCCGGCCGATCCAATACGCGCATGTTCCCCAGCCGTTGGCACTGTGGGATGTTTGGACGAAGATTGCCGCCGGGCCGGTCGCGTTCGAGGCGCCGTCGGCAGGCTTCGCGCTCGACTGGCGCACGCTCCAAGCCTGGCGTCGGCACGACGTTGGCTTTGCAACACTCACGCATGCTGCGGGCGTGTCTTCCACCGGCGATCCCGCGCTCGACTCGCGCCTTCCCTTCGACGAGCCATACCGCATCCCTGGGCGCACCGCGGCGCAGGTCGCGCGGGCGAAGCTGCGCGGCAGCCGCATCATTGCGATCGGCACAAGCGTAGTGCGCGCACTTGAAGCAGCCGCCAATCCCGGCGGCAATGTGCGTGCCGGAAATGGCATTGCGACAGGGCGCATCGCGCGGGGCACGCGGCTTCGCGTGGTCGATGCGATTCTCACAGGCGTCCACCAGCCCGGCGAAAGCCATTTCGAGCTCCTGCGCGCCTTTGCCGATGATGCTCTGCTCGCTAAGGCCTCCGCAGCCTTCACCGCGTATCGATACCGCGCGCATGAATTCGGCGACTCCATGCTGCTCAATCGCCAACCGCTGCTTCTATCGCGCGAACGGAACCGTGCCGAGGTGCTCGAGACGAAGCCTCTACTCGAGGCGTGGCTATGATGTCGGCAGGTTCGGTGGCATTCCGGGCCGCACCGCGAACGTCAGCTTCGGAGAAGTGTAACAGACCCAAGGTTGATTGACGATTCTCCCCAGGTCCACCCGGTTCCGAACCGGCACAACGCGCCAATTGCCGACCTTTCCGGCGAGTGTACCACTACCCACTGCCGCCCCGAGCATCCCCGACACCGAGCCGTCGGCATGACGTCGACCGATCGCTCCGCCGTGGCCTGGATCGACCAATCGCTGGCCCACGTCGCTGAAGCCATCGGCCGCATGGACGACGATCGGTTCCTGGCCGAGCACCAGTCCGCCCACGATGAACCGCGCTCGCTGTCTGTGGACATGGTTGCCGCGGTGCTTGAGTGGTGGCGCCGGTGGCCGGTGGGGGCGCGACGAATGAAGCGCCGGCCCAGTTCAACCTGGGCGACGCCGTTCAAAGCTGGGGGGATCGATCTTCACCAAGCGGTCTGCGGCCTCGACCGCAGCTCGTATCCTGCTGCGCAGCGCGAGATTCTTGGCCAGCATTTCTTCAGTGCGTTGAAGCGCGAGCTCGGTCCGATGGATGCGCTGCCTGGCAATGGCAACTTCTGATGTCAAAATATCGGCCGCTATCCCGTGGCCGTGGGGTTCCATAGTGTCCATCAGTTTCTAATACATGGGGGGCGATATCGTTCCCTGATACCGGGCGAACGGGGCGCCGCCGTTCCTCTATCCGTGATGAGCGCTGCCAATATGGTCCGGCCGTCTTTGCAGCCCCGACAAAGGCGCGATGAGCCGAATGATCAACGCGCTCCCTGTCAAAACAGCGCCAGAAACAGGGCGCCCCCTCGATCCGTCCTGATGCGGCCCGATGAACTGCGGGATATCAAATCAGCGGCCGACTATGGCCGCGATGACAGGACCATTCGTCGTTGAGCAAAGCGATATGGGATCGGGCGCCAGAGTGGACGAGGTGCGCCCCATCAAAATTAGCCTGCCAGCCTTGGAAATGGTTGCATGGCGAATGGGAGGCGCTGGAGAGGCTGCGCGCCGGCGACAGATCAAATCGATGCTGCGGCCGCGCTCGAGTTTCAAACGGGCAACCGGCGTTGGAGACGGTCGCCCGGCCGCTTCACGTAACGGCGCAGCGGGCGAACGCCGCCGCGTCAACCCAGGGGTAGCACATCGCCGTTCCGATCAAGTTCCTCCGCGACGATACGTCGGCCCGGTTCCTCGACAACCGCATATCCTCGTCGGGCGCCTCCATAGATTCGTTGAACCAACGACTGGAAAGGATCGGTGTTTCGCGTTCCGTCAGAGTCGCAAGAGCGTGGGGTGAACGGTACTACATCCACACGGCCAGACGCCATTCCAACCGCTGATCCGTCTCGACCGCTTTCGGCCGCCTCGGCCGTTTCGCTAGGTCGCTTCGCCCGGCTTATGGAAGTTCGATCTCGCCGTCCACCACGTGGTTGAGGCCGGTGCCTTCCGCCGTCAGCGTCATGCGGACCTTCAGTTTCTTGCCGCCGATTTGCCCTTCGCGCACCGTCTCCTCGATCTTGCGCTGGGAGGTGACGCCGACTTCCTTCAGGAACTTGCGGATCGACATGTTGACGGCGTCTTCGCTCATGGCGGAACTCCTCTGTATCCGGAAGGGATTGTAAGGGAAGGCAAGGGATCAAGGAAGCAGGACGGTGACGCACGGTTTTATCGAAATAGACCTGGAGCCGGGAGGAGACGTCGGGTCCTTAAACTTGATCGACCCCTGGCAGGAGGAGTGGAACCGATCGACATTTTGCGCAGAAGGAGCACTATGACGGCCATCTCGGCCTTGCTCTGGCACAACGTGAGCCAGGCCAAGCGCTGTCTCGCCGGAAATTCTTAAGGTGTCGATGACCGGCGCGGCGATTGCCGGTGCAGGTGGGCTTGCTTCCTGCATGACAGGTCAGCCTGCGGCGCGGCCGCCGAAACAACCCCAAAGCCTGTGGCGCTTTATTAGGATGTTCCAAACAAAGGTCGCCGCTGGGCCGGGTGCTCCCATTTCCTGAAGCCGAATGCATCCGAGATTGTCGCAGGTGAAATCAGCCCCGATGGTTGGTGCCGCTTTTACAAAGCACGGCCTGCCTGATCGGCAGAGCCCAGCGGAGACTTTCGTTGTCTGCTGCGCTGGCGGGTGATGGTCTGCAGGCCTCGCGTCGAGGATGTCGGGTCACATTAGGCATTCGACAAGTCCGGAGTCAGAGCCGAAGTGATCGATCACCTTTCCAACATTTGCCTTCCCGATTGATCCCTCCCGGTGGGTCAAGCAAGCCAAATATCAGCGTTCCTCTGGCGGCTTGACGTTCTGGAACTGCATCAGCAGCAGCAGATCATAAATGATTTTGAGTGTGCCGCAGATCAGGAGGGGCCATGCCCGGAACGAGGCAGCGAACAGAGCGCCCGCCAGGGCGGGACTGGCTGCGGCAGCCAAACTGCGAGGTACCGATGTGAAGCTCGCGGCTGCTGCCCGCTCCGCCTCCGTGACGACCGCCATGACGTAAGATGAGCGCGTCGGGACGTCCATCTGCGAAAGCGCGGCACGGATCAGCAGCAGGGCGAGCGCCAGAGGGAGCGTCGGCGCAAGCGCCGCCAGCATCAGGGCGATGCTGGACGGAATGTGTGTGAACACCATCGTGTTGATGAGTCCGATGTGCCGCGACAGCCAGGCGGCAACGGGGAATGAGAACGCCGAAAGGACGCCGGACCAGAAGAAGAAAAAGCCCGCTTCCGAAAGCGACAGGTCGAATTTTTCGAAAAGCCACAGGGCAAGCAACGACTGGACGAGGAAGCCGCCGGCAAAGGCATCAAGGCTAAAAAGGGCCGCAAGCCTGAAAACGATATTCCGCGAGGGGCCAAGCGCGGACGTGCTGCCGGAGTCCGACGTTGGACGGCGCTGCGGGATCTGCGCGTAAAGGAGACCGCCGAGCAGGCCCAGCAACGCATAGAGCACGAACATCGCCTTGATGCCGGTGAGTTGATCGAGGCCGGCTGGAGCCAGAAGATCAGGTGTCGCCGAAGCGAGCGCGCCAACCGCGGCTGCGAGCGCACCCACAAGGCTGTAGCGCGCGAACATCTTGGTCCGCGCGGCGTCGGTGACTTCGCGTGTTAGCACGGCATGCTCTAAGGACACGAATACGCTGACGCTGCCGGCCGACGGGTTGATGGTGCCTGCGAAGGCGATCACCAAAAGCAGCGCGTAGTCGTGGACGACAGCAAAGGCCACACCCGTGGCGACCATCAGACTGGCGGCGGTAAGCAGGAGTTGGCGGTGATCGTGTCGGGCACCAAGGAGTCCGACGGCGATGGTCAAGAGCGCTGAACCGAGCAGCGATGCGGTTGCAATGATGCCGACCTGCAGAGGCGCGAAGCCTAATGCGAGGAGATAGACCGGCAACAGAACGGCCACGAAGCCGTCGCCCATGTCCCGCAGGGCTCGGGCCGCAAAAAGAAAAGTCGCCGGGCGGATCTGCTGCACTGATCTAGCCTGACCTCGTCACCTGCATTGGCGTCACCGGCTTTGGCAGCGTCGCTCGACAGGGCCGGAAAGATCATGACGCAGTCGCATTAGACATTCCAGCAAGGCGAATATCGGATTCAATCCTCGGGCTACCGCCCAACAATGCTGAATCATATCGTGTCAACGGCTTGCAACGACCGAAGACGCAACTGGCGCATATTGCACTTGGCTGTCAAGGTCGGGAATGAGGGTCAGAACCTGCCCGTGATCTTGCATTCAGGGAAGGTCCGAGAAGGGTCGGATCGCGAAGTTCCCTGCATTGAACGTCCCAAGATGGCGATAGTGCCGTTTCGGAACCCGGTGGACCGGGAGCAGGATCGCCAATCAACCGGGGATCATGTTGCAACCAAGTTCGAATGTCGCGTTGCTGGCAAGTAGAAATGTCGCATTGGGACGTTTCAGGGGTAGGCGCCAGGTCAGGATTGCGGGGTGACGTGCATCCTGGCTTCGCCGTGAGCGCCCAATCGGGGGCGATCAAGTATGGCACTTCGGCTTAACTACCTTTGAGAGCGGCCACTTACGCGCGAGCTTCGTTGGCCGGTGTCGGTTGCGGGTGATCCGATATTCGTCCAGCATCGCGACGACATCTGCAATGCGAAGCTTGGCGAAGAGTTTGACAGCGCAGATCAGCGCAAGATGTCCGACAGGCTCTCGGGCTTCTTCTCGCCAAGTGACAGATCAAGGCCCGACAGAAGTTCGACGAGATGGCTTCGCATCAGGTCGGACGCGTTTTGTGCGTCGTGCTTTTCGATGGCATCGACGAGGGCGTGATGGGCGTGGCTTTCGCAGGTGGTGTCGCGGCGGCGCCAGTAGAGCGCGATGATCAGCGACGACCGCGACAGCAGGTCTTTGACGAAAGCGGTCAGGATAGAATGGCCGGCGATTTCGGCTATGCCGACATGGAATTTTGCCGACAGCATGATGGCGTCGCTGTCGCGGCCGGCATGCAGGGCCTCGTGCTCTTTTTCGAGATGAAGCCGCAGTTGCGCGATCTCGGCCGGCTTTGCCACTTCGGCGGCAAGCGCCGCGACCTTGGGCTCGATCAGCGCCCGCGCCTCGAAGACCTCGCGCGCTTCCTGCTTGGTCGGCTGGGCGACGAACGCGCCGCGGTTCGGCTCGAGCCGAGCCAAGCGGTCATGCGACAGCGCCTGCAGCGCCGCGCGTATCACCGCGCGGCTCACCGAATAGATCGAGGCGAGTTCGTCCTCGGGTAGTTTTGTGCCCGGTGCGAGGCGGTGGCTGACGATGGCGTCGCGCAGGCCGGCATAGACCGGAAACCAGCGCATCGTCGGCTTGTCGCCATCCCGTGGCTTTGGCCCAAGCAGGTCCATCGTCTCATTGTCCCGGCGGCCGGATCGCATAGCGGCACGAACACCGCGTTTCCGGCCGCACATCGAACATCCTGTGTGGGAATGTCAACAATTTTGCACGCATCAGGATAGACGGCCGGAGGGCGAAAAGGGCGCAAAGATTCCGGCGAAGGATTTTTCGAGTGGAACCTGGTAGCCGCCGCGCTTTGAGGTCGACAGGCCAAGGCCGACGAGGCTCTCGCAGAGTTTTACTGCGCAGGCGACGCCGTCGAGCACGGGAAGGCTATGTTCGCGGCTGAGCGCGGCGGCGAGGTCGGCCATGCCGGCGCATCCCAGCACAATCGCTTCGGCCCGGTCGTCGCGGATGGCGCGCTCGATCTCCTCCGAAATTCGATGGCGGGCGTTGGAGCCGGGCACTTCGAGCTCCAGAACGGGAACGTCGCTTGCCCGCACCCTGGCGCAGCGGCTGGCGAGGCCGTAGCGCACCAGATTGTGCTCGATCGCCGGCACCGAACGCGACAGCGTCGTCACCACGCTGAACTTGCCGGCAATCAGGCTCGCCATGTGAAACGCCGCTTCGCCGATGCCGACCACCGGCATCTCGCCGACGCAGCGTACTGCGTCGAGGCCGGTGTCGTCGAAGCAGGCGATGACGCAGGCGCTCGCCGCCGGATGTCTCTGGATCTCGCCGATCATTCCCGGGATGGCGAAGACCTCGTCGAAATAGCCTTCGACGCTCGGCGGCCCGTCCTTCGGATTGACGGCGATGATCCTGGTGCCGGCCGAAGCCGCGCGGCGCGCCGCCTCGCCGATCTTTTCGGTCATGGACGCGGTGGTGTTGGGATTGACGACGAGTACGTCCATTTGCGCTTTCATATTTCGCCGCCGAGATAGAGTTTCTTGACCCGGTCGTCGCCAAGCAGCTCAGCCGAATGTCCGGCCAGCGCGATCTTTCCGGTCGTCAGTGCGTAGGCGCGCTGCGAGATGCGCAGCGCCATGCGCGAATTCTGCTCGACCAAGAGAACACTGACCTTTTCGTCGCGATTGATCGCCACGATGGAGCGGGCGATGTCCTGAACGAGCTTCGGCGCGACGCCGAGCGAGGGTTCATCGAGCAGCAGAAGCTTCGGTTTGGCCATCAGCGCCCGCCCGATCACCAGCATCTGCTGTTCGCCGCCGCTCATCGTACCCGCCGTCTGGGAATAGCGTTCCTTCAGGCGCGGGAAGCGCCCGAGCACCATGTCCAGCGTCCTTGCGATTTCGGCCTTGTCGATGCGGGTGAAGGCGCCCATCATCAGATTGTCGCGCACCGTCATGTAGGAAAAGACGCGCCGACCCTCCGGCACCATGGCGATGCCCATCCTGACCAGCTCGTCAGGGCGCGTTCCGTCGATGCGGTGGCCCTGGAAATGAATCTCGCCGCTGCGGACCTTCTTCAGGCCGGTGATGGCGCGCAGGATCGAAGATTTGCCCGCGCCGTTCGCGCCGATTAGCGCGACGGTCTCGCCCTCGTTGACGTTGAGCGACACACCCTTCAGTGCATAGACATGGTCGTAGTAGAGTTCGACGTCGGAGACTTTCAGCAGTTCGCTCATGGCTAAAATCCGATCGTCTCATCTTCGGCGCCGAGGTAGGCCTCGATGACCTTTTCGTTCTCCTGGATTTCCTTCGGCGTTCCCTCGGCGATTTTCACACCGAAGTTCAGGACGACGATTCGGTCGGAAATGTTCATGACGGCGGGCATATCGTGCTCGACCAGCAGGACAGTCACGCCGCGCTTCCGCACGCCGCGCACCATCTCCACCGCGCGCACGGTTTCGTCATGGTTCATGCCAGCGAAGGGCTCGTCGAGCAGAAGGACGGTCGGGTTCGTGGCGAGCCCGATGGCAATCCCGAGCGCGCGCAGATGGCCGTGCGGCAGCGTGCTGGCGATCTCATGCCGTTGCGCGCCGAGACCGAGGAAGTCGATGATCTCGTCGGCCGAGCGGCCGAATTCATCTTCGTCGCGCCGTGCGGTATTCGTGCCGAGATAGAAGCCGGCAAGGCTGGCATTGGAACGCAGGTGATGCGCGATTATGACATTGTCGCGCACCGTCATGCCCTTGAAGATCGTCGTCTCCTGGAACGTGCGCACGACGCCCTTCCGGGCGACGATATGCGGCGCCAGGCCTGAAATCCGCTCTCCCCGGAACAGCACTTCGCCCGAGGTCGGATTGAGAAAAGAGGAAATCAGCTTGAACAGCGTCGATTTGCCGGCGCCGTTGGGGCCGATGACGGAAAGGATCTCGCGTTCGCGGACCGCGAAGGAAACATTGTTGACCGCGACCAGCCCGCCGAAGCGTTTGGTCACTGCCTTGATCTGGAGAAGGTCAGTCATGGTCCTAGCCCTGCTTCCTGCCGAACAGCCGGAGGCTGAGCAGGCCGTTGGGAAGGAACAGCATCAGCGCGATCAGCACCGACGAGAAGATCAGCAACTGGAACTCGCCGGTCTCGAACAGGAAATCCCAGCCGAAATAGAGCACGAAGGTGCCGATCATCGGCCCGAAGACGTAGCTGAGCCCGCCGAGGAAGCAGTTCAGCATGAAGTTCACCGAGTCGGTGACGGTGAAGCTGGACGGATAGATCGACTGAGAGATGGCGACGAACATCGCGCCGCCGAGACCGCCGAGGAACGAGGAGATGGCGTAGGCGATGACGCGCAGATAGGCGATATTGACGCCGATCGAGGAGGCCAGTTCCTCGTTCTGCTGCAACGACTGGCAGAGTTTGCCGATGCGCGAATGGACTAGGCGGTAGAGCGCTGCAAAGCACAGCACCATCAGCACAACCGACACCAGATAGAAGGCGGGACGCGGATTGGCGAGCGTCGCGAAATCCGGAAGGATGGTCAGCCCGAATATCGAGATGCCGCCGGGGAGCGGAATGCTGACCATGCCCTTGGCTCCGTTGGTGATCGGCAGTGCCAGTGCGAGCAGCCGCGCCACTTCGGTCAAAACCAGCGTGACCATGGCGAAATAGACGCCGCGAAGCCTGAGGATGGGCAGCCCGATCAGCACGCTTGCAGCGGCGCAGAATAGCCCAGCCAGCGGCAGTGTCAGCCAGAACGACACACCATACTGGACGACAAGGATGGCCGAAACATAGCCGCCCATAAGCGCGAAGGCACCCTGGCCGATATTGATGCGGCCGATGTAGAAAGTCACCCACACCCCGGCGCTGGCGATGCTGAGCAGCGCGACCGAAGTCAGCGTGTAGTAGAGGTCGAGCCGACCCGTCGCCTCGATCAGCCAGGGCACGCCGATGAGTACGACCAGCAGGAAGACAGCGACGCCGAGGATGTTGCGTGTACGCTTCATGTCGATCACCCCCACGGCTTGCCCATGAGCCCGTTCGGGCGGATGCTCAGGAACACCATCAGCGCGGCGAAGATGACGAGATAAGTGACGTCGCCATATTGGCGTAGCACCGTCAGGCCGACCGATTCCATCATGCCGAGGATGAAGCCGCCGGCGATCGCTCCGCTGACCACGCCGGCGCCGCCGATCATCACCATCAAGAACGCCTTGATCGAGATCGGCCCGCCGATGCCCGAATTGACGCCGGTGATGGCGACCAGCAGCCCGCCGACTATGCCGGCAAGCATCGCGCCGAGCGCAAAGCCGATCATCGAATAGCGGTCGACCTCGACGCCCATAAGCTGTGCCGCGACCCGGTCCTGCGCCAGCGCCCGCATGGCGCGTCCCGGCTTGCTGTACTGCATGAAAAGCACGAAGGAGGCGATGAACAGTATGGCGAGTGCGCCGACCAGCAGCCGGTCGTAAGGCATTATGAGGCTGTCGGAGACGAAGACGCCGTTGACGATCTTCGGCACGCCGCGCTGCTTTTCGCCGAACAGGAGGAGGATCACGGCGTCGAGGAAGAATGCGACCGCCGCCGCGAGAAGCATCGTACTTTCCTCCCGCACGCTTCGCCTAATCACCGTTCTGAAAAGGAATTTCTCGACCAGCGCTCCAATGACCAGCAGCGTGATCCCGGACGCGACGAGCGCGACGACGAAAGGCATGCCGAGCTGGCCATAGACGGTGTAGGTGATGAAGCCACCGAGAACGTACATCTGCCCATGGGCAAAGTTTAGCACGTTCATCAGAGCGAAGATCAGGGTCAGACCGAGCGCGATCAAGGCGTATTGCGCACCAAGATAAAGCCCGTTGGCGATGACTTGTTCCATCAGGATGGTTCCCGTCCATTCAGAGGCTCAAGGCGAATGCACGAGCCTCTGCGGCAATCCGCTTCAGTGCAATTGCGTCAATCGACTTGAGCGACGAAGAGCGTCTCGAACTTGCCGTCGCGGTATTCCGTGACCACCATCGGGACCGAAAGCTGGCGCTTCTGGCCAAACGACGTCATTCCGACATAGGTCAGCTTGGCATCGCCCTTCAGATAGGGATTGGGCGCCGAGAAAGTGTCGATCGTCTTCTTGAACTCCTCGACATTGTCGATCGCGGCCGGGTTCGCCTTCAGCGTCTCGATGATGTATTCGAGCGCGTAGACCTTGGTGTTGGACTCGTCATTGTATTCGCCAAACATTTTCGTATAGCGGTCGACGAACTCCTTCATCATGTCGGATGCGATTTCGGGCGTCGATGCGCCGCCGACTGAGATGAAACCGTTGGCCAACTCGCCCGCGCCCTCTTCCAGCACCTTGGCATCCTGCGCCGTTTCGGTGGAGATCAGACCTTCGTAGCCGAGCTCGCGCGCGGCGCGGATCAGCAGCGGAGCATTGCCGGGCGCGACACCCGAAAGCACCAGCAGGTCCGGTTTTTGCAAAACGATCGGCGTCAGTACCGGCGTGAAATCGCGGGTATCGTTTTGGTAGACGTCCGTGGCAGCTACAACCTCAAGCCCGAGCGCCTTTGCCGCGGCAACACCGCCATCCCGTTGACTCAGCGGATCGGATTCGTTGGCGGCGACAAAGGCGACTTTTTTCACGCCCCTGTTTTCCATGAGATATTTGTAGATCGCCGGAGCTGACTGGTAGTTGGCGATCATGCCGAGCACGGCGTTGGACGCCGGCGGGGTGTAGAGTTCCTTCGGGAATGCGTAAGGAAAATAGATGATGCCCTTGGATTCTGCCACGGGACGCACCGCCGCCGCGCCGTCGTCGACATTCGGACCGACGACATAGTGGATGCCCTCCTGGGCCATCTTCTCCATGCCGGCGATCGCCCGCTTCGGGTCCTTCTGATCGTCGAAGGTGACGATTTTGATGTCATAGGTCTCGTCACCAATCTTCACCCCGCCGGTTTCGTTGATCCAGGCGGCGCGCGTCTGCATCGAGCGGACGTTGGATGTGCCCCACGCAGCGGCCGCGCCACTCGTCACGCCGACAAAGCCGATCTTGAGTTCCTTGTTGGCGGCTTGCACTGTGATTGTGCCGCCGGCCATGATTGCCAGCGCAGAGACGGCGCCGAGTGCGGCGAATGTGATTATTGAACGTCTGTTGATCATTGTTCTTTCCCCTTTGGAGGCCGCGCATTGTTGCGACAGAACTCGACCGATACGCGGACTTTTGTGAGTCAAGGCTCAAATCAATTATCTGTCAACAAAACTTTTACAGATTGTTGACAATCTTGTGCGGTCGTAGAGGAAGGACGTAGGACCGGCACGGCTTCGTGTCGGCGATGGTGCGGCATCCACAAAATAGGAATATAATCCGCATCCCATCAAGGCACATAGACTTCGTCCCGCCCTCAGCGCATGCTCGTATCGGGGAGCTGAAGGGCAACATGGACGCGATCAACGCACACCGACAAAAGGGCGGCTGTGTTGCCGGCACTTTGTAAGCCGTTCCAACGTCAAAATTGTCGGCTTGCTTCCCGTCCCTCGCGACTGCGGGGTGGTCGTTTAATCGATTGACTCGCGTAAGGCACCGGCAGTTAATCTCCCCGCCAGGGCAAAAAGACGGGCTATGAAACTGGGAGCAAACGATGACTGTCCAAAAAGAAGACTATCGAACCAACAGAGCCGACTACGCCACAGCTGCGATGCATAGCCGAGCGACCGCTGAGGGCGATCGTGATGATTTGGTGGCGAGGAAAAAGTCCCTGTGGGTAACAGATCGGCGATCTGCAAAATTGGCTGCAAACCCGTCAGAAAGCTCGCCAGAACCCAAGGCAAAAGCGCGCGGTAAGTGAATCGTGCCAGCCACTTTCTTACCGCCGCGTACTTTGTTCGCATGGTTCAAGTACATTAGATTTGTCTAATGTACTAACCAGTCAGTCGAGCATTCCCGAACGCTCGCTGGTCAGGCCAAGCGGCCCCCTAACCCAAGCCGCTGGGCCGCCCCCTAAGGAAGTGCGTGTATCCCTGAGGCGGTCGTCGGTGACCCGCCTCCGTACCGCGGCCGGGATCGCAACCACGTCATCGACCCAACGCCCCGCATCGGTACCGCTCAAACGAATGGCAATTTTCTGTCCAGATGCGTTTAGTATCCATTCTCGGGAGACCCACGCGTGGTCGCGTGGGAGACAAGTGACTCCCCTTTAAAGGCATCGAGATGCTACCAGTGCTGAAAAGTCAGTTCCTTAGACCTAAAGATCGGGCGATTTGCCAGCGGGTTGTCGACCAGATAACCGCCGACGCTAAATGGTACAGCACTTCGATAGACGGTCAGATTCTGGTCTCGACCACGCTGAATCTCTTTCAATCAGGGGTCGTAAACGAAACGAATTTGCTGGCACATGTTCGCGCGCGGCGCCACGACTTCACTAAACTGACAGCCTAGCTCCACCCGGGCGGAAACAGCGCGCTAAGCTGCAGCATACACGTTTCCGCAACGAGAAAAGGCGGCAGATCGAGGTGCCAGCCCTGTTCTGGCTGAGTATCTTGTAGACACCAGCTTGACGCGCTTCAGAACAATGGTCTCGCCGTGCGGATGTTCGTCGAGGTCATCGATTCCGACCCCATGCTCAGCGATCCGGTCAAGAAGCCGGAGACCGGACCGGATGACCGTCGCCCTGGCAGCGCCTTCCACCGGCGCAGCGATCTGCTGTTCGATATAATCCATCTCTGGCTTCGCCATGAGGTCGAGAATGTGTGGGAACATCTTGCTGTACACGCGTGGTCGATAGCGGCTCTTTGTGCCGAGAACGCGGTTGGAGCGCCTGGATCCTCGGCGACGTGATGGTGCATGAGGCCCGACAGAACGGCGTCAACGGTCAGGTCGAATGTTTCCTGATCCCGGTTCCGGCGCTTGTTCGTCCTGAGCCCGACATGGGCCTCGCAGTTCAGGAGCAGCCCGATCCGCTTCCTGGACGATACCCTTGGTGTTCTCCGATGCGGCGAACCGATAGGCATTGAAGGGACTGTCGCGCTCTTCCTCTCCGTCATCGAGTTCGGTCACGATAGGGGTAGTGTGATCCATCTGCAAAATTTCTGGTCTTCAAAATAGCCACCCCGCATACGCGGTCGCATGAATGGCGATAAGCAGGCAAGGTGTCGCGGGAGCGCTCCTCGCTACGCTGCCCTGTCCCGCTTTGCCAGCTTCGCCACGGTCGCCCGAGAGCAGCCCATTACGTCGACAATCTGATTCCAGCTTGCGCCCGTCTTCAGCATCGCCGAGATGGCGGCGTTCCGCTTCGCGTCCTCCTGCCGGCCCCGCATACGCCCGTCGGCCTTGGCCTTCTCGATCCCTTGGACCTGCCTCGTTCTTCGGTCGGTGTAGTCCTTGCGGGCAATGGCTGCGAGCATGTCCAGCATCATACTATTGATCGCCTCGGCCATGCGCCGGGAGAACTCGTCGCCTCCATCACTGACAGCCTGCCAGGATGTCGGCAGGTCCAGCGCCACGACGCGCACCTGCTTCGCCTTCAGGTCGGCTCTCAGCTTCTCCCAATCGGCCTCGTTCAACTGGGAAAGACGATCAACTTGCTCCACCAACAGCACGTCTTGGGGATGACAATCGCGCATGAGCCGATCCAGCTCAGGACGCTTCAAGGTTGCCCCACTCTCGTTCTCTTCATACCAGGCGGCCACCGCCAGACCGCGCTCTTTTGCGAATCGTTCAAGGTCTTCCCTTGCCCGTCCTGGCGCCTCGGTGGGTCACTTGGTGAAGGAATAGGGCGTCAGGAACGGCCGACCGTACTGACCGGGCCAAGACCCCAAGAACTTGACGGAATGGCCTTTGAGGAACCCCGGTCGCCGCACAAGGTAAGGGGGCGCGTCTCGAAGTTCAGCCATGTTTTGGGAGACGGACGCCATGACCGCGAACGATTGCCGAAACGTTGCCCAATACCCGGTCACCCCAAGCTCCATGCCTTTGACAAACCTGAAGCTGAACTGATCTCCCACATTCTTCCGGCCCTGCGACATGGTGTAATCCGCCCCGAGGATGTCCAGAAATGCTTGGGGCAGCCGGCCTTGAAATCGTTCATAGTTTGAATGCCATCGCGCAAACACGCCACCAGCCGGGCCGACAATCTCCCCAGTAACCCAGTGGTGAAGGGCAAACCCATGCGAGCGGCGAAGGTAGTCATTACGGAGGACATGATCGGCCCGTTCGCCGCCAGCACTCCTCCGCCCTTCAACGTAGCGGCCGTCCTCCTTCGGTCTGCCCAGTTCGGCGATTAGGCTGGGATAGTTTCGGTACACAGATTTGATCGACCGCTTGACGTCGTCATGCTGTTCAGCCGTCGTCGGGTTGGGCAGGAAGCGGCTTGCGAACGCCGCGACATCGTCCATCTCGCGTGTCCCTTCAGTGACATTGCTTGCAGGTAGTCACTTCCCCGCCCTTCGGTCGCCACTTTCCATCGAACAGCCCCCTTGGCGGTACGTGGTCGATGTCGACGCCGCGAGTCGATCCGGCACAATAGATGCAGAACGGCTGCTTGCTCCGTAACTTCTGGCTCAGACTCACCATGTTGGGGTCCAACTCTCCGACACAACATGTTACGGCCTCGCTGGCGGAAAGCGAAGGGCGCATGGGGGAGTCTCGCGCGAGCCAGTTATCCGATCCCCCGCTCAGAAATTTCTACCAAACATTCCGCCCCCTTCACACGAAATCGTATGTTGATTTTTTACCACTGTGGATCATCAATGATCGCTTGGGTTTAGCTTGAGGGGGCTCCCAGGATGGGCGATCAACCGAACTCTCCACCCGCCGCAGCTGCCACGAAGGACCTTGTTCAGAAAGTGATCCTGCAAGCCTCTCGCGGTGAAGTCTTATCCGTAAAGGAGACCATCGCAGAGATACGCCGAGACTCTTCGTATCTGCTGGTTACTGACGATGAGCTGGTCTACCTTATAGTCACTGCGGCCCCGGCCTTCGGACTGTCAGTCGCGTTCGACCTCCACGAATAGTCCTCCCGGCAGCCCATTGGTTCGACCTCAGGTGTACGTCGGGACGACCGATCCGGGGTTGTGGGACCAAAGGCGGATCGAGGCGCGCTCTATAGGGTCGAGAGGGCAGGGGGTCCTCGCGCGAGCCAGTAATCCGATCCCCTGCTGAGAAATTTCTACCAAACATTCCGCCCATCATTCAAAGGAACAAATCCGCTCGCGGTGCAGTTCGGTCCTTTTAAGCATGCAGGCCCGAACATGGCTGAAATCGATAAAGCCAAACAGAAGGTTATTGCCGAAGTTGTGCGGCGGTGGATCACTTCAGAGGTAATCCGCAATCACCTTCGCAACCTGCTAAATCTGCCCGTAGAACGGGAGCTGCCGGCTGAGCAAAAGCATTTGCTGCAGGAACTTGATAGGGCCGACAAAGAGTGACTGTATGGCACTCCATTGGTTCTCCCCTCCGGTCCCCGTCAAGACCGAGCGTCCCGGGACCCTTCGCAACGTCAACAACGCCGAGACAGCCGGCGAGGAGCTGCTGAAGTGGACGAAGCGTGGCCCTTGCTGGGACCTCGCGGTGAGCGTTTGCATGGCCGTGATATTCGACGAGATGGAAGCTGAGGAGGCCCGTAAGGCATTCCTGGCTGCCGCTAAGGAGGAGGGTAGGCTTTTTCCTGATTAGCAGGTCGCATCGCTCTTCGCGCGAGCCAAATTCGATCACCGGCCCAGACATCTCTACCAAACATTCCACCCCCTCTAATTATCCCTCAATGGCAACCCATTGGTTCGTCCCTCCCGTGTTCGTGAAGACTGAGACCGGCGACAGGCATGGCTGCAACAATGCGAGGGCAGCCCTTGAGCAACTCAAGAGGTGGACCCGCAGAGGACCCGCTGGCACAAGGCGGTGAACCTTTGCCTGTCAGATCTAGAGAGCGATCCGATTGACCCTCAGGTGGTACGAAAGGGCTTTGAGGCTGCCGCCAAGGAAGCCAAGGTGTATCTCTCACCAGAGTAGGAACCCTCCACTCGTGTTCATCGAACCGGTTCGCCATCCGGTCCAGCAGCTTACGGGATGCCGCAATTACGCGGCGGGTTTCATCAAGTGAGAGCCGAAGGTCATCGATGTCTGTGCGCGCGCGACGCTCATTCAACCGAGAACTGTCTATTTGTAAGCGAGAGCTGTCTATCAAGTGATACCAATCGGAAACCATCTTTGCAGAGCTAGCGCGCCCGCATCTCAAACTTGATCATAGCCTCTAAGAACGTTTCGTTGGACTCGTCGCGAACGGTCATCACAAATTCTCGAAAGGGCCATCCGGCAGCTTATCCTTGGTAATCTCAACCAAGGCCTTTACCGCCTCCGCCTTTGCAGCTTCGAGGTCCGGGAGATCGGTACCAACAACGTCAAGGAAGACTTTGCCAGTGTCGGTGAAGTCGAAGAAATAGCGCGGCATCCCTACAAACACAGTAACGCGAGAATGGTTCACGCTTGCGTTGCGATTGGCTGTGCAGCGGGCGCTGGCCGCTCTAATGCGCGCAACGCTAACGAGCGTGACCTGACGTCTAATGATGTCCGCGACATTTGGTTAAAAACGTACCCGCCAAGACTCATCGCCCCGATCGGCTTAGAGTTACTTCCGAAAGGAAGCGCTCTCATGCTGCCATTGCCCCACGCCGTCGATCCAAAAGTAGTTGCCGAGATCAACAATCTTCTAGACCAGTACGCCGGGGCGGTACCGGTGCCCGTTCACAAGCTCGCCGCGGTTGTCCGGCTGCGCCTCAGAAGCCATCTTTCCATCGCGACTATTGAGGCGCTGATCGTGGACGAAGCCGAGTGTCGCCACCTGCCCATGCTGTTCGAACTGCCGGCAACACATGCGGCTGTAGTTTCATCTGCTCTGGGCCGTGCGATTTGAAGTTTAGGCGCTCTGCCCGTCTGGCAACGAAAAGCGGACCTCAGGTTCGCGAAGCGGTATGCCCACGGTCTTCGATGATGAGCGCAGAGCGGCCCCCTCATGGCAACCCATTGGTTCTCCCCTCCGGTGTACGTCAAGACTGACCGACTTGGGGTCACCTACGGCTGCAACAATGTCGAGGGTGCCGCCGAGGAACTCATGAAGTGGACCGAGAGGGGACCGAAGTGGAATCTGGCGGTGCAAGCCTGCAGCGACGCCTTTGAGGGCCGGGTGTCACCCAGGGATGTTCGTAAAGCCTTCGAGGCCGCTGCCGAGGAGGAGGGGGTGCTACGCTAAATCTAGCTAGGTCTCCATTCCGCTTTCCACCGCGTCCCACGTCTGATTACTGGTCGTTCTCAAACATTGGGAGAGAATTTATGTCTGATTTCAAAGTTGGCGATGTGGTGGAGCTAAAGTCTGGCGGTCCTAACATGACGATCAACGAGGCGCAGAGTGCCGGCGGGTTTATGTGTCAATGGTTCAACAACGACGGCGGGGCGTACAAGCTTGAGACCGTCAGGATTAAAGGTGAAATGCTCAAAGCCGTGCCGAAGTAGTCGCCGCGCCTTCCTGACAGGGGGTCCCACGTTGCCTTTGATTGTTACGAACGGAGCATTGCTTGATGGCGCTGATCTTGGAGAACGTTACCAAAGCCCAGAACCTCATGAGCAAGATCGGCCCACCCATCTGCCGATGTGGGCTTATCACGGCAGCAACTTCGCGGGCATGTGCCTAGAGTTCGATACTGCTGACCTCATGATCAGTGACTTCCATGCAGAGAAACTGCGCCCGGTGACCTATGCGCGCGCAACGCTCTGCCATCGCTCACGCTCGCCGACATGGGGGCGCAGCATCTCGAAGAGGCGGTGATTGCTCGCATCACGCGCAAGCGCGGTGAATGGGCTCACGAGAAGGAATGGCGCTTCGTTACTGGCCAAGCCGGGCCTAAGCACTTTCTCGACGATGCGCTTCGTCGCGTGTGCCTGGGTCCCCGTGTCAAACCTGAACACGCCGCGCGGGTATGCGAGGTGATGGACCGGCGACCGGTGGAGGGGGGAAATCAGGGGTTTTGAACTAGCGTTTCGCAGCATTAAGCCAGCTAGGCCGCTGGGCGAATGCGAGCGGGTCGGCATCGGCAAGTTCGATCCCGTGGAGGACCTGTTCGCGGAAGCGGAACTGAAGCAGTTTCTGACGGTGCCATTCGAGGCACTTCTTGAGGAATGCCGCCGAACCGCTTCGAGGCCGAACATGGAGGCAATGGCCGGGATTGATCTCGCCGGCAGCAACAGAAACGCCATTTACTTCTGGACGACCTATAAGCTCCGGAGCGGCCGTGAGGTCTTTCACAAGCGTTACTTCGACCGACGATTGCGCCTTGTCCTCGGGAAGGACTAAGTGGGGCCAGAAGACGGGATCGGGAGCATTGCCGTGGAAGGTTTGGACGAAGACACTCGGAAAGGGCGGGAGACGCTGACTGCAGTTCAGTATGGCGGGATTTATCCCCCTCACGAAGCGTTCTACATCCAGTCGATCATCTACGCCGAGCCGGCTTTCGCCCTAATGGCCGAGCGTGGCACAGGACGCTATGTCGGGAGCGCCTTTATCACCTTGAACCGGGAGATGCGGGAACGCTTCACTTGCGGCCGAGGAGTATGAAACGTGCGGTGCCCCCCGCCGCAGCGACAGCCTTCGCTATTCCTTCTTGTCGACCAGCGCCCGTAGTGCCGAGACGTCATGCAGCAATAACCTGCTGCCGCGCTTTTCGATCAGGCCTCTCTTGGCGAGGTCGCTCATTTCGCGCGAGACCGCTTCCCTGTGCGTGCTCATTGTTGCCGCCAGCTCGGAATGCGTCGGTGCCGGGCTTATGGACACCTCGCCGTCCACGAGTGCGGCTTTCTCCGCCCGATGCAGGATCTCGACGATCAGCCGTTTTCGCACGACCAGAGTGCTGTATTCGAATACCCGCTCGGTCATGCGCCGGAGCTGGGCAGACAGATGCTCAAGCAGCACCCAGGCAAAAGTCGGGTGGGTCATCACGATATCCCGGAATGCTGTGCCGGACAGCCGTGCAGCGCGGGTTGCCTCCAGCGCGACTACGCTGGCAGAGCGTGCAATCCCGTCAATGCCTCCGAGCTCCCCGAAAATGTCACCCGGTTCGACATCGCGATACGCTATCTCCCTGCCGTCCGCTGAAACCAGTGTCACGCGAGCACGTCCTTCCAGCAGGAAGAAGACATCGCGACCAGTGTCGCCGTGGGAAATGATTAGCTCGTTGTGTCGATAGCTGCGCTCGTGCCACCGTTTGGTCAGCGCGGCCAGGTCGGCATCGCAAAGTCTTGAGATGAAGGCCAGAGAGCCTGTCACAACGGTCTCTTGTTCAATCAAGTGTACTTCACCTTACTCCCTATCCAAGGAAATTTGATGGCCGTAGGTCCCGCTTTCCGGGATGCAAACTGGGAGCGGATTTCGCCAATGTTTTCCCCGGTGTGGGAATTCCCACAGCCGAGCCTGGTTCGACTGTCATATCCTTGTTGCAACGTCAGGCCCGCCGGCTCGTGCGCAAGCCGGCGAAGGGAAAGGGAACAGTCATGAAATTGTTGGCTCCCGTCACAAAACTTGCTGCGGGGTTTCGCAAATTCGTCGCGCCGCGCTACCGCCCGGAGCTTTATTACATGCGTGGCCCGGGGCCAGCCACCGCCCGCCGTATGGGCACGCCGCGGCAAAACCAATCCATCGACCACTACGCCTAATTTGCCTCGCGGACGCCTGACGCTCTCGCCCGGAGTGCCGTTCGCGCCGTTCCGTACCGGTCAATTCAGATCAATGAAGGGAGGATCTGATCATGGTTATAATTCATGCTGCCGCCATTGGTCCATTTCGCAGGTGGTTACGCCTCCGCGCCGAGCGAAAAGCTCTCTTGTCGGCAACGGACCAGTTGAGCCGTTTACCCGATGACGTCCTTGGCGACATCGGCATCTCACGTGACGAAATCATGTGCGATTTGCGAAGCCGCGCCATCCGTCATGCGGAGGCAGGCGCGGCCGGCACGACGATCGAGCGCACCAGGATCGCTTCGGCCTCGATCCCGAAACGGTTGGCCGCCGGCAGTGGCTACGCCTCGGCCGAGATCCCCTTTGGCTGGTCCACGAGCGCGCGATCGAGCCTTACATCGAGGTTTCGACAAGCAGCGGCGCGCGGACGGGACCTTCGAACGGCACTACACCTGCGACCCCAAGGACTGGATGTTGACCGACGGGAGCTGGGGAGGATCTCAAAATGATCATGTCAGTTGTTAAGTCCCTCGCGCCTGTGACGCTCGGCACCGTGCTGATCGCAATCAGTCCGGCTTCATTGTCGGCTTCTGACGCCCAGGACCTCGCGTTCGCTCACGCTGACATGCCAATCAAACAGCTGAAAGACGTCTATTTGGATTGCGAGCGGGGAGGCCGCCGGTGCGCTGGGGACGGACGATGTGATGTACTGTTCGATGCGCGAGTTCCGACTAGGCGCGCGATAGCAGTTTGCGCATAATCAACGATGCATGGCCTTCTGCACCGTGCGACGCGGCCCTGCGATCGACCACTTCGAACCATGTTTGGACCGCGCACTTCGCCGATCAGCGCAGTAACCAACCCGCGGAGTTCCGCGAGCGACAGCCTTCAAACGAATCAGTCGGTGGTAGCGTCACGCATAGGGTGAATCACGAACGCGCTCGCCTGCAAACCCCTTCGCCCGGAAATCTGCCCCGGTTACGCGGTTCGCCAGCAGACTGAGAAGGAGCGGCTTCAGCCGATCGCCGATGCTATTTGTTATCTTTGTGCCGAATGGCAGCTTTGCGCCCCGATTTCGCCCGTTCGACTATATCGTTCGAACTCCCGAAAGCTGTCGGGGCTCCGGCCCTCTCAAACCCTCCACCGCCGTTGTCGCGCATGTGCCGCGTGCCACCTGCCGTGCTTTCAGCGAGCCGACCTTACCTCCAGTCTGTGACTTTGAGGCGAACCAGAGCTTACGGCGCATCCGGCTTGGTTCTAGCGGTTTGCACTGTGTTTGCTTGGCAGAACGCCGCTGCCGCTCAAAATTGCGACGCCGCCGCGACGCCTGGCGTCAATTGGCAAGAGTGTGACAAGAAGCTTCTCATCCTAGACGGACAGGACCTGAGCGGGGCGAACCTGTTCGGTGTTGATTTCACTTCGACCGACCTCAGGAACACCAATCTCCGTGCGGCAAATCTTGAGAAGGCAACGCTTGTGCGTGCTTCCCTGGCCGACTCGACCGCCAAAGGCGCCCGGTTCGACAGAATCGAGGGCTACAGGACCGACTTCAGCCGTATGGACGCGCAGGGCGCTGTGTTTGCGAGCGCGGAAATGCAGCGCTCGAATTTCCAGGACGCCAATCTGACCAATGTTGATTTCACAAAGGCAGAATTGGGGCGTGCGCAGTTCCATGACGCCGATATCAGCGGCAGCCGCTTCTCGTTTGCCAATCTCGCACGGGCGGACTTCCAAGGAGCGACGTTCACCGCGCCGATAGACTTTGACCGCGCCTTTTTCTTTCTGACCCGTATCGAGGGCGTCGACCTTTCCAATTCGGTGGGTCTGTCCCAGTGGCAGCTCAACATGGCTTGCGGAGACGCCCGGACCGAGTTGCCTTCTGGCCTGACGAGGCCTGAAGATTGGCCCTGTCAATTCCAGCAGGAATAGTTGTCGGCAAGCGAACCGCGGCAATGCTGCGCCCGACAGGATGAAACTGAGAACCCCTATGTCATCGTTTGCGCTATATAACTTTTGCGACAGCCGGGGGCGGATGAATGGAATCGGGCGTATTTCTCCACTACCCACGCGGTCCGAGGCGGCAGAAATGGGGCCGAGCAGACCGTCCGCTGCTAGGGTACCCAGCACGCGAGCGGACATGTGAGACCTCGGTGCGAAGGTCCGGGATCAGGCCCATTGCGGACGTACGTGTTGGTTCGCCTGTTGGCGCCGAAGCGCCTTATCGTTCAGTCTCGCGGCACACATAGATCAAATGAACCGTATCGTCATCGATCAATGTGCTCGACACCAGTTGCAGCGGAGGCCTTGCTTGCCCCTGCCGAGCACGAACGGCCTCACGTGCAGGTGATATTCCTCGATCAGGCCGGACTGGAGGGCATGGTATCGAAGCGCATCGGCAGCGCCTGGCTGAACTGGATACGGATGTCCAGCGGGATGACGCCCAGGAACTCGCGGCGCTCCTCGACGGCCATCTCGCGCAGATCGTGACCGTTGACCGTTGAGGTGCAGGCGCTGCTCGCCGGCCTTCTGCGCGTCGGCGCCGATCCCGATATTGAGGCGATGGAGCGAACATGCCAGTTCGTCGCCGAGAACGCCGACGGCTGCGCAACAAGAACCTCGCCTGCTGGCGCCTTGGAGTGAAAGAAACGAACCCCCTCCCTCGCTCTTGGCCTGTAGTTCCAAGCAGGCACTTGCTGGCGGACCTATTGAACCAAAAGACCTAGCAACGAACTGAAATCGACAGGGTCCCTTCATAGCGGAATTAGTCGCGCTAGGGGCCCGTAAGTCACCGTGTCGGGCCTTGGCGCACAATGGCATGTGGATAGCTAAGTTTGACCCGCGGCAAGCGTCGCTGGATGGTCGCGAGAGGGCGCCACTCGCACAGTCCTAAGCGACAGCGCACACTAGGCGCGCTGCCACCGCTATCGAGACATCGCCGTCACAGCTACCGCACCGATTTTGCAGCGTCGATGATCACGTCTGCGACCGAACGAGGTTTGGTCAACATGATCAAGTGATTGCCCTCGAGCTCGGTGATATGCGCTTTGATGGCCTTGGCCATCGACTCTTCGAACGCCGGCGGGATCGCACCGTCAGCCTTCGCAACCACGAACCAACTGGGCTTGGTCTCGGACGCCGCCCGGGTCAGCCGTTCGTCGAAGAGACGGGCCGCCGATGGCTGCTGCGTCGCCGCGAGAACCGCAACCTCCTCGGGCGTCGCGTCCTGAGCGAAATACTTGCCCAGCCCCTCCTGGGGTACGGTCAGGAAGTCGCCGCTGTCCTTCTGCAGGGTCGACGTCCAAGGCGCCGGCGGACTTCCCGCCGTAGCGCTGGTGGCTGACTGGCCCTTCGGCAGGGCGAAGGCGGCAACGTAGACCAAGGCTTTGACCTTGTCCGCCGTTCCGCCCTCGGTGATCACCGTTCCGCCCCAGGAGTGGCCAACGAGGATCACATCTCCCGGCGCGGCCTCGATGGCCCGTTCAGTGGCAGCGACGTCGTCTGCAAGCGAGGTCAGTGGGTTCTGGACGGCAACGACGCGAAGTCCGGCGCTCTGCAGCAATGGAAATGACCTTGCTCCAGCTGGAGCCGTCTGGGGGCGCTACCACACATGCATGATTTACTAGTTATTTCAGTACCTTATTTGAGCGGCCCGAGACATAGGTGACGATTTGTACCGGACACATAGGTAACACTTTTCGGTTTTTGCCGGGAGGTGTTGATGCCGTGGAGAGAGTGTTCGGTGATGGAGGAACGTCTT